>JBQCHF010000136.1:0-10857 GCA_051954955.1 Motilibacteraceae bacterium
CCCCCCCCCCCCCCGCGCCGTTTTTGTTTCGGGTGGGTGTTGGTTTCCCCTACCCCCCCCCTAACCTTTCACGGGTGGGGTCGACCCGTCAGCTCATCCGCTGACGAGGAACAGCACCCACAGGATCAACGCGCACGCGGCCGAGATGCCCAGCGCCCACCACCAGGGGAAGCTGGGCGCCGGCTCCGGCGCCGCCACCGCGACGGGCACCGGCTCGGATTCGGGCTCGGGCAGGACCTCGACGACCGGGTCCATGAGCGAGCCGCAGCGCAGGCAGGTGACGTTGCCCAGCGGGTTGAGCTCGGAGCAGCTCGGGCAGGGGCGGGTGGCCACCGTGGTGCGACCGGCCGTGCCGGGCAGCCGTCGCACCGAGGCGCCGTCGGAGTCCCCGTCGGCGCGCAGGACGCGGCCACGGGCCCAGAACAGCGGATAGTCGCACTCGGGGCAGAAGTCCTCGCTAGAGCGGCGGCGGGTGTGGATCCAGCTGCTGCGCCCGCACCCGGGGCACCCGACCAGCTCGGGGACGTCCTCACCGGGCAGGGCCGCTGCCCCCGGCGCGCTGCCAGACTGCTGCACCGGCAGCGGGGGCGCGGCCGGCACCGACGGCACTGCCGGCAGCACCGACGTGTCGCCGGAAAGCAGCGGGCCCGCGGTCGAGGCGTCGGGCACGCCGACGACGGCGGCGCCGTCGCCGGGGATCCCCACCACCGTGCCGGGCTGCTCCGGCAGCAGCACGCTGGTCAACGACTCCCCCGCGCCGTGGCTGCCGTGGCCGTTCGAAGCCTCCGACGGGCTGTCGGAGCCAGGGACGTCACGTGGCTCGGGCACGCTCACACCACACCTCCGGAGAGCAGGGCGGCCGGCAGGGTCTCGACCACCTCCGGCAGGACGCGCCTGCCGCCCACGACCAGCTCGACCGTGACGTGCGCCGGGACCTCGTCGAGGACCAGCCGCACGAAGTCCTCCTCCGACAGAAGTCCGGTGGAGGCGACCTCCAGGCGCACCCAGGCCGGGCTCTGCGCCGGCGCCTCGCCCTCGGCGTAGGCCCCGCCGCCCTCCTCGACCGCGGCCGGACCGCCGGAGAGCAGGCGCAGCAGGCCCTCCAGACCGCGTCGGGTGCCGCGCCAGGCGAGGACCTCACCGTAGTCGCGCACCCAGGCTCGCTGGGCCGCCACCGGCAGACCCGGATCGACCGAGTCCAGGCCGATCCAGCCGCCGAGCCAGCGCACGAAGGCAGGCGGCGCCACGCTGAGGTCCACCGACGCCGGCACCGAGTCGATCGCGTCGACGTAGGTGTCCGCGAGCTCCTGGAAGATGGACAGGAAGCGGACGAAGAACTCGTCCTCCAGCATGCCGACGGGCATCTGGTCCACCAGCCACCGCCGGCGGGACGTGCCGGCCGGCCCGGGCAGGGCAGGCACGTTCATCGCACGACCACGCTGGGAGCGGCGGACAGGAAGAGGCTGTGCGGCTCGAGGCGCAGCACGTCGCGGCCCGGACCGAGCCGGCGACGGGTGCGCAGGTCGTACTCGAACAGCAGCAGCTCCTCGACCCGCTCGACGCCGTCGACCGACTCGAGCAGCTGCGCCAGCACGGCGGTGGTCAGGTCGGCGTCGAAGGGCCAGCCGGTGCCGTCCGCACCGCCGGTCAACGGGTTGAGGTAGGCGGCGATCGTGTCGACGGCGCGCTGGCGCACCAGGGCCGGGGGGCGGCCGGCGCTGCTGAGCAGCAGGGCCGCCACCGACACGCCCTGGTAGTACGGCGTGCCGATCTCCAGCGCGGTGCCGACCACCCGGCGCTCGTCCAGGTAGGTGCGCACCTGCCCCAGCAGCGTGTCGTCCAGCGCGAAGTCGTCGATGCCGTGCTCGGCGGCGGGCTTGCGCACCTGCGGGACCACCAGCACCCGCACCGGGCCGCCGGCCACCGAGGGGGGCAGGCAGCGCGAGCGCGCCACCTCCACCGACGCCTGCTGCGCCAACCGCTCGTAGTCCCCCGCGGTCACCGCGCGCATGCCGGTGCGCAGCGTCAGCGGCCCACGCGCCTTGGCCTCGGTCACCGTCTCGGCGTCGACGCCGCCGCTGGACGGCAGCAGGTTCGTCACCCCGCTGACGTAGGGGACCGGCGTGCGCAACCGGGTGAGCGTGCCGGCACCGACGTTGCCCTGCGCGCCGCCACCGACCCGGTACGACGTCACCGAGATCTCGGCGCCGTCGGCCGGGGCGGCACCGTGCCGGACCACGCTGCCGTCGGCGTAGCGGACGGCCGGTCCGAAGCGCACCTCGCCGGTGGCCGAGTCCCACACCAGGTGCCGGTCGGCCGGCCCGCTCTGGCTGAAGTCGGCGACCTCGGTCCACCCGCTCACCTGCCCGCCCTCGCGCACGAGCACGCGCTCCTCCCCGCGCCGGGCCAGCACCGGGAAGCGGGAGGTCCGGTAGACCTGGCCGGGCCGGCCGTCGGAGCGCCCGAGTGCCTCGGGCGCCACCTGCTCGGCGTGCTCGGCGTGCACCGTGCCGCCGATCGTGGCCACCTGCAGGGAGCTCAGCTGCGGCGAGCGCTGGTACATCGGCTGGCCCGGCCGCGGCTCGAGCAGCACGACGCGCAGCCAGTGCGCCCGCACCCCGCCCACGGTGAGCGCCTCGTGCACCTGCGGCAGCAGCAGGACGATCCGGCCGTCCCGGTTGAGCCCACCGGTCTCGTCCTCGAGCACGGCGACCCGCAGCCACCCCTCGCCGGCCCAGACCTCCCAGGCCAGCGGCGGGTCCTTGGGGTCGACGCCGATGCCCTCGGCGCTCGCGCTCACGGTGAGCTGCAGCACCGAGCCGGCCATCGGCTCGGCGAAGCCGAGGTAGAGGCCCTCTCCCGGGGTGAGTGGATCGCTGGGGAAGCAGGGCACCGCGACCCCGAGGCGGACGTCCTCGGCCACGTCGCGTCCGGACGCCTCGGCGCTCGGGGCCGTCCGGACGGCGCTCAGCCGCGGCGGGGCGATGGCGAGGTCCTCGGTGGTGGTGAAGACCACCGCGGTGCCCTCCGCGTCGCTGTCGGTGGCCACGCTGGTGCCGGCCGGCACGGTGACGACCTGGTCCAGCGCGGTGGACAGCCAGAAGGTCAGGTCGGTGCGCGCGACACCCGGCGGGAACGGCTCGATGCCGACCAGGTTGAGGAAGTGCGTGTAGAGCCGGTCGGGCACCTGGTTGAGCCGGTAGAGCAGCTGGTCGCTCATCCACGCGAACAGCTCGATGAGCGCGACGCCGGGGTCGTTGAGGTTGTGGTTGGTCCACTCCGGGCAGTGCCGCGGGATGGCCCGCTTGGCCTCGTCGACGAGGTCCTGGAAGCGGCGGTCGTCGAGGTTCGGCGCCGGCAGGGCCATCAGGATCCCTCCTGCGGGATGACGTAGAACGGGTGGACCAGGTTGCGTCGGTCGTTGGTGGCGCGGACCCGGTAGGTGACGTGGATGCGGACCAGCGCCGGGTCGTTGACGTCCGGGACCGGGTCGACGGACTCCACGGTGACGCGGGGCTCCCAGCGGGCCAGGGCCTCGCGCACGGCCTCGGCCATCAGCCCCAGCGTGTTCGCGTTCACCGGCTCGAAGACCAGGTCGTGGATCTTGCAGCCGAAGTCCGGGCGCATGACCCGCTCCCCCGGCGCGGTGACGAGCACCAGGCGCAGCGAGGAGTCCAGGTCGGCTGCGCCCTGGGTGAGCCGGATGGCGCCCCGGTGGTCGACGCCCATGGGCCAGGCGAAGCCTCGGCCGATGAAGTCGATCGCGCCGCTGACCACCTCGGCGCCGGCGGTCCGGGCGGCGGGCAGCCGGGAGGCACCGCCTGCGACCGGGGGCGGCACCGGCGGGTCCGCGGGGCGAGTGGGCTCAGGCACCCGCGCATCCTCCACCACAACACACCGTCCTTCTGCCGTTCTGCGTCGTTCTCGTGCGACCGCTCGTGAATCTGGTGGTGCGTCCGATCGATCACCGCGTCGGCGGCTGTTCGATCGGGGCCCGGCTAGTTGATCTGGACGATCCCGCCCTTGATCGCGGTCTGGCCCGAGCTCTCGACGGTGACCGAGGCGTTGGCCTTGAGCTCGGCGGTGGCCTGCGCCTGCAGCTGCATCGTCGTCTGCGCCTCGGCCTTGACCTGCAGGCCCTTGACCTCCAAGGCCTGCTGGGCCTCGATCGTGACCTTCATGCCCTTGATGGTCACGTTGCCCTTGCCGTCCATCTCGATCGAGGACTGGCCGGCGGTCAGCTTGATCGGCTGGCCCTGCTCGGCGGTGATGGCGATGCCGGTGTCGGTCACGTGCACCAGGTGCTTCTTGGCGTGGTCGAAGCGCAGCCCGTTCTTGCCCTGGGTCGCGGAGTCGTCCAGGAGGAGCGCGTGCTTCCCCGTGGTCACGAAGCCCGCGACCTCGGCCTTGCCGGACTCGGCCTTGGTCTGCGCCGGTGGCTTGTCCTTGCCGCCGTGCACGCCGCCGAGCACGACCGGGCGCTCCAGATCACCCTCCTCGAACCCGACGACGACCTCGTCGTTCACCTGGTGCGGCACCACGAGGCCGCGGTCCGGGCCGCCGCTGGGCAGCAGGACGCGCGCCCACCCGACGTCGATGCCGCCCAGCGTGGGCAGCTTCACCTTGACCCGACCCCACCCGTTCGGGTCGTTGAGCGAGCTCACCACACCGACCAGGAGCACCCCGGCGAGTCCGCCCGCCGGCACGGCCGCACCGGCGCCGGCCGCGAGCACGCTGGCGAGCCCCGTCGGCCGTCGCGGGCCGGCCACCAGGCGGGTTCGCGCCCCGGCGCTGTCCCAGAGGTGGGTGACCGCGGCCACGGGGTAGGTGCCGTTCAACGGGCCGGCGCCCTGCAGCTTCACCGTGGTGCGGGGCTTGACCGTTGGTGAGATCCCGTGCAGCTGCAGCCGCAGCTCGGTGCGGTCCCGCCGGCTCGCGTCGGTCGCGGCCTGCGCCTGCGCCTTGGCATCCTCGGCCTCGGTCACCCGCGTCGCGCGGGCGGCCAGCGGCCGCTTGCTGTCGATGGTGCTCTCCTGGGCGTCCGTGACGGCGAGGTCGGCGACCGGGCGCACGCTGGTCGTCGACGGCGTCCCCGTCAGGACCTCCTTCGTGCCCGGGTCCCAGCCCGTCAGCGTCACCTTGCCCGGCCCGGTGTCCCGGGTCTCGAACGACAGCTGGGCGACGTCGGCGCCGACCTCGACGGAGAACTGACCACCGCCGTCGGGAGCGGCGACGTTGAGCGTCTTGTCCTCGGCCCACCACTCCACGCCGTAGAGGTCGGCGAGCCGGTCCAGGTAGCGCAGCGGCGGTTCGGTGATGGTGACCTGGTCGAGCTGGAAGGTGGGCAGGCCGGACACCTTGGCCGTCAGCCCGGCGGCCGAGGCGATCTGCTTGACGACGTTCGCCAGGCTCACCTTGGCCTTCGTGATCGGCTGCTGGCCGAAGGCGAGCTCGTGCAAGCGGTCCGAGGCCACCAGGGTGACGTAGGGCAGGAGACCGTCCGAGAAGGTGTGCTGGTCGACCTGGACGCCGGTGACGAGCCCGGAGAAGACCTTGACCGGGGACGCGGCGTCGACGGCGACCTCGAGCTCCGCACCGAGCTTGAACAGGCTCGCGTGCTTCTGCAGCAGCGCGAGCCCTTCGTCGAGGAAGGTCAGCTCGACCCGCCCGACCTGGCGCAGGCCGAGCTCGACCCGAGCGCTCTGCAGCGCCACCACGAGGTCGAGCGACAGCTCGGCACCGTTGATCTTGACGACCGGGGAGAGGTCTGCGACCTCGGTGCCGATCGCGGTGGGGACGGTCACGTCACCCTCCTCGGCACCGACAGCAGGGTGCCGGCCCGCACCGCGAGCGGGTCCTCGATGCCGTTGGCCGAGGCGATGTCCCGCCAGGCGTTGGAGTCGCCGTAGTAGCGGGCGGCGATGCGGTCCAGGGTCTCCCCCGGCGCCACCCGGTGCACTCGGTGCGGGCGGGGGGTGCCGGACGTCGGGTTCTGCGGCCCGAACGCCTGCGAGGGCTCGTACTGGCGCAGCAGGAGGTTCACCCGTGCGCGCAGCGGCACCCCGGTGGCCGAGAAGTAGGTGAAGCGGACCGCGAGGTCGGCGACCACGGAGCGGAAGGAGTGCAGGTCTCCCCAGTGGAAGATCACCGTGGGGGGCCGGACGTTGCCACTGTTCTCGTCGCTGCCCTTGAGGGAGGAGTCGACGTCCATCAGCGCCACCAGCTTGCCGGTGTGCGACGTCACCGCCTCACCGGTGTCGGTGGTGTCGAAGAACAGCTCGAGGCGCAGCTCCCCGTTGCGCGAGCCGCCGAAGGCCAGCGTGGGCACAGCCCGGCCCGGGCGGCCGCCGGCGTTCCAGGAGTTGCTGCGCGTCAGCGCGAGCTCGGAAGGGTTGAACAGGCACGGGATGCGTTCCCCGGTCTCGACCTCGAGGAAGGCCTTGGTGTCGCTGGTCGCCGCCACGTCACACCATCCCCGGGTAGGGGGCCCGGCCCTGCCGGACCAGGTCGCGGACGATCTTGCGCTCCACCGCGTCCCCGACGACGTCGACCAGGCGGGCCACCGACTCGGGGTCGGCCAGGATCGCGTCGGTCAACTCGCGTGGCGTCGGTGCCGCCGGCACCGACAGGTCGGCGCCGATGTCGGAGGGCATGGCGCCGGCAGCGGGGTCGCCGTCCAGGAACCGCCGCACGTGGTCGGGCACCGCTGAGGGATGGTGAGCACGGTGACCGCCCGACGCGCCGGACAGTGCGGAGCTGGGCACGGGACCTCCCTGGACCCTGCTGGACGAGCTGCTGGACGAACTGCTGGACGCCAGCGCGCCATGGATCGCGCCCGACGACGACGTCGAGGTGGCGGACAGGGCGCGGCGCACGACACCGGCGAGGGCCGGAGCGAGGCCGGCGGACGTGCCGGCCAGACTCGCCGGCGACCCGATCGCCGGGACGGCGGGACGGCGACGCACCGGCACCGCCACCGGGCGGACCGGCGAGGCCTCGCCGACGCCACCCGCTGGAGCCGCACCAACGGAAGGCCTCGCTGCTCGACCAGGTACGGCCCCGGCGCTGCGCGCACCGGCCTGCGCCGGCGTCGACGCCGCTCCGACGGCGGGCGGGGCCAGCCGGAGCACCGGCGACAGGCCCTGCTCGGAGGCACGGGCCTCTCCCGCGGAGCCGCCCGGCGGGATAGCACGGTGCCTCGCGGACGGGTCCGGGACGAGCACCGCCCGGCGCAGCACGCGCGCCGGCGCGGAGGCTGAGACCCCCACTCGGGTGGCCGGCACCAAGTCGGCAGCCGCGGACACCCCGGTCGCCAGGCTCGAGCGCTGCACCAGCGAGGGGCGGCCGCCACCCTCCGCCTGGGACAGCTGCGGGTGGGACGAAGACGAACCGAGGCCCGCGGCTGCCGTCGAACCGGCTCCGACGGACCGTGGGAGCGCGCTCGCGGCGGCTGGCGCGAGCGCGGAGTCCTGGGACCCGGCCGGAGCCTGGCCGCCCTCGCGGAGCTGGACCGCCGCCGGCCGCAGCCGCCCTGTCCACCGGCGGCGGACGGGCACGTCGACGCCGGCCGCGATCGCGCGCCGGGTGCGATGGGCACCGAGCGGCGCCACCGGCGCCGCGGGCCCCGGACCCATCGCTGCGAAAGTGGCGGACCTGACGTCGGCCGCCCGGGACGAAGCCGGCGGCTGCGGGCCGCGGGCCGAGCGCACCGTCCACCGGCGCAGGAGCGCGCGTGGGCTGGCCGCAGAGGGGCCGGCGGTCGCCCCGGCTGCCTCGGCCACCGGGGAGGTGCGCTGCCCCGACGGCGCGCCGGGTGCGGTGGCCGCAGCGACCTCGGGGGCCGCCGCCGGCTCGCCGGAGGACGTCGCACGTGCGGCGCCGGCGCTGCCGGGGCTCCCCGTGCTGCCCGTGCTGCCAGTGCTAGCCGTGCTGCCCGCGCTGGTCGTGCCCGTCGCCCCGGGCGTCGTTGCCACGGTCGACCGACGGAGCACGCCGGCGGCAGCCACGGTGGGCGCAGCGGGGGCGACCAGCCCGGGGCGGGCCGCCCGTCCGGGGACCAGCGCGGCCGGCTCGGCCAGGGCGCGCCGCAGCGGCTCGCCACCGGGCATCGTGCGGTCGTGCCCGGTGGAGGGCGCCGCGACGGACGTCGACAGCCCGGACGGCCAGGCCGCCGACGGGGCGATCGCTGCTCCCGACGACGGGCGCCGGCGGAGGGTGGCGGCCAGCATGCCGGGACGACCGGTGCGGGCGATGCCCTCTACGCCGGAGCCCTCGACGCCGGAGCCGGCGTCGCCGGAGAACGGGGCCGCGACGGAGGCTCCGGCCGCGACCGGCGCGGCCGCCCCGACGGAGCTGCTCGCCACGGAGCCTTCGGACCGCGGGGGCTGGGACCCTCCCGGCTGCGACACCACCGGCTGGGGCACCGCCGGCTGGGGCGGCGCGGGGGCGGGTCGGGCCGACGGGCTCCGGGTGGGGGGCAGCGGGGCGGCTGGCAGCGGGGTGGCTGGCACCGAGATGGGCGACAGCGACCCGCCCCGACACGAGGCGGCCGGCGCGGACAGAGCGCCGCCGGAGGTTGCAGCGGCGGTGGCACTGCCGGACCCCGGGATGGCGCGGGCGGTCGTCGCAGCGCCGGGGACCGGCCCGGGCGCGAGGCGCTGGACGGCGAGAGCGGGCGTGATGGAGCCGGCCCGACGGCGCAGGAGGGCCACCGGGGACGGCGCCGGCCGGCCGACCACCGGGGGCAGCGCCCCTTCGGCCGCGGCCCGCCCGGAGTAGCCGCTCCCCGGCACCACGGACCGGGGCGAGGACGGCACCGGGGCGCGGCGAACGGCCGGGGCGAGGAGCGTGGACGAGGGTGAGAGCCGGGCGTGCACCATCGACCGGGCCGGCGAGGACGGCAGCTCACCGGAGCGGACGCGCGCCACCGGTGACAGGCCGGGGTGGACCAGCATGTCGGCCCGGGCCCTCTCCGCGGCGGAGACCGCGGCCCGGCGGCGCACGGTGAGCGCGGGTCCGAACCGGGGCGGTGCGGCCGAAGCCGGCACGGACACGGACGCGGTCGGCGCCGTCGGAGCGGGGGTCGGGCCGGCGAGCGCTCCGCCCGCAGGTCCAGCCGAGCGCTCGCCAGTGCTCCGGCCGGTGCCGCCACCGGGGAGGGCCGGTATCCCGGCGCCCGACCCCGGCGTTCCGGCCGCGCTCGGCCGGGAACCAGCGCCGGCCGAGCCTGTCGGGCTCGATCCGGACGTCGGTGCAGGCGCGGGCGGTCGCAGCGGCGCGAGGTCGCGTGAGACGAGCATGCCGCCGGCGGCCTTCACGGCGTCGAGCCGGCGCACCGGCACCTGGCGGGGGGCGACGGCGGCGGCGGTGCCGCCGGGGGCCTCCCGGGTCGGTACCGCGGACACGATCCGGGGCAGGGCGCGCGAGGGGTGGGCGCTGGTATCGGTGAGCTCGGCGAGGGAGGCGGCCGGCGGCTCCGGCCGCCACCAGCGGGGCACACCGACCGCAGCGGTGGCCGCGGCACGGCGCACCGGCACCTCGCCACCTGCGGCGGTCGCGGTGGGCAGCGCCGTCGCGAGCCGGCGTCGGACGCGCGGCGGCCGGCCGAGGTCGGCGGCGAAGCGCAGGCTCGCCGCGCCCACGCTGCCCGGGCGTGAGGGGGGCCCGTCCGGCCGGCCCGGGCGTCGCAGCCTGGAGGCCACGCCCTCGGACAGGGGATGGCGCGGCCGCACCTGGGCCGCGGACGCCTCCTGCCCGAGCGAGTCCTCCGACGGCGCGTCGGAGGTGCTGGGTGGGACGGCGGGACCGGCAGCGGTCACGACACGTTCCGTGCGGTGAAGCCGGAGTGGGCGACCTCGAGCTCCTCGGTGAGGGGAGCCGTCTCCTCCACGGAGAGGGACGGCCCGCTCCAGCGGACCGGGAAGGCCCCCGACAGCTCGTAGGAGCGGAGGCGTGTTCCGGCGAAATCGAGGATCGTCACCGAGGCGGTGGCCCGCTGCAGCTTGCCGCCGGCGCCCTGGAAGCCCTCGCCGGCCGACTTCTGCATCCAGGAGAACAGCGCGTCGGACTGCGTGAGCCCGCGGCTGAACACCATGTTGGGCCAGCGCATCCGCCCAGGGAACTGGTGGACGAACCCGTTCGTGCCCCCCTCGGCGTACTCCTCGACGCTGAGGGTGACCTCCAGGCCGCGAACGCTGCGGAAGGTGCCGATCTGCACGCCGTCGACCTCGAGGAGGAAGGCGGCCGAGACCGGCGGCTCCCCACCGAGCGAGGTCATGTCATTCGCCGGCATTGCGCACCTCCTCCCAGGCCCGTTCGTTCAGGCTCGCCACCGCCCGCACCATCCGCACCCGGTCCAGGTGCTCGAGATCGAGCAGGTCGTCGAGCGGCCAGTGCAGGTGGTAGGCGAGATAAGCGATCTCCTGCCAGATCGCGTCGGCCGGGTAGCGCAGCATGAGCGATCCGTCGCGTCAGCTCCGGGCGGACGCGACCTCCTCGATGGCGCTGCGCCGGCTCGACGACGTCGGCGCGGCCCCGACGCCGTCGTCGCTCGCCCGCGGCTGCCGGTCCCCGCCGTGCTCCGACGTCTCGTCGGAGGCGGCAGCGGGCTCGGGAGCCGAGGCGGGCGCGGCGGTTAGAGAAGCGGGGTCGACCGGCTGCGGCGGCGGCGCGGTCTGCGCCTGGGCGCGGAGCAGCGCCTCGTACTCCTCCTGGTCACCGAAGTTGATGACGCCGTAGAAGTCCTGCAGGAACGCCAAGTCCGCCGCGAACAGCCCTTCGATCTCATTCGTGGTGACGTAGTCGATGGAACCGAGCCGGTCGACGACCCGCGCCAGCACCAGGATGGTGAGGCGCGGG
>JBQCHF010000137.1:0-21534 GCA_051954955.1 Motilibacteraceae bacterium
AGGGGGCCGGGGGGGCGGGGGCCGCCGGTAGCCCGGGCGGGCGCCCCGCCGCGGCGGCGCCCCCCGCCGCGCGGGCCGGCGAGCAGGTGGGCACGCTGTGCGCCGCGGCGCCGCGGCGCACCACCGGTCGGCTGCTGTGGCTGGCCCACGCCGCCAGCGCCCACGGCCGGCTGGTGCTCGATCCGGGGGCGGTGCGGGCCGTCGTCGAGCGGCGCACCTCGCTGCTGGCGGCGGGCGTGGTGGGCGTCGAGGGAGCGTTCACCGCCGGCGATCCGGTGGACCTTTGTGACGAAGACGGCCACACGCTGGCCCGCGGTCTGGTCAACTTCGATGCGGAGGAGCTCCCCGGCCTGCTGGGGCGCTCGACCCGTGAGCTGGCCCGCGAGCTCGGGCCGGCGTACGAGCGCGAGGTCGTGCACCGTGACGACCTCGTCGTGCTCAGTGCCACTACTCGCTAGGCGCCCCGCTGCGGGGCAGACACCTGGACGAGGGCGTGCACGGAGGGCGCGGACCGATCGGTCCACGCCGACGACGGCGATGCCGGCCATGCTGGCGACAGAGCGGCGGAGGTGGACCGGTGCGAGGTGCCGTGCCCGACCCGCTGCGCGCCGTCGACGACGCCGTCGCACCGGTGGAGCGGCACACCCTCTGGCACGTCACCATCACGGTGGCCGGCGACGCCCTCTCCCTGGACGACGTGGCCGAGGGCCTGCGCCGCCTCTCCCACGAGCGCCCCTTCCTGCTCTCGGCCCGCTACGGCGCCGACCGCGCCGAGGTGCGCTACTGGGAGGAGGCCAGCTGCCTGGACGACGCCGCCGCGCTCGGCCTGCGCCTGTGGGGCGAGCACCGCACCTCCGCCGGCCTGCCCGACTGGCGCGTCGTCGGCCTCGAGGTCGTCGAGCGCGAGACCTTCCACTGGCGCGCTGCCACCGCCCCCGTCCCGGCCCTCGTCCCCGCCGGCGACATCCGCCCGTTCTGACCCGCCTGCGCACCCCGGGGCCCGGCCGGAATGATCACGGGACCGTGATCACTTCATGCTTACCTCAGCAGATTCGGTGAGGTGAGCATGGAACTGCTGAGGTGAGTGCGCATCCTCACCGCCGGCCGGCCCCGGAACTCGCCGCGCGCCTGGCTCCTGCCGTCACCAGAGCCGTTGATCGTGCGTCCGCCGACCGCACCGCCGGACGCGCCCTGATCCGAGGCGCGAAACGCGAAAGCAGCCCGGCCGGCCCCCTGCGTACCCTGACCCCTATGGCTGAGCAGCACAGCGCCGAGCAGCACCGCGACGTGCCCGACACCGCATCGGCGGCCCTCGCCGAGCGCGCCCAGGTGCTGGCGGCGGCCAGCGCCGCGCGGGAGGCCGCCGCGGAGCTGCGCACCCTCACCCGCGGGCAGAAGGACGCCGCGCTGCACACCGTGGCCGACGCCCTGGACGCCGCGCTGGAGGAGATCGTCGCGGCCAACGCCCTCGACGTCGAGCGGGCACGGGAGAGGGGCACCAGCCCCGCCATCGTGGACCGGCTGCGCCTGGACGGCCTCCGCCTGCGCGCCATCACCGACGCGCTGCGCGAGGTGGCCGGGCTGCCGGACCCGGTGGGCGAGGTCGTGCACGGCGGCGTGCTGCCCAACGGCCTGGAGGTGCGCCAGGTGCGGGTGCCGCTCGGTGTGGTCGGGATGGTCTACGAGGCCCGCCCCAACGTGACCGTCGACGCCGCCGGCCTGTGCCTGAAGAGCGGCAACGCCGCGCTGCTGCGCGGCTCCTCCAGCGCCTACGACACCAACACCGCGCTGGTCGCGGTGATGCGCCGCGCCCTGCAGGGCACCGACGTCCCCACCGACGCCGTGCAGCTGGTGCCCGGCACCTCGCACGAGTCGGTCAAGCACCTGATGACCGCCCGTGGGCTGGTCGACGTCCTCATCCCGCGCGGGGGCGCCGAGCTGATCCGCAGCGTGGTCGAGGGCTCCACCGTGCCGGTCATCGAGACCGGCGTGGGCAACTGCCACGTCTACGTCGACGAGCACGCCGACGTCGACAAGGCGGTCGCGATCCTGGTCAACGCCAAGGCGCAGCGGGTCAGCGTCTGCAACGCCGCCGAGACCTTCCTGGTGCACGCCGGCATCGCCGACGCCTTCCTGCCCAAGGCGCTGGCGGCGCTCAAGGAGGCCGGCGTCACCGTGCACGGCGACGAGCGGATCGCCTCCTACGCGCTGTCGGAGAGCGTTCCCTTCGCGCCGGTCACTGACGAGGACTGGGCCGCGGAGTACTACTCCCTCGACATCGCCGCCGGCGTGGTCGACAGCCTGGACGACGCCCTGGCGCACATCCGGCGCTGGTCCTCCGGGCACACCGAGGCGATCGTCACCGACAGCCAGTCCGCGGCCCGCCGGTTCGTCGCCCGGGTGGACAGCGCGGCGGTGATGGTGAACGCGAGCACCCGCTTCACCGACGGCGGCGAGCTCGGCCTGGGCGCCGAGATCGGCATCTCCACCCAGAAGCTGCACGCCCGCGGGCCGATGGGGCTGTCAGCGCTCACCAGCACCACCTGGGTGGTCACCGGGGACGGTCACGTCCGCGGCTGACGCGGGTTCCGAACCCGGTCCGGAGCCGGGCGCCGGGGCGTCGCCCGCGCCCACCGGCCCCTCGCTGCCCCGCTGGCTCGGGCCGGTGCTCATCGCGCTGGGGCTGCTCACGGTCCCCTGGATCGCCTACCTGTGGGCCACGCTGCCCCAGCACGCGGACGCCCAGCACTACCGGCTGGGCTGGACCGGCTTCGACGTCGCGCTGGTGCTCGGGCTCGCCCGCACCGGCCAGCTGCTCTGGCGCGGGCGCACCCGGGTGGAGCTGCCGGCGGTGATGACCGCCACGCTGCTGGTCGTCGACGCCTGGTTCGACGTCACCACCTCGCCGACCCGCCGCGACGAGCTGTTCGCCCTGGCCACCGCCGCGCTGGTCGAGCTGCCGCTGGCCGCGCTGCTGGCCTGGATCGCCGCGCACGCCGAGCAGGTCCGCGCCGTCCGCACCGAGGCGCTGCGTCGGCGGGCGGTCGCGGTCCAGGCTGCGGCGGCTCAGCCCTCGAGCAGGAAGCCCACCAGCGAGGCGTAGTCGTCGTCCCCGCGCCCGGCCGCCGACGCCGCACGGAAGCGCTCCAGGGCGGCTGCGGACGCCGGCAGCTCGCGGCGGGCGGAGGAGACGGCGAGATCGACGTCCTTGGCCGCGAGGTCCAGCGAGAACGCGGTGGGGGAGTAGCTGCCGGACTCGACCATCGCGCCCTTCTGGTTGAGGAACCATCCGAACGGCCCCGAGCCCAGGGCCTTGAGGGCGGTGGCACGGTCCACGCCGAGGTCGTCGGCCAGCGCCAGCGCCTCGCCCACGCCCTCGGCGGTGATGCCGAGGGCGAGGTTGACCACCAGCTTGAGCGCGCTGCCCGAGCCCACCGGCCCCAGGTGCAGCACCTTCTGCGGGTCGCCCCACGCCTCCAGCAGCGGCCGTGCCTGGGCGACGTCGTCGTCCGCGCCGCCGACGAACACCCCGAGGGTGCCCTCCCTGGCCGGGCCGACCGTGCCGGCCACGGGGGCGTCGAGATAGCGCAGCCCGTGCTGGGCGACGGCGTCGGCGATCTCCCGGGTGGCGGCCGGTCCGATGGTGGTGGCGTCGACGACCAGCGTGCCCTCGCGCGCGGTCTGCACCACGCCGTCCTCGCCGAGCAGCACCTCGCGCACCGAGTCCGGGCCGAACAGCATGAGCACGACGACGTCGGCGTCCCGCGCGGCCTCGGCGGGCGTGGCCGCCTCCTTCGCCCCGGCGCCCACCAGCCCGTCCGCCTTGCCCGGGCTGCGGTTCCAGACGGTGAGCGAGTGCCCGGCGTCGAGCACGTGCCGCGCCATGGCGGCGCCCATCCGGCCGAGCCCGAGGAATGCGACGTTCATGCTGTCCGTGCCCTTGTCCGTGCCCTTGTCCATGCCTGCGATCCTCCCGCTCGATCCGCCGGCTCACACCTGCGGGCGGTCATGCCCGCAGACCGATCGCCGCCCGGGCCCGGCCCAGGGTGTCCGCCGCCCGCTCGCGGGCACGGTCGCGCCCCTGGGCCAGGACGTCGTCGACGACGTCCGGGGGGGCGGCCAGCCCGCCGTAGCGCTCCTGAAGCGGCGCGAGCACGGCGACCACGGTCTCGGCCACGGCCTCCTTGAGCTCGGCGTAGGAGTCGAGCTGGGCGGCGAGGTAGGTCGGGTCGCCTTCGGAGCAGGCGGCGAGGATCTCGAGCAGGTTGGCCACGCCCGGCTGCCGCTCCGGGTCGTAGCGCACCTCCGACAGGCTGTCAGTGACGGCGCGGGACACCTTGCGGCGCACGACGTCGGGGGCGTCCAGCAGCCCGATCACCCCGGCCTGGCTGGCCGAGCTCTTGCCCATCTTGGCCGTGGGGTCCTGCAGGTCCATCAGCCGCCGGGCGACCGGCGGGTGCACCGGCTCGGGCACCACGAAGGTCTCGCCGTAGCGAGCGTTGAACCGGCGGGCGACGTCGCGGGCCAGCTCCAGGTGCTGGCGCTGGTCCTCGCCCACCGGCACGTGCGTGACGTCGTGCAGCAGCACGTCTGCCGCCTGCAGCACCGGATAGGTGAGCAGAGACAGGCGAACCTCATCCCGGCCCTCGCCCTTCTCGCGGAACTGGACCATCCGCCGGGCCTCGCCGAACGTGGTGGCGCACTCGAGCAGGTAGTGCAGCTCCAGGTGCTCGGGCACGTCGCTCTGCACGAACAGCGTGGTGTGCTCGGGATCGAGGCCGGCGGCCAGCAGCAGGGTGGCCAGCTCGCGGGTGCGCCGGCGCAGCGCGGCGGGCTCGTGCTCCACCGTGAGCGCGTGCAGGTCGGCGACGAACACCGTGGTGGTCATCGCCCGCTGCAGGCGGACCAGGGGGCGGATGGCGCCGAGCAGGTTGCCCAGCTGGGCCGAGCCGGTGGGCTTGAGGCCGGTGATCGCCCGGGCATCGGCGGCGGCCACGACGGCGTGCGGCCGGGTCGGAAGGGTCGCGGCGGTGAGGGTCATGTCTGCTCCTGGTCGGGTGAGGAGCCGCCCCACCGGGAGCCGACACGAGACCGGCCGCCCCGAGGGGCGGCCGGAAGGGTGCGCGTGCGCGCGAGGATCGGGTGGCCGCCCTAGGGCGACCACCAGCGCAGGCTCGGGACGATGCACTGGCTGCGCGGCACGGGCCGGACGGTAGCGGCGCCGGGTGCGGGCCGTCCAGCCCCGCCGGGTACCGTCGCCCCATGCAGGCGCTGCAGGCTCCCTGGTTCGCCTCGGTCGACGACGTCCGGGCGCGGCTCGCCGCCCAGGGCTACCTGGCCGACGACGCCATCGCCACGACCGTCTTCCTCGCCGACCGGCTCGGCAAGCCGCTGCTGGTGGAGGGCCCGGCCGGCGTCGGGAAGACCGAGCTGGCCAAGGCCGTCGCCGGAGCGGCGAGCGCCGGGCTGGTCCGCCTGCAGTGCTACGAGGGCCTGGACGAGGCGCGCGCGCTCTACGAGTGGAACTACCGCAAGCAGCTGCTGCGCATCCAGGCCGCGCAGGCCACCGGCGAGCACGCCGCCGGCGCGACCACTGACGGAGCGGACAGCTGGCACGCCGTGCACGACGACGTCTTCAGCGAGGAGTTCCTGCTGGAGCGGCCGCTGCTCACCGCGATCCGCCGGGACGAGCCCACCGTGCTGCTGGTCGACGAGACCGACAAGGCCGACGTCGAGGTCGAGGGCCTGCTGCTGGAGGTGCTCAGCGACTTCCAGGTGACCGTGCCCGAGCTCGGCACCATCGCGGCGGTGCGTCGCCCCTTCGTCGTGCTCACCAGCAACGCCACTCGCGAGCTGTCCGAGGCGCTCAAGCGGCGTTGCCTCTACCTGCACCTGGACTACCCCGACGCCGACCGCGAGCAGGCGATCGTGCTCAGCCGCGTGCCCGAGCTGGCGCCGGCGCTGGCCGAGCAGCTGGTCCGCACGGTCCGCGCGCTGCGCGCGCTGGAGCTGCGCAAGGCGCCGTCGCTGGCCGAGACCATCGACTGGGCGCGCACCGTGCTCGCCCTCGGCCTGGACACCCTCGACGAGCAGGCCGTGCGTGGGACACTCGGCGTCGTCCTCAAGCACGCCTCGGACCAGGCTCGCGCCGTGAGCAAGCTCGGGCTCAACTGAGCCAGAGCAGAAGCAGCAGTTCCGTGTAGATGACCGAGAACAGGGGTTGACCGCAGATGAGTGCCGCCGTCCACGCACTGCCAGGCCTGCTCGCCGCCGAGAAGGCCCGCGACCTGCCCGTGCCGCCGATCGTCTTCGGCCTCGGGGCGTTCGCGGCACTCTGCGTCCTGCTGCTCATCGTGCTCTCGTTCGGCCGGGACCGCTGAGCCGGTGAGCTCACCGGCCGGCTCGCCCGCGGGCTCGTCCACGGAGTCGACCAACAGGGGCCTGCTGGACCGCACGGTCGGTTTCGTCCAGGCGCTGCGCCGCGCCGGGCTGCCGGTGTCGGTGGCCGAGGTCCTGGACGCCACCCGTGCGCTGGCCGCCGTGGACCTGCTCGACCGCGAGCAGCTGAGGGCGGGCTTCGCGGCCGCCACGGTGAAGCGCGCGGCCCATCGCGCCGCCTTCGACGCGCTGTTCGACCTGTGGTTCCCGCCGCTGCTGGGTGCCCCCACCCAGTCCTCCGACGGTGCGTCGGAGGACGACGGCGAGGTGGGCGAGCCGGAGGACCGCGGGGCGCAGCGGGACGCGCTGCGCGACGAGCTCACCGAGCTGCTGCTCGACGGAGACCTCGCCGCGCTCCAGCGGTTCGCCCGCCAGGCCGTCGACCGGCTCGGCCGCACGGACGCCCCGCCCGGCCGCCAGCAGTTCTTCGCCTACAAGGTCCTGCGCGACCTCTCTCCGGACACGCTCATGGCGGCGCTGCTGGACGCGCTGCTGGGGGACCGGCCTCGCGGCGGGCTGGACGAGGCCGTCGCCCGGCAGACCATCCGCGAGCGGATCCGCGCGTTCGAGCAGGCCGTCGACGCCGAGGTGCGCCGCCGGGTGGCCGAGGAGCGCGGCGTCGAGCAGGTGGCCAAGACCGCCGTGAAACCCTTGCTGGACCAGGTGGAGTTCCTGCGCGCGCAGCGCCAGGACCTCGAGGCGCTGCGCCGCCAGGTGCACCCGCTGGCCCGGCGGCTGGCCACCCGGCTCGCCGCCCGCCGTCGGCTCGGCCGCGAGGGTCGCCTCGACTTCCGCCGCACGGTGCGGGCCTCGCTGGCCACCGGCGGCGTGCCCGTCGTCACCCACCACCGTCCGCGCCGGCCGCACAAGCCCGAGCTGGTCGTGCTGTGCGACGTCAGCGGCTCGGTGTCCTCCTTCGCGCACTTCACCCTGCTGCTCTCCTACGCCCTGCAGGAGCAGTTCACCAAGGTGCGCGCGTTCGCCTTCATCGACACCTGCGACGAGGTGACGCCCTACTTCGAGCAGGGCGCGGACCTGCCCGACGCGCTGGAGCGGATGAACCGCGGCGCGCGGCTGGTGTGGTTCGACGGCCACAGCGACTACGGCCACTCCTTCGAGGTCTTCGAGGAGCGCTTCGCCGACGCCATCACCCCGCGCACGTCGCTGCTGGTGCTCGGCGACGCCCGCAACAACTACCGCGCGCTGGGCCTGCCGGCCCTGCGCCGCGTCGTCGCCGAGGCCCGGCACGCCTACTGGCTCAACCCCGAGCCGCGCCGGCAGTGGGGGAGCGGCGACTCCGCGGCCGAGCACTACGCCGAGGTGCTGGAGATGGTGGAGTGCCGCACCGTGGCCCAGCTGGGGGAGTTCGTGGAGCGCGTGCTGCCGGGGTGAAGGACCTGTACTCATTGGGTGGGGGGCACCCTGTGCCGAACCTATTGGTACAGGGGGCCCCTGACCCAATGCAGATGATCTTGTTGGGCGGACGAGGCGACCCCCGAGTTTCGCCGCTTGCCGGGGCAGGGCACCCTTGATCCTGTGAGCGTCCTCACCGGCCGGCCCGGTCCTGTCACCCGCGTGCGCGCGGTGCGCGTCGATGTCGAGGGTCCGCACCGGCGCGAGGAGCACCTGGCCACCGAGGAGCCGCTGGAGATCCGGCTCGCCGGTCAGCCGTTCACGGTCACCATGCGCACGCCGGGCGCCGACGTCGAGCTGGCGCTGGGGCTGCTGCACGGCGAGGGCGTGCTGCGCGGGCCGGACGACGTGCTCGCGGCGCGCTACTGCGTGGACCCCTCGATCGGGGAGGAGCAGCGCTACAACGTCGTCACCGTCGACCTCGCGCCTGGCGTGTTCGTGGACTGGGAGCGGCACTCGCGCTCGGGGCTGACGACCAGCGCCTGCGGGGTGTGCGGCACCTCGAGCCTGGACGCCCTGCACAGCCGCGGGCTGGTGCCGGTGGCTCCCGGCCCGGTGCTGGACCCGACCGTGCTGGCCACGCTGCCGGACCGGCTGCGCGAGGCCCAGCGCGTCTTCGACCGTACCGGCGGGCTGCACGCCGCCGGCCTGTTCACCCCGGGCGGCGACTCGCTGGTGGTGCGCGAGGACGTCGGCCGGCACAACGCGGTGGACAAGGTGGTCGGCTGGGCGTTCAGCCAGGGCCGGCTGCCGCTGTCCGGGCTGGTGCTCGTGGTGAGCGGGCGGACCTCCTACGAGATCGTGCAGAAGGCGGTCTCGGCCGGCGTCGCGGCCGTGGTCGGTGTCTCGGCGCCCTCCAGCCTGGCGGTGGCCACGGCCAGGGAGTTCGGGCTCACGCTGGTCGGCTTCGCCCGCGGCGACCGCTGCACGGTCTACTCCGGCGAGGACCGGCTCCCGCCTTCCTGATCTGCGCGAGCGACGCTCAGCTGGCCAGCGCGCTCTCGCACACCTGCAGCGACCAGCCGACCGCCGACAGGTAGGCGCGGGAGACGTCGAACAGCGCCAGCCCGGTGCCCTCGACCTCGGCGACGTCGCCGTTCTCGTAGGCGATCACGGCGCCGAGCACCGCCCCCAGGGGGCCGTCGTTGCCGGACAGCGCGCCGGCGATCTCGTCGCTGAGCGGCAGCCGCTCGAGCAGGGTCTCCATCGGCAGGCCGAGCACCGACTCCAGGCTGGAGAGCAGCCCGGCCACGAACGCCGACTCCGGCTTGGCCCCGGGCACCTCGGCGCTGAGGATCTCGCAGGTGCGGGCGCGGGTCATGGCCGAGGAGAGCTGCTCCTCGTTGGAGGTGCCGGCGTCGGCCAGGACCATCAGCAGTAGCCAGGAGCGCAGCTGGCGCAGGCCGAGCAGCACCAGGGCGTCGCGGATCGACTCGACCTTGCGGTTCAGTCCGCTGGCGGCCGCGTTGGCGGCCCGCAGCACCCGGTAGTTCAGGGCGAGGTCGACCCGCACGATCGACTCGACGTCGGTCACGCCGATCTCGGGCTCGGCCAGCTTGGCCAGCAGCTCCAGGCAGGTCAGGTGCGAGGGGGAGATGGTGGGGGCGCTGACGACGTCGGGGCGCACCAGGAAGTAGCCCTGGAAGTAGTCGAAGCCGAGCGCGACCGCGCGCTCCATGTCCTCGAGGGTCTCCACCCGCTCGGCCACCAGCTTGACGTCGTAGCCCTTGAGCCGCTCGACCCGCCGGGACAGGACGTCGTGGTCCACCTGGGCGACGTCGAGCTTGACGTACTCCACCAGCGGCAGGAACGGCACCCGCGCGGGCTCGAAGAGGAAGTCGTCCAGGGCCAGCCGGTAGCCCTGCTCGCGCAGGCGGCGCACCCCGGCCAGGGCCTCGTCGTCGGCGTCGATGTTCTCCAGCAGCTCCAGCACGGCCACGTCGGGGGTGAACGGGACCGGCATGGTGCCCACCACGAACGGGCGGGTGACGTTGACGAAGGCCAGCCGTCGCCCCACCAGCCGCTCGAGGCCGAACTCGGTGAAGGTGTTGACGATGACCTTGGTGGTGGCGAGGTCGCCGCTCTCGCTCGCCGTGGGCGAGGCCTCGCCGGCGCGGAACAGCAGCTCGTACCCGAGCACGTCCAGCCCCCGGTCGAAGATCGGCTGCCGGCCCACGTGGACCCGGGCCATCGTCGCCTCCTCCCCGCGGCCGCCGTCCGTGGCGGCCGTCGAGGGGTTGATCGGCACGGATCGCGCGGGCCTGAGGGGTCAGGGTCCCGCCGGTGCGTGCCGAGACACTGCTGGGGCCCCTCCACCGCGTGGGCTCGCGTCGCCACGGCAGGGACCGCGGTGAAGTGGGCCCGATCGGGCTAGGCCGATCGGCCTAGGGTTGGCGCCCGAGCGGCAGCAGATCCAGCAGCAGATCCAGCAGCACAGGCAGCAGGGGGAGGAGGGCGAGATGGCCGGCGGGCGGACCCGGGTGGGTGTGATGGGCGGCACCTTCGACCCCGTGCACCACGGTCACCTGGTGGCGGCCAGCGAGGTGCAGGCGGCCTTCGAGCTCGACGAGGTCGTGTTCGTGCCCACCGGGCGGCCGTGGCAGAAGCAGGACCGGCGGGTGGCCCCGGCCGAGCACCGCTACCTCATGACGGTCATCGCCACCGCCTCCAACCCCCGGTTCACGGTGAGCCGGGTGGACATCGACCGGGGCGGCCCGACCTACACCATCGACACCCTGCGCGACCTGCGCGCCGAGCGGCCCGAGGCCGACCTGTTCTTCATCACCGGCGCCGACGCGCTGGCGGCGATCCTCACCTGGAAGGACGCCGAGGAGCTGTTCGACCTCGCCCACTTCGTGGGGGTGACCCGCCCCGGGCACGAGCTCACCCGCCAGGGGCTGCCGGACGGGCGGGTCAGCCTGATGACCGTGCCCGCGCTGGCCATCTCCTCCTCGGACTGCCGCGACCGGGTCGAGCGCGGCCAGCCGGTCTGGTACCTCGTGCCCGACGGGGTGGTGCAGTACATCGCCAAGCACCGGCTCTACCGCGCCGACGGCCCGGCCGAGATCTCCGGGCCGCGGCCGGATGCCCCTGGCGCTGAGCCGGGCCCCGAGGCTGCCCTGGGGGACGTGCGATGAGCGGCCGTCGCTACCGGGACCCCGCCACCCCCGCGCCGGCCCGCAGCGGCACCGGCCGGCCGCCCCGCCATGCCGCCCGGGACCGCTGGGACGGCCGGGAGACCGAGGCGCCGGCTGCTCCCGCGCGGCCTGCCTCCGACGCCGACCCCGCCGCCCACCTGCCCGCGCA
Organism: Motilibacteraceae bacterium; assembly: GCA_051954955.1. GTDB lineage: Bacteria > Actinomycetota > Actinomycetes > Motilibacterales > Motilibacteraceae > JBQCHF01. The sequence continues at coordinate 11,158 of JBQCHF010000137.1, forward strand.
GTGCGAGGCCGGGACCGAGACGCTGCCGGCGCCCCCGCAGGCTCCTGCCCGGGCGGCGCTGGACGAGGCCCCGCGGCGCCGCCGGCCGCGCCGGGCCGAGGCGGCGCGCTCGGCCGTGCCCACCGCCGTCGACGAGGACGGCTACCGGGTGCTCGACCGCGCGGTGCCCGACGAGGTGCCGCAGGACGGGGGAGGCAGGACCGACGGGCCGGCCGAGCCGGGCACCGTGCTCCCGCCCGCGTCGGACGTCGTGCCCGACGTGATCGCCCCGTCGCGGGCCCGCCGCGGCCGGCTGCTGGTCGCGGCCGTGGCCGTGGCCGTCGTCGTGCTGCTCGTCGCCGGAGCCGGCGTCCTGCTGTCCCGGCGGCCCGGCGCCGCGGTGCCCGCCCCGGCCGCGGCCGCCACCGGCCGGGTGCTGCTGGTCCAGGTCGTCGGGCCGGACGGGCACGGGCAGCTGGCGGCGCTGCTCGGCACCAGCCAGGGGCCGGCGGGGACCGGCGGCTCGGTCGTGCTGGTGCCGACCCGGCTGCTCGTGGACGTCACCGGCGCCGGCACGGTGCCCCTCGCCGACGCCGCCGCCCGCCCGGACCCGGCCGCCGCGCACGCGCTCACCGACCTGCTCGGCCTGCGCATCGACGGCACCTGGACCCTGCCGGTGGCCGGGCTGGCAGCGCTGGTGGACCGGGTGGGCGGCGTGGACGTCCAGGTGGACCAGGACGTCGCGGTGCGCTCGACGGGCGGCGAGCTCACAGTGCCGGCCGGCCGCCAGCACCTGGACGGCCGGACCGCGGCCGCCTACGCCACCGTGCTGGACAGCACCGAGCCCGAGCAGGCCCGGCTGGCCCGCTTCGACGACGTCCTGCGGGCGGTGCTGGCCGCGCTGCCGGCCGACCGGGCCGCGACGGCGGCGGTGGTGCGCGCGAGCGGCGGCAGCAGCACCCTGGCCGGCCCCGACCTGGTCGCGGCGCTGGTGCGGCTGCATTCGGTCGTGGCGTCCGGCTCGGCCACCTACGACACCCTGCCGGTGCGCGGCATCGACAGCGGCGGCGACGTCGCGCTCTACGGCCTGGACACCGCCGCCGCCCGCACCGAGCTGGGCCAGGACTTCCCCGGCGCGATGCAGGCGGCCGGCCCCGGCAGCGTGCGCGTGCTGGTGGAGAACGGGGTCGGCACCCCGGGCCTGCTCGACGCCGCCCGCAGCCGGCTGGTGGCCCGCGGCCTGGTGTTCCGCGACGGCGGCAACGCCTCCCGATTCGGGCTGCCGGCCAGCGCGGTGCTGGTGCCTGACGCCACCGCGCAGAGCACCGCGGAGGGACGCCGGGTGGCGACCGTGCTCGGGCTGCCGGCCAGCGCGGTGCAGGTGTCCGGCCGCGGGCAGACCGTGGCCGACGTCGTGGTCGTGCTGGGCGCCGACTTCCGTCCCTGACCTCCCTCCGCGGGGCCGAGGGCCGGCCGCGCGGCCACCGGGAGCGGCGGGTCGGGTGACCGGATGCGCCGCTGTGGGACCCTGGAGGCGACCGACCCCCGGATCCGAAGGACGCCTGGACCCCGTGCCCGCCACCCCCCGCGCCGTCGAGCTCGCCGTCACCGCCGCCACCGCGGCCGCGGACAAGCTCGCCGACGACGTGCTCGCCTTCGACGTCAGCGACCAGATGGTCATCACCGACGTCTTCGTCCTCTGCTCGGCCCCCAACGACCGGCAGGTCCGCTCGATCGTGGACGAGATCGAGGACAAGATGCGCCTGGCCGGCGCCAAGCCGGTGCGCCGCGAGGGCGAGCGTGAGGGCCGCTGGGTGCTGCTGGACTACTCCGACGTCATCGTCCACGTCATGCACGCCGAGGACCGCGTCTTCTACGCCCTCGAGCGGCTGTGGAAGGACTGCCCGCTGGTGGAGCTGCCCGAGGAGGTCAACCGCGCCCGCACCGTGCACGACGACCCCACCCGCGGCACCGGCTTCGGGGTGGCCGGCGGGAGCGCCCGCTGAGCGGTCGCCGGCTCGTGCTCTGGCGGCATGGGCGTACCGAGTGGAACTCGACCGGGCGCTTCCAGGGCCAGCTCGACATCGGCCTGGACGAGGTCGGGCTCGCGCAGGCCGAGCGCGCCGCCGGCATGCTCGCCGCGCTCGACCCGGCCGCGATCGTGTCCTCGGACCTGTCCCGGGCGGCGGCCACCGCCGCGCCCCTGGCCCGGCTGACCGGGCTGGAGGTGGCCCGGGACCCGCGGCTGCGCGAGGTCTACGCCGGGGAGTGGCAGGGGCTCTCCTTCGAGGAGATCGACGCCAAGTTCCCGGACGAGTCTCGGGCGTGGAGCCTCGGCGACCCGGGCGCCCGCCCGCCGGGGGGTGAGAGCCGGCGGGAGGCGGCCGAGCGCGGCGTCGCGGCGTTGCGGGCAGCCGCCGAGCTCGTCGGGCCGGGGGAGACCGTCGTCGCGGTCACCCACGGCGGCACCTCCCGGGTGGCGATGGCCGCGCTGATCGGCCTGCCGGAGGCGCACTGGGCGGTCCTGGGCGGGCTGAGCAACTGCTGCTGGTCGGTGCTGCACGAGGGCCGGGCCGGGTGGCGGCTGGTCGAGCACAACGCGGGCACGCTGCCCGAGCCGGTGCTCGGCGAGGAGGGCTGAGCCCACGGTCCGGGCGGCGGCGAAGTCGATTTGGAACGCACGGATCTGATCCGTAGACTGTGCGAGCCCGCGAGGGCACCGGGGCTGTAGCGCAGCTGGTAGCGCACCTCCATGGCATGGAGGGGGTCAGGGGTTCGAGTCCCCTCAGCTCCACCGGGTCGTTCAGGCAGGATCAAGGCCAGCAGGATGCGCTAAGCGCCTGCTGGCCATTCTTGTCGCGCCGCCATCGACCACGCTCCGCCCGGCACGATCACGGTCCCGTGATCCTTGCTCGCCGACCGCGGCGAATTCACCTCGGTGGGCGAGTCTTCGCCTCGGTCCGGCCCCTGCCAAGCGCGGGATCGCGGGGGCGTCGGTGGCTCAGGACGGGTGGATGGCTCAGGACGCGTGGGCGAAGGGCCCGGACGTCGGCAACGGCGTGAGGCTGGCGTCCACCGCCTCCCCGCGGGCCAGGCAGCAGCGCCCCCACCACACCTTCTCCGAAGTCTCCAGGAGCAGCCCGAGGGTGGGCTCAGGCCCCGCCGCCGGCCCCCGGTCGTCCAGCGACGGCGGGTCCTGGGGAGCGGCCACGACGAAGCCCACGAACCAGGCCTCCCGGCTGACGTCGGCGCGCACGTCCAGCTGCTCGCCGTAGAGCGTCCATGAGCCGTCGGGCAGCCGGACGCTCGCGTCGCCGCGCAGGGTGGGCGTGCTGCGCAGGGCCTCGTCGCGCGCGCCGGCGGTGCCGAGTCCGAGGTCGACGTCGGACAGGCCAGGCCCGGGGCTGAAGCCGTAGATGCGGCCCGCGCGGTTGTAGGCGTCGCCGAGGGCGAGCACGTAACGCCCACCGCGGGCCCGGTCGTCGCCGACCCACCGCACATGCCCCACCGTGACCGGCCCCAACTCCGTCTGCGCGTGCAACGTGAGCCCCTGGCGGCGGAAGAAGTCGTCCGCTGCCGCGGGATCCATGACATAGAGCTCGGCGGTGACGCGGGCGTCGTCGCCGGCCAGCGGCGGGTTGCGCGGCCAGCGGGCGACGACCACCGCGGTGACGATCAGGGCCAGCGCCGTCACCAGCGAGGCGATCGCCCGCCACCGCGGCCCGCGAGGGGCCGGCTCCTCGGGCGCTGCCACCCAGGCCTGCTCGTCGACGCTCGACATCCCCCACCCCCGCCTCGGGCCGCGCGCGAGCACCGAGTGCTGCGCGGACGCGTGAACGGTCCCACACCCCTCGCTCTCACGTCGATGCGTTGTCACGACCGGTCGGGGGGCCGTGTCGACGGTCCCGGATGTGCGACGTCTCAGCGCGCCACCACGACGGCCACCACCAGCAGGGCGATCCCGGCGACGAGCAGCAGCCCCCGCCCCATCGCCTGCTGGCGATCGCCGAGGATGCGCGCTCGACTGGGGTCCGACGGCAGGTAGGAGACGCGGCGGGTCGAGCCGACCTCCGGTCGCGTGCCACCGCTCACGCCGGTCGTCACCTGGTGCGTCGTTCCCTGCGCGCCCACGAACTCGACGACCGGGGCGTAGGTGGTCTGGCGCCGTGGTGAGCCGGACCCGTCCCGCACCTTGGAGGAGCGCGTGTCGACGGCCACCACGGTGCCGTCGGTGAGGACCCCGCCGCGCAGGGGGAGGGACTGGAGGGTGCTCACGACGACGCCACGACGGCCATCGCACCCAGGGTCGCCGGAAACAGGACGGTCAGCGTCACAGTCGGAGGCTAGGGGCGCGCCCAGAGCGACCGTGCGGAACTGTCATGACTGGTGCGCGATCCGGTAGAGGACGTGCGCCGACAGCGGGCTGTCCGGAGGCAGCCGGGGATGGGCGAAGTCCGACGCGGCGTCGTAGGTCATGCCGAGCCGGCGCATCACCGCCTGCGAGCGCAGGTTGGCCGGCACCGTGAAGGACACCACCTCCGGGAGCGCAAGCTCGTCGAACGCCACGCGCAGCGCCTCCCGCGCGGCCTCGGTGGCGTAGCCGTGGCCCCAGGCGGCGCGCGCCAGCCGCCAGCCGACCTCCACGCAGGGAGTGGCGCGGTGCGGGAACGGAGGGTCGAAGCCGGGCACCGCCAGGCCGGTGAAGCCGGCCAGCCGGCCGTGCAGCGGCCCGCCGTCGGCCACCTGCACCGCCCACAGCCCGAAACCCCAGCGTTCGTGGTGGGCCTCGATCCGCTCGACGAGGGCGTCGCTCTCGGCGCGGGTGAGGGGGCCGGGCAGGTGCTCGACCACCTCGGGGTCGGCGTTGAGCGCGGCGAACGGCGCGAGGTCCTCCGGTCGCCGCCACCGGCGCAGCAGCAGCCGTGCTGTCCGTCGGCCCCCGCTCGGCGCCTGCCCCCTCACGAAGCGGACGGTACGCCCCGGCCGGGCCACCGGCGCAGGGACGAGGAGGGCGGGGACGAGGACCGGCGGAAACGACGTCTGCCCTCGGCGCGATATCCAGGCGAGCACTCGGCCGGTCAGGGCAGGTGCGTGCCGGACGGGTCAAGACCAGTCGGGTGCCGGCCGAAGGGGGGAGCATGGAGCCGAACACGGCCGTACCGGCCGGCTGGGGCGACCTGCTGCCGCTCGGCGCCGCGCACCGCCGCGTGCCGCGGGCGGCGGCGCTCCCGGTGCTGGACGCCGTCCTCCCGTTCGCGGCAGCCGCCACCCTGCTCCTCGTCGACGTCGTGGACCGCTCGGCGCGCCAGGCTCCGGTGCTCGCGGCCGACGCCCTCGCCCTGCTCGCCGCCGGGCTGCTGACGGTCCTGGCCGTCGTCGCCGCGCGTGCCACCCCGGTCCCTACCGCCGCCAACCTGACCGAGCAGCGACTGCCCTGGCCGGTGCGGACGGTCCGCGCCGGCGGGGCGCTGCTGCTGGGCGGCAGCCTGCTGCTGCTCGCCCTGGCCGGCTCGACCGGGCTGGCCGCCACCCACCAGGCCGCCCGGATCGCCGTCCCGCTGCTGGTGCTGCTCCTGGTCGGCGCGCTGGTGGAGCCGGTGCGGCTCGCGGCGGCCGCCGGTGGGGTCTGCGCCGGGGCGGCCCTGGCCGCGCTGGTCCCCGGCACCCCGGCTGCGGCACGGGCTGCGGTCCCCGCCGTGGTCCTCGCCGTGCTCGCGGCCGCCGTGGTGCACGTGCGCACCGGCCGTCGCCTGCAGGAGCTGCGGGCGGTGCGCGCCTCGTTGGAGGCAGCCCGCGTGCGCGACCCGCTCACCGGCGTGGTCAACCGCAAGGGGCTGCTCATGCTCGGCGGTCCGATGCTGGAGACCGCCCGCCGCTCCGGCGACGCCCTGCACTGCCTGGTGCTCGACGTCGGCGGCCTGGCCGCGATGAACGACACCGCCGGGCACGAGGCCGGTGACGAGCTGCTGCTCGCCGTCGCCGAGGCGCTGGCCGGCTCGGTGCGCGGCACCGATGTGGTGGCGCGCTGGCGGGGCGACGCGTTCTGCGTGATCGGCCCCGGCCCGGGCGTCCCGCCGCTGGAGCTGGAACGCCGGGTGCTCGAGCGGGTGGCCGCCATGCCCGGCGGCGGGGTCGCCCCGCGCCTGTGCGCCGGGTCGGCCATCCTCGCCCCCTGGGACTCCGGCGACCTGGCCAGCCTCCTCGACGCCGCCGAGCGCGAGACGGGCATCCGCCGCGAGCTGCGCAAGCGGACCGCGCCGGACGGCGTGCTGCCGCGGCGGGCGGCCGCGGGCGAGGCCTGACCGGCTCGCGTCGCTACCCTCCGGGCAGGCCGGCGAGGTCCGCGCGGCGTGCTCGACCGGTGTCGGCAGGGGAGGCTGGGTGGTGGACGGCTCGGAGCGGGGTCGGCGTCGGCTGCTCGTGCTCGGCGACTCGCTCACCTTCCACGGCCCCGAACGGGTCGAACCGCTCACCGAGCCTCGGCTGTGGCCCCACGTGGCCGCCGCCCTCCTGGGTGAGCGCACCGGGCAGCCGTGGGCGCCCGACGTCGTCGCCCGGCTGGGCTGGACCGCCCGGGACGCCTGGTGGGCCCTGACCCGCGACCCGCGGATGTGGTCGGTGGCCGTGCCCCGCGCCGACGTCCTCGTGCTCGCGGTCGGGCAGATGGACCAGCTGCCGGCGGCGCTGCCCACGTGGTTGCGCGAGAGCATCCCCTACGTCCGGCCCTCGTCCGTGCGCCGGCGGGTCCGGCGCGCCTACCGGGCCGCCTCCCCGCACCTGGTGCGCGCCCACCGCGGGCGGCTGCGGATGCTGCCGCAGGGCGCGACCGACCACTACCTGTCCCGGATCCTGCACGGCGTCCGGTACTACCGGCCCGAGCTGCCGGTGGTGCTGCTTGGGCCCTCGCCGTGGGGGTCCTCGGCCTACCCCGTCCACACCACGCATCGGCCGGCGGTGACGGCGGCCCGGCACTGGGCCGCGCGCGAAGGCGTGCCCCTGCTCGAGCTCGACGACGTCGTCAGGCCGCACCTGGCCGCCGGGCGCAACAACCCCGATGGCCTGCACTGGGGCTGGGAGGTGCACCGCGAGGTCGGGCAGCGGGTGGCCGCGGCGCTCGGGGACCTGGTCGGGCCCTGAGGCGGGTGAGGCCTCCGGGTCATCGCTCGGCAAAGAGCGTCAGCGCGGTCTGGCGTGCGGAGTCGGATGTGTCCGACAGGCCGGTCATGAGCTCCCGCGGCAAGACCGGCGAGCGTACGACACTCGGTCGCAGATTCTTCGGCTTTCGGCTTCACTCGCGTCGCATCTGCTGGGCGACTCGGCGGCCCGACGGAAACTTGACCGTCTTGACTTTTCCTTTGCCCACGGCTCGCTCCCGCCGCGCGGCTGAACGCCTCAGAGTGTCGGCCACGGATCGCTCGGGGGCGGCCGATCACTGCTGCGCTGCACGAGGAGACCCATGTCCGCACTCAGCTCACGTCGGAGACGAGGGGTCGCGGCCACCGCCGTCGGCGCCCTGCTCCTGACTGGCGGCGTCGTCGCCACCAACGGAGAGGCCGTCTGGGAGAAGGTCCACGGGGGAGAGTCCGACTCCCTGCACGAGTTCGCCAAGGAACACCGGGGGAACCTCAACTTGCACTCGCAGGCCCTGGCCTTCGTCAAGGAGAAGACCGAGAAGGGTGGCGAGGCCGCGGGGGAGATCCTCAACGGCCCGGCCCAGGAGTCCTACGACGACAACGCGTTCCCGCGGACCGCCATCGACCCTGCCCAGACGAAGGGCTCGAAGGCGGCGTTCGACCGGTCGCGCAGCCGCGGGGCGGCAGCCGCGATCCAGTCCTCGACCACCGCGAGCTCGCCCGAGGTGCTCACCTCACTGGGTGCCTGGCAGCAGCTCGGCCCCACCGGCGGCTACGTGCCCGGCTCGGTCACCTACACCGGGAAGGCGGCCAACGTCGGCGGCCGGACGACCGCCCTGGCTTTCGCGCCCGGCTGCACGACGAGCAAGTGCACCCTCTATGCGGGCACCGCGGGAGGGGGGCTGTGGAGGACCGGCAACCCGTTTGCGAGCAGCCCGACCTGGACGAACATCAGCGACGGCAAGATCCCCTCCACCGCGATCGGCTCCGTGGTGCCGCTGGCCGACGGCAAGACGATCTATGTCGGGACCGGCGAGCAGAACGGGTCCTCCGACTCCGAGTCGGGGCTCGGTCTCTACGTCTCCAGGGACGCCGGACAGAGCTTCACGAAGGTGGACACCACCGAGCCGGGGGCCGGCGACTTCACCGAGGGGCGCGCCGTCGGCGCGATCGCGGTCGACCCGACCAACCCCGCCCATCTCCTCGTGGGCACGGAGGTGGGGCGGCACGGGGCGAGCGCCGTCAACGGCGGCCGCTTCACCCCGCCGGGCGCCGCCCAGCTCGGCCTGTTCGAGTCCACCGACGCCGGCCAGACCTGGGCTCGGGTCCTGGACCAGAAGCAGGACCCGTTCACCGGCGGGGCGACCGGTGGCGACTACTTCCGCGGCGGCGTCTCGCAGGTGCAGTTCGTGGCCGTGGGCAACCAGGTGACCGCGTTCGCGGCACTCAACGCCTATGGCCTCTACCGGCGGCTGCCCGGGCAGGCCTGGCAGAAGGTCTTCACGACGCCCTACCCGGACACGCTGTCGAGCCGGACCGCCTTCGACACGGTTCCCCTGGGTGGCGGCAAGGTCCGCATCTACATCGGCGACTCGACCTTGTACAAGGACTCCAGCGGCTCGCTGGTCTCCGGGTTCCTGCGCTCGGACGACGCGCTTGCGGCCTCGTTCAAGATGGTCACGCTGTCCTCGCCGGACAAGACCAAGCCCGGCTACGGCACCTACAACTTCTGCCAGGGGCAGTGCTCCTACGACATCGCCGTGACCGCCAACCCAGCGGACCCGAACGAGGTGCTGCTCTCCGGGTCGATGAACTACGACGAGATCTTCTATCAGCCCAGCACGTCCAACGGGCGGGCGGTGGTGCGCTCGGACGACGCCGGTGCGCACGTGACCGACATGACCAACGACACCGCGAACAACGGCCTGCACCCCGACCAGCATGCGCTCGCCGTCGTCCCCGGCACCTCGGGGGGCAGCGAGGTCTTCTTCACCGCCAGCGACGGCGGCGTCGTCCGTCACGCGGGTCCCTTCGTCGACGCCAGCGCCTCGTGCTCGGACCCTGCGCGGGGCATCACGGACCCGGCGGATCTGGCCAACTGCAAGGCGTGGCTGGCGGCTGTCCCCACGTCGAGCACAGCGATCAACCAGACGTTCAACACGCTGCAGTTCCAGAGCATGAACGCGGGCCCGAAGGGTCTGCTCCTCGGCGGAACGCAGGACAACGGCACCTGGTCCGACGACCTCAAGGGCGGCACGTGGTTCGAGTCGGTCGGCGGTGACGGCGGTCTGTCCGGCATCAACCCGGCCAACAGCAACATCCGCTTCCACTCCTACTACGCGCCCCAGCACGACGTGAACTTCCGCGGCTCGGACCCCACCGGGTGGGACTACATCTCCGACCCGCTGCTGGGCAGCGGAGAGGCGGCGTCGTTCTACACACCGTTCGTCGTGGACCAGAACCACCCGGGGACGGTCTACGACGGCCTGCAGCACATCTGGCGCACGCGCGACAACGGTGGGCCGCAGAAGGCGCTGGACGCTCACTGCAACGAGTTCACCTACGACGGCAAGATCACCTGTGGCGACTGGACGCCCCTCGGCGGCAGCGCCCTGAACGGCCCAGGCGACCTGTCCGGCACCTACTACGGGTCGGACTACGCCGGCGCGGGCAACTACGTGGTGGACGAGACCCCGGCCGGGGACGGCCACACGCTGTGGGCGGCCACTCGCCGCGGTCGCGTCTTCGTGTCGCAGAACATCGACGCCGCTGACAACGCGGTGACCTTCACCCGGGTCGATCAGCTCGCCAAGCTGCCGACCCGGTTCGTGTCGAGCATCGTGGTGGACCCCGCCAACCCGCTGCACGCCTGGATCTCGTACTCGGGCTACTCCGCCTACGCGGCGGGCGGCCACGTCTACGAGGTGACGCTCGCACCTGACCTCTCCGGCGCGTCCGTCAGCGACCGGTCCTACGACCTGGGTGACGTCCCGGTCACCGCGCTCGCGCGCACCAGTGCCGGAGTGCTGTTCGCGGCCACGGACTACGGCGTGCTCGCGCTCGACGGCACGTCCTGGAAGGTGGCCGGCACCGGCCTTCCGACCGTCCTCACCGCGGACCTGGTCCTCGGCGAGGACGACACGGTCTACGCCGCCACCCATGGGCGTGGACTGTGGAAGCTCCCGGTGGTGCGCAAGTAGCACCAGCGCGCTGCCCCGGTGCCAGCCGCCGCGGGGGCGGGGCCGCGCGGTGCCCCGGCGCCCCC
>JBQCHF010000138.1:0-21345 GCA_051954955.1 Motilibacteraceae bacterium
CACCTCGGCGTAGTCGCGCTCCCGGGTGGTGTACCAGTCGACGTCGACCGGCTCGTCGGCCAGCGCCTTCTGCGCGCACTCCATCCAGCGCTCGAACGAGAAGTGCTCGCTCCAGCCGTCGAAGCGGCCGCCGTCCTCCCACACCGCACGGATGACCTTGCCGACCCGACGGTCGCCGCGCGAGAGCAGGCCCTCGACGATGCCCGGCTTGCCGTCGTGGTAGCGGAAGCCGATGGCGCGGCCGGTGGACTTGTCCGCGCGGATGGCGTCGCGCAGCTTGGCCAGGCGGGCGTCGGTGGTCTCGTGGTCCAGCTGCGGGGCCCACTGGAACGGGGTGTGCGGCTTGGGGACGAACCCGCCGATCGACACCGTGCAGCGGATGTCGCTGCGCCCGCCGGTGACCTGCCGGCCGGCCTTGATGACCCGCTGGGCGAGGTCGGCGATCTGCAGGACGTCCTCGTCGGTCTCCGTGGGCAGCCCGCACATGAAGTAGAGCTTCACCTGCCGCCAGCCGTGCTCGTAGGCGGTGGTGACGGTGCGGATCAGGTCCTCCTCGGTGACCATCTTGTTGATCACCTTGCGCATCCGCTCGGACCCGCCCTCCGGGGCGAACGTGAGCCCGGAGCGGCGGCCGTTGCGGGTGAGCTCGTTGGCCAGGTCGACGTTGAAGGCGTCCACCCGGGTGCTCGGCAGCGACAGGCCGGTCTGGGTGCCCTCGTAGCGGTCGGCCAGCCCCTTGGTGACCTCGCCGATCTCGGAGTGGTCGGCGCTGGACAGGGAGAGCAGGCCCACCTCCTCGAAGCCGGTGGCGGCCAGCCCCTTCTCGACCATCTCGCCGATGCCGGTGATGGACCGCTCGCGCACCGGCCGGGTGATCATGCCGGCCTGGCAGAACCGGCAGCCGCGGGTGCAGCCGCGGAAGATCTCCACGCTCATCCGCTCGTGCACGCTCTCGGCCAGCGGGACCAGCGGCTGCTTGGGGTAGGGCCAGGCGTCCAGGTCCATGACGGTGTGCTTGGAGACCCGCCACGGCACCCCCGGGCGGTTGGGCGCGACCCGCTTGATCCGGCCGTCGGGCAGGTACTCGACGTCGTAGAGCGCCGGCACGTAGACCCCGCCGGTGCGGGCCAGGCGCAGGAGCAGCTCCTCGCGCCCGCCCGGACGGCCCTCCGCCTTCCAGTCGCGCACGACGTCGGTGATGGTGAGCACGGCCTGCTCGCCGTCGCCGAGGACCGCGGCGTCGATGAAGTCGGCGATCGCCTCCGGGTTGAACGCGGCGTGCCCGCCCGCGATGACGACGGGGTGCTCCTCGGTGCGCTCGCGCGCCTCGAGCGGGATGCCCGCGAGGTCCAGCGAGGTGAGCAGGTTGGTGTAGCCGAGCTCGGTGGAGAAGGACACCCCGAGCAGGTCGAACGCGCCGACCGGGCGGTGGGCGTCGACGGTGAACTGCGGGACGTTGTGCTCGCGCATCAGCGCCTCGAGGTCCGGCCACACCGAGTAGGTGCGCTCGGCGAGGACGCCCTCGCGCTCGTTGAGGACCTCGTACAGGATCATGACGCCCTGGTTGGGCAGCCCGACCTCGTAGGCGTCGGGGTACATGAGCGCCCAGCGCACGTCGCAGGCGTCCCAGTCCTTGATGGTGGAGTTCAGCTCGCCGCCGACGTACTGGATCGGCTTCTGCACGCTGGGGAGGAGGGCCTCCAGGCGCGGGAACACGGACTCGACCGGCATGGGACAAGCCTAACCGGGGGCCGCAGCGGCACCTCCCGGCGCGACCCCGCCGGAGGCGAGGGCGTCCGCCTCGCGGCTGCGGCATCGCTCTCCACGGTCAACGGCGCTGGTGACGGCGGTGCAGAGCGGGGCCGGCCGGGGCTTCCGGGCGCGGCTGGCCCCGTGGCCGTTCCTTGAAGGGCACTTTTCTTCAATAGGTTCGCATGAAGGTGCCCTTCACCCAATCCAGATGATCTTGTGCAGGCGGCGGCACGCCGAGGCGACCCACGTGCGGCTCCCCCGTCACCAGCGCCGTTGACCGTGGCCCGCGGACCGCTGATAGCCCCCGTGTCTACGCGTAACGCCGCAGGTGCACGTTCTCCAGCAGCCCCACCGCCATGAAGTTGGCGAACATCGAGGACCCGCCGTAGCTGACGAAGGGCAGCGGCACGCCGGTGACGGGCATGAGGCCGAGGGTCATGCCGATGTTCTCGAAGGCCTGGAAGGTGAACCAGCAGACGATGCCGACGGCGACCAACCGACCGAACAGGTCCTCGGCTCTGGCGGCGATCCGCAGGGCCCGCCACAGCAGCAGCCCGAGCAGCGCGATGATCCCGCCGGCGCCGATCAGCCCGAGCTCCTCCCCCGCCACGGTGAAGACGAAGTCGGTCTGCTGCTCGGGCACGAACTTGCCCTGGGTCTGGTAGCCGTGGAACAGGCCCTGCCCGTCGACGCCGCCGCTGCCGATGGCGATCTGCGCCTGGCGCACGTTGTATCCCGAGCCGGAGGGGTCGGCGTTGGGGTCCACGAACGAGGTGAGCCGCTTGAGCTGGTACTCGTGGATCACCCCGGCCTGCACGGCGACGAAGCCGAGCAGCACCCCGGCCAGCACCAGGCCGCCCACCCAGCGCGCCTTGGCCCCGCTCACCGCGATGACGCCGAGCAGCAGGCAGCAGATGACCAGCGAGGTGCCCAGGTCCGGCTGCAGCATGATCAGGCCGAGCGGCACGGCGGCGAAGGCGAGCGCCAGCACGACGTCGACGTCGCGCGGGGTGTCCTCGGCGTCGCGCTTCTCCGAGAGCAGCACGGCCATGCCGACGACGAGGGCGACCTTGGCGAACTCGGCCGGCTGGATGGAGAACCCGGCCGGCAGCACGATCCACGAGTGGGCGCCGTTGATCGTGGAGCCCAGCGGCGACAGCACCGCGAGCAGGCCCAGGATCGAGGCGACGTAGATGACCGGCGCGTAGGCGCGCAGCATCCGGTAGTCGAAGAACGTGGTGGCCAGCCCCAGCCCGAGGCCGATGAGGATGTTGAGCACGTCCTTCTTCAGGAACGACTGCGGGTCGCCGCCGGCGTCGAGCATCCGGCCGCGGGTGGCCGACCACACCAGCAGGCACCCGAGGACGCACATGGCCAGCACGGTGCCGACCAGGACCCAGTCCAGCCGCGGCCAGACGCTCTCCCGCGCGCGCCCGCTCGCCTGGGCGCCGCGGCTGCGCACCGCGGTCTGGTAGCCGCCCGCGCTCATACCGGCCACCGGCTGCGGTTCAGCGGCGGGCCGGCTGCGGCCAGCACCAGGTGCGGTGGCGGGTCGGCCGGGGGAAGGCCGCTGACCGGTCCGCTCGCCGTCGGGCTCTCGGGCCCGGCCGGGATGCTGCCCGGCAGGGCCGCCGCGGGCTGCCAGTAGGCGGCCTTGGCCACCGAGGGGATCACCACGTCCAGCGGCAGGCTCTTGGGAGGCCGGGCCTCCTTGCCGACGCCACCGACCACCGGCAGCCCGTTCGGCTGGGCACCGAACGTGGTGCCCTTGGGCAGAACCACCGTGCCGTCCGGGGCGATGGCGGGAAGCTTCGTGGCCGGCTTGCCGTCGGGCACGACCGCCTTGGACGGGTCGATGCTGCCGTCGTCCTGGACGCCGAAGAGCTTCTTGTAGATCGTGGCGACGCTCGGGCCGGAGACGCCCGAGCCGGTGCCGCCCTGGGTGACCATCATGACGATCGCGTACTGCGGGTCGGTGGCCGGGGCGTAGGAGGCGAACCAGGAGGTCGACTCCTTGCCGTAGACCTCGGCGGTGCCGGTCTTGCTGGCGACCGGGATCTTGTCCAGCGGGAAGTTGACCCGCACGAAGGGGTAGTGGCCGGTGCCCTCGTCGGTGACGCCGCGCAGGGCGTCCTTCATGTAGGCCAGCACCTTCGGCTGCACCGGGATCTTCCCGCGGACCACCGGGTCGATGTTCTTGACCACGGTGCCGTCCGGCTTGACGATCGCCTTGGCCACGTGCGGCTCGTAGATCGTGCCGCCGTTGGCGATGGAGGCGTAGACCATCGCCATCTGCAGCGGGCTGACCAGCAGGTCGCCCTGGCCGATGGCGAAGTTGGCGACGTCGCCGCCACGGAACCGGTTGCCCTCGGTGCAGTTCTCCTTGGAGAGCTTGGTGAGGAAGTCGGCCTTGGCCGGGTCGGTCTTGCGGGTGTTCGGGAAGCCGGTCTTGGCCGCGGTGCAGTAGTAGTCGCGGGTGGCCTCCCAGTAGTCCTGCTTCCACTGGCGGTCCGGGATGCGGCCGGAGACCTCACCGGGCAGGTCGATCCCCGTCTTCTGCCCGAGCAGGTAGCCCCGGGCGCTCTTGAACATCGGGTCCTTGGGGTTCTTGACCGGGGTGTTCCCGCCGTCGCGCAGCCACTGCTCGTAGGCGAACTTGTAGAAGATCGTGTCGCAGGAGACCTCGAGCGCCTTCTTCAGGGTGATGTTGCCGAAGGCCTCGGACTCGTAGTTGCTCTTGAGGGAGTCGCCGATGCGGTAGGAGCTGGTGCACGGGTAGGTCTGGTCCAGCGGGTAGTAGCCGCTCTGCACCGCGCCCGGCAGGGTGACCACCTTGAAGGTCGACCCCGGCGCGAACTCGCCCTGGAAGGCCCGCGACTGGTTCGGGTAGAGGTTGGTCTCGGACGAGATGGCGTCGTAGTTCTTCTGCGAGATGCCACCCACCCACACGTTCGGGTCGTAGGTGGGATAGCTGGCCATCGCCACGACGCCGCCGGTCTTGACGTCGAGCACCACGACCGAGCCGGAGTCGGCGGTGAACTTCTTGCCGCCCTTGTTCAGGTCGCCGGTGGTGCGGGCGCGCTGGATGGCCGCCCACAGCTGCTGCTCCGCCACCGCCTGCACGCCGGCGTCGATGTTGGTGACGACGTAGTTGCCCGGGGTGGGGTCGGTGGCGCCGACCACCCCGGTGACGGCGCCGCGCTGGTCCACCGCGAGCTTCTCCACGCCCGGGGCACCGCGCAGCTCGCTGTCGTACTCCGCCTCCAGGCCCGAGCGGCCCACGACGTCGTTGCGCTGGAGGGTGGTGCCGCCCTTGGCCTTCTGCGCGTCCAGCTCACCCTGGGTGACCGGGCCGAGGTAGCCGAGCTCGTGCGCGGCGTTGGCACCCATCGGCTGGGGGTACTCGCGCACCGCCTGCAGCTCGGCGCTGACCCCCGGGAAGTCCTCCCGGCGCTCCATGATCTGCAGCGCCATCTTCGGCTCTGCTTCCTCGGTGAGCGGGATCGGCTGGTAGGGGGAGCCGTTCCAGCACGTCGGCGGCTTGGGAGCGCCGGGCTCACCGCACAGCCGGGTCTTGTCCCACAGGGTCTGGAACGGCTCGTCGATCACCTTGGCCACCCGGTGCAGCAGCGCCTTGCCGCCGTCCTTCTGCTGCAGCAGCTCGGTGCGGCTGACCGACACGACCAGCGCGGTCCGGTTGCGCGCGAGCGGGCGACCGCGGTCGTCGAGGATGAGACCGCGCGGGGCCGGGGTGACGATCTCGCGGATCCGGTTGGAGGTGGCAGCCGCCTGGTACTTCTCACCGCTGGCCACCTGCAGGAACCACAGGCGCCCGAAGAGGGTGACCAGCAGCGACACCACGAGGACCTGGAGGACGACCAGGCGCAGGCGGGACCGCTCGCTCACAGTGGTGGTGCTCCTGCCTGTTCTGGTGCTTCCGTTGTTTCCGCGTGTTTCCGTGTGTTTCCGGGACGTACCGGGACCGCCCTGCTCCCGCCGGGCGCCGCACGACGTGATCGGCACGGCGGCCCTGATGCTTCGCTGATCGTGATCGGCCGATCGCGCCCTGAAGGGGGACGATCCGGGCGGCCGATCGGTTCCCTCCCCCTGCGGTCCCTCACCCTGCAGTCCCCCACCCTGGGCGGCTCGCGCCGGCTAGCGCACCAGGTCCGGTTCGGCCCGGCGGGCGAGGGCGAGGACGGCGGGGACGACGAACGGTGCCAGGACCAGATCGTAGAGGACCGCGGTGGGCAGGACCCGGGCCACGAGCAGCCAGGTCACCCGCGCATCGCCCATGACGACGCCGAGCAGGGCGTAGAGGAGCGTGCCGGCGCCCGCAGCGGCGCCGACCACGAGGAAGGGCACCAGGGCCGACCGTTCGACCTCCGCCCGGGCCTGCCCGCACAGGTAGCCGACGAGGGTCAGCACCAGCGCCCACCGGCCGGCGGCGTGGTCGGCCGGGGGGACGAGGTCCAGGGCCAGGCCGGCCGCGAACCCGGTGACCGCGCCGAACGTCGAGCCGTAGACCAGCGCGAGCGAGACGACCCCGAGGAGCACCACGTCGGGCGTCGCCCCGGGCAGCGACAGCCGGCCGAGCACGCCCACCTGCAGGACCAGCGCCGAGACCACCACGGCCACCGCCAGCACCAGCCGGGGCGTGCTGAGGGTCCTCACGCCCGGCTCACCCGGCCCCGCTGCCGGTGGGGCTCGGCGTCGCGCCGGCGGACGGGGCGGAGGTGGACCCCGCCCCGGCGCTCGATGTCGGTGCCGGCGTGGGCTTGGGCGTGGGCGTGGGCTTGGGCGGCAGCACCGCGTCCCGCGGATCGGTCCGCGGCGGCGCGACCACGACCCCCACCAGGTCCAGCGCGGTGAAGTCGACATAGGGCTTCACGGTGGCGGTCTTGGTGAGCGCGCCGGGCGTGCTCTCCACCTTGATGATCTCGCCCACGGGGACGCCGGGCACGAAGGGGCTGTCCCCCTGCGAGCCGAAGGTGACCAGCCGGTCGCCGGGGTCCACGGTGGTCTGCGGGTCGTAGAGCTGCAGGTCGAGCGGGGTGTGGTCGCCCTGGCCGTTGGCGACGCCGACCTGCAGCGTCGACTCGAGCCGGACCCCCACGCTGGAGGTCGGGTCGACGGCCAGCAGCACCGTGCAGGTGGTGCGGCTCACCGAGCGCACCCGGCCGACCAGGCCGTCGCCGTTGATGACCGTCATGTCCGGCTTCACGCCGTCCAGCGACCCGGCGTCGATGGTGACGGTCCAGGCGAACCCCTGGGCCGGCCCGACCGCGACCACCTGGGCGGGCACGATCCGGTACTGGCCCGCCCCGGCGGTGCCGAGCAGCTTGTCCAGCTCGGCGGCGCGGGTGCGGTCCAGCTCGCTGCCGCGCAGCTGGCCGCGCAGCTCGGCGTTCTCCTGCTCGAGCTGCTTGATCCGCTTCTCGCTGCTGCCGAGGTCGCCGACCGCCGAGATCGCCCCGACCACCGGGTCGACGACGGCCGACACCGCCTGCTCGACCGGCCCGAAGACGTTGCCCGCGGCCGTGCGCAGGCCCGCCAGCGGGGAGGCGTCGCCGCCGCGCTGGTCGATGGTGATGAGGGTGAAGGAGACCAGCAGGAGCAGGCCGAGGATGAGCCGGTTGCGACGGGTGTCCCGGTTCACCCGGCACGCCTCGGGCCCGCGGCCCGCCGGAGCGGCGCCGCGAGCGACATCAGTGCTTCGGCTCGGAGATGAGGACCTGCTGCAGGGCCTCGAACTCCTCGACGCACTTGCCCGAGCCCATCGCCACCGAGTCCAGCGGGCGCTCGGTGATGTGGATCGGCATGCCGGTCTCGTGCCGCAGCCGCTCGTCCAGGCCCTTGAGCAGCGCACCGCCGCCGGTCAGCACGATGCCGCGGTCCATGATGTCGCCGGAGAGCTCCGGCGGGCACTTGTCCAGCGTTGTCTTGACGGCGTCGACGATGGCGTTGACCGGCTCCTCGATGGCCTTCCGGATCTCCTCGGCCGAGACCACGATCGTCTTGGGCAGGCCGGAGACGAGGTCGCGGCCGCGGATCTCGGCGTGCGGCTCGTCCGGCACCGGGAAGGCCGAGCCGATCGCCATCTTGATCTCCTCGGCGGTGCGCTCGCCGAGCATGAGGGAGTACTCCTTCTTGACGTACTGGATGATCGAGGAGTCCAGCTCGTCGCCGCCCACGCGGATGCTCTGCGAGGTGACGATGCCGCCCAGGGAGATGACCGCGACCTCGGTGGTGCCGCCGCCGATGTCGACCACCATGTTGCCGGTGGGCTCGTGCACCGGCAGGCCGGCGCCGATGGCCGCAGCCATCGGCTCCTCGATGATGTAGACCTTGCGCGCGCCCGCGGCGTAGCCGGCGTCCTTGACCGCGCGCTGCTCGACGCCGGTGATGCCCGAGGGCACGCAGACGACGATGCGCGGCTTGGCCAGGTGGCGCCGGCGGTGCACCTTCTGGATGAAGTAGCGCAGCATCCGCTCGGTGGTGTCGAAGTCGGCGATGACGCCGTCCTTGAGCGGGCGGATGGCGACGATGTTCCCCGGCGTGCGGCCGATCATCTTCTTGGCCTCGGCGCCCACCGCGAGGATCCCGCCGGTGTTGGTGTTGATGGCGACCACCGAGGGCTCGTTTAGCACGATCCCCTTGCCGCGCACGTAGACCAGCGTGTTCGCGGTGCCGAGGTCGACGGCCATGTCACGGCCGATGAACGACATGTTGTTCGCCATGGGAGGAGCGGGGGCCTTCCGGGGGGAGGTGCGAGGGGGCGTCGTCAGTGACGCTGGGACGTCGCCGACGACGCCGGGACGTCGTCGGTGGCGCGGGAGACGCCCTGCGGGCAGGGCGCGGACGTGGACGAGCGGGAGCATCGTAACCGCGCACGCTGTGCTGCCCAAACGACTGCCGCGCGTGGCGTCGTCACCCGGTCGGTCTACTCCGGGTCGCCCGACCCGCTCAGCTCGGGGAAGAAGATGCCGATCTCGCGAGCCGCCGACTCGGGGCTGTCCGAGCCGTGCACGACGTTGCTCATGACCTTCTCGCCCCAGTCGCGGGCGAGGTCGCCGCGGATCGTGCCCGGCGCCGCGGTGGTGGGATCGGTGGCGCCGGCCAGCGACCGGAAGCCCTCCACCACCCGCTGCCCCTCGGCCACCAGCGCGACCACCGGGCCGGAGGACATGAACTCCACCAGGGGCTCGTAGAACGGCTTGCCGACGTGCTCGGCGTAGTGCCGCTCGAGCACCGAGCGGTCCAGCGTGCGCAGCTGCATGGCCACCACCCGGTAGCCCTTGCGCTCGATGCGGGTGAGCACCTCGCCGATGTGGCCGCGGCGGACGCCGTCGGGCTTGACGAGGACGAGGGTGCGCTCGGTCACTGCTTCGGTCTCCTACGGCTCTGGCCTGCTCTGGGCTGCTCGGTGGGCTCGCGAGGCCCTCCGGGAGCCCCGGGGCGAGGCTATCGAAGCCGGGCTCAGCGCAGGAGCAGGCGGGTGAGCCGGCGCGAGGTGATGAGCAGCCCGACCGCGCCCAGCACGAGCAGGTAGGCGACCCGCAGCAGCAGGCCGGGGTGGACGGCGCCGACGCTGAGCGAGCGCACCAGGTCGACCCCCTGGTAGAGCGGAGTCCACTGCACCACGGCGCGCAGGGCCGGCGGGTAGACGTCGAGCGGGTAGAAGGTGCCCGAGAGCAGGAACATCGGCAGCGTGGCCAGGAAGGTCCACTCGAAGTCCTGCCAGGACTTCATGAAGGTGGTGACCGCCATGCCGATCCCGGCGAAGGCGAAGCCGAGCAGCAGCGCGGCCAGCGGCACCAGCACCGCCCACCAGGACGACACCAGCCGCAGCGCCACCATCACCACGAGGAACGCCGAGGAGTAGAGCGAGCCGCGGGTGACCGCCCAGGCGATCTCGCCGGCGGCGACGTCGCGCGGCGAGACCGGGGTGGCCAGCACGGCGTCGTAGAGCTTGTTGTACTTGAGCTTGAAGAAGACGTTGAAGGTGACGTCGATGACGGCGCCGTTCATGGCCGAGGTGGCCAGCATCGCCGGCGCGACGAACGCGGCGTAGGTGAGCGGCTGCCCGTCCGGACCGGTCACGCCCTTGATCACCGACCCGAGCCCGACGCCGAGGGCGAAGAGGTAGAGCAGCGGCTCGAGGAAGCCGCTGACCAGCATCAGCCAGCTGCGGCGGTAGACCCGCACGTTGCGCTCGAACAGGGCGGGCGCCATGGACCGGCGGCGACCGGCCGGCTGGCGCAGGGCGGCGGCGGTGAGCACGCTCATCAGCGCACCAGCCGGCGGCGGAACGAGGCGTCGACCAGCCGGGCGCCGACGACCACCCAGACGGCGATGACGGCCAGGTGCAGCACCGCCATGCCGACGCCGAGCCCGGAGGCCGCGCCCAGCATGGCGCCGCGGGTGAGCTGGACGCCGTGCCACAGCGGCGTGGCCCACGCGACCGGCTGGATCCACGCCGGCAGCTGGGAGACCTGGAAGTAGGCGCCGCTGAACAGCGACAGCGGGATGATCGCGAAGCGGTAGAGCAGGGAGAAGTTCTCGTCGTTCTCGGCCCGGGCGGAGAACGCCATCACCGGCAGCGCGAACGACGCCGCGAGCAGCACGGCCACCGGCGGCACCGCGAGCGCCCACCACGACGACACCAGGCCCAGCAGCGCGCTGAAGCCGAGGAAGACGGTGGCGGCCACGGTGGCGCGGGTGAGGATCCACAGCGCGTGCCCGGCCCACACGTCGCGCGAGCCGAGCGGGGTGGCGAGCATGGCGAGATAGGTGCGGTTCCACTTGATCGCGCCCATGACCGGCCACATGGAGTCGTCGCAGGAGTTCTGCATGACCGCGGTGGCCAGCAGCCCCGGCGCGAGGAACGCGGCGTAGGACACGCTCACCCCGGGCAGTCCGCCACCGCCGTCGACGAGGGTGCCCAGGCCGTAGCCCAGCGCGAGCAGGGTGCCCAGCGGGATGAGCAGGGTGGTGAGGGCGCTGCCCCGCCAGGTCCGCTTGTACTGCTCGAGCCAGTGCAGGTAGGCCGCCAGCCACGGCCGGGCGGGCACCCGCGCGGGGTGCGCGACGCCCGTGGCGGCGCCGGCCGCCGGGGCGGCCGGGCTGGTGACGCCGGACGTGCTCACTCGTCCACCAGGCTGCGGCCGGTGAGCCGGAGGAAGACGTCCTCCAGCGAGCTGCGCCGCACCAGCACCGAGGAGGGCGCGAGGCCGTCGGCGTGCACCTTGGCCACCGTGGCGTCGCCGTCCTCGGAGTAGAGCAGCAGCCGGTCCGGCAGCACCTCGACCCGCTCGCAGGCGCCGCGGACCTCGTCGGCCCGCTCGGCGTGGTCGCCGCCGCGGAAGCGCAGCTCGACCACCTCCCGGGTCGAGTGGGCCCGGATGAGCTCGGCCGGGCTGCCCTCGGCGGCGATGACGCCGTGGTCCATGACCACCAGCCGGTCGCACAGCTGCTCGGCCTCGTCCATGTAGTGGGTGGTGAGCACGAGGGTGGTGCCGGCCTGCTTGAGCCGGAACAGCCGCTCCCACACCACGTGCCGCGCCTGCGGGTCCAGCCCGGTGGTGGGCTCGTCCAGCAGCAGCAGCTCGGGCTCGTTGACCAGGCTGCGCGCGATGGTGAGGCGTCGCTTCATGCCGCCGGACAGCGGCTCGACCTTGCTGGCGGCGCGGTCCGAGAGCTGCACGAAGTCCAGCAGCCGGTCCGCACGCTCCCGGGCCACAGCCCGGGGCAGCCCGTAGTATCGGCCGTAGACGACCAGGTTCTCCTTGACCGAGAGCTCGACGTCGAGGGTGTCCTCCTGCGGCACCACGCCGAGGCGGGCCCGGATGTCCGGCCCGTGCGTGGCCGGGTCCATCCCGAAGATCCTCAGCTCGCCGGCGGTGACCGGTGAGACGGCGGCCACCATCCGCATGGTCGAGCTCTTGCCGGCGCCGTTGGGGCCGAGGAAGCCGAAGGCCTCGCCGCGGTGGACGTCGACGTCGATGCCCTTGACCGCGGTGAAGTCGCCGAAGGCCTTGGTGAGCCCCCGCGCGTGAACCAGTGGCTCCAGCGCCTCCGCCTCGTGCATCCCTGGAACCTAACCCGCGGCGCCGACAGCCTTCACCCGCATTTGCGCCGGCGCCGGGCCGCTCCGAACGTCCTTGCCCTGGCTCGGGCGGTGCGCTCTGATGTCCTGTGCACCGGGGGACGGGGAGGGGCGCGATGACGAGCGAGGCGACCGTGACAGCGCCGCTGGCGCGGATCGACAGCAGCGGCGGGGACGCCGTCATCGAGGTCCGCGGCCTGCAGCGCAGCTTCCGCCCTCGAGGCGGCCTGCTGCGGCGAGGTGGCGCTGCGGTGGAGGCGGTGCGCGGCATCGACCTCAGCGTGGGCCGCGGCGAGCTGTTCGGCCTGCTCGGCCCCAACGGCGCCGGCAAGACGACCACCATCAAGATGCTCATCACCCTCCTGCTTCCCACCGGTGGCAGCGCGCGGGTGCTCGGCTACGACGTCGTCGCCCAGCCCCGCGAGGTGCGCCGGCGCGTCGGCTACGTCTTCGGCGGCGACCGCGGCCTCTACGAGCGCCTGTCCGGCCTGGACAACCTGCGCTACTTCGCCGAGCTCTACGGCGTGCCGCCGCGCGAGCAGAAGGCGCGCATCGGCGAGCTGCTGGAGCTGGTGGGCCTGGCCGGCCGGGAGCGCGAGCGGGTGGAGGGCTACTCGCGCGGGATGCGCCAGCGGCTGCACATCGCCCGCGGCCTGCTGCACCGCCCGGAGGTGCTCTTCCTGGACGAGCCGTCCATCGGCATCGACCCGGTAGGGGCGCGCGAGCTGCGCACCACCGTGGCGACGCTGGTGGACCAGGGCACGACGGTGCTGCTCACCACCCACTACATGTTCGAGGCCGACGAGCTGTGCGACCGGATCGCGGTGATCGCGGGCGGGCGGATCGTGGCCAGCGGCACGCCGGAGCAGCTCAAGGCCGGCGTCAGCGGCGGTCACGTGGTGGAGGTCGAGGTGTTCGGCTCGGCCGAGGAGCCCGCGGCCCGGGCCCGGCTGCTGCCGTCGGTGCGCTCGGCCGGCGTCGAGGAGCGTGGCCAGGCGCAGGTGCTCGTGGTCCGGGCCGACGCGAGTGCGGACGCGGCCGGCTACGACCTCACCCGCGCCGTGCTGGACTGCCTGGACGGGCAGCGGCTCGGCCGGGTGTTCCAGCGCGAGCCCACCCTCGAGGATGCCTACGTCGAGCTGGTGGGCCGGCGGTGAGGATGCTCGGGGCAGTCGGCCGGGTGCTGCGCCTGCTGGGCGTGGCGTGGTGGCTGCAGCTGAAGCTGCGCAGCCGCTCGGCCTTCGACGGGATCCTGTCGGTCCTGTGGCCGATCCCCTTCGCCACCTCGGTCTTCCTCATGTACGGCGACCACCCTTCCGCCGGCTCGGGGCTGGTCGCGGCCGGGCTGGTCTCCGCCGCGCTGGGCTCGGCGGTGATGGGCGTCTGGTCGGCCACCAGCACCACGGCGGGCTCCCTGCTCCAGCACGAGCGCCGCCAGGGCACGCTCGAGCTGCTCGTCGCCGCCCCGCGCCCGTTCCCGCTGCTGGTCGTCCCGCTCACCCTGTCGATGGCCACCATCGGGCTCTACAGCCTGGTCGGCACGCTGCTGTGGGGACGGTTCGTCTTCGGCATCCCGATCCCCGTCGCCCACCCGGCCGGCTTCGCGCTCGGCGTGCTGGCCACCGTGGTGTCGATCGCCCTGCTCGGCTTCCTGCTGGCGGTGTGCTCGGTGCGCTACCGGGCCGCGTGGGCCCTGGGCAACGCCTTCGAGCAGCCGGTGTGGCTGGTGTGCGGGTTCCTGGTGCCGCTGGCGCTGCTGCCGGCCTGGGTCCGCCCGATCTCGTGGGTGCTGGCGCCCACCTGGGGCATGGCCGCCGTCCGCGACGCCTCCACCTCCGGGCCGCTGCTGCGCGACGTCGGCCTCTGCCTCGCCCTGGGGCTCGCCTACGCAGGCGTCGGCGCGCTGCTGTCCCGGCGGCTGCTCGACTCCGCCCGCCGCCACGCGTCCCTGGCGCTGCAGTGAGCGCGACCGCTGCGAGCACCCCGACCCCGGCCAGCACCGGGAGCAGCCCGCGCGCCCGGGCCGTCAATGACCTGCGGGTGTTCCTGCTGGGCGGCCTGACGAGCTATCGGGCGCTGTTCACCTGGCTCAGCCCGTGGATCATGGTGCCCACCTTCGTCGTCGGGCCGCTGGTGCAGATCCTGCTGTTCGCTTACGTCGGCCGTGCCGCCGGTTTCCAGGACGACCGGTTCTTCCTGATCGGCAACGCGCTGCACTACGTCTCGATCCCGTGCGTGTTCGCCATGGCCAACACGATCGGCGGCGAGCGCTACAGCCAGACCCTGCAGCTGCTGCTGGTCACGCCGGCCCGACGGATCCCGCTGTTCCTGGGCCGCTCGCTGCCGGCCATCGTCAACGGCTTCGCGGTGGCGGTGGTGGGGCTGGTCCTCGGCGCGCTCGTGCTCGGGGTGCGCCTGCCGGCCGGCAGCCTGCTGCCGCTGGCGCTGGTCGTCGCGGTGTCCACCTTCTCCTGCACCGGCGTCGGCCTGCTCACCGCCGCCATCGCGCTGCGGGTCCGCGAGACGGCCACCCTGGCCAACATCGTCTTCGGCGTGCTGCTGGTCTTCTGCGGCGTGAACGTGCCGGTCTCGGCACTGCCGGGCTGGATGGCGGCGGTGGCCCCGTGGCTGCCGCTCACCCACGGCATCGAGGCCGCTCGGGCGGTGGCCGCGGGCGCGCACCTGGCCTCGGTGGGCGGCCTGCTGGGCCGCGAGGCGCTGCTCGGCGTCGGCTACATCGTGCTCGGGCTGACGCTGCTGGCCTGGTTCGAGCGGGAGAGCCGCCGGCTGGCCACGCTGGAGACGGCCTGAGGGCAACCTTCAGCCGAGCGGCACGGTCAGGAGCCTGCCCGCGCCCGCTCTGCGTCGAGGCGTTCGACCTTGCGCGCCAGGTGGAGCGAGACGAACCAGAGCACCGCGAACACCCCGCCGACGAAGAACATCGCGGTGACCACGAAGCCGCTGAGCACGAGCAGCACCTGCAGCGCCGAGCCGACCGGGTAGGCCCAGCGGTACCGCAGCAGGCCGGCCAGCAGCAGGCACAGCACGGCGCCGCCGATGCCGATCCCGAGGACCGCGCCGGTAGAGACGTCGGCGAGGTCTTTGGCGACCAGGGTGGCGAAGAAGGTGACCAGCGCCTCGGCGGCCAGCACTCCCCCGCACAGCGCGCGGCGGGTCCGGAACGGGCGCGGCTGGAGCTGCTGCTTGGCCTGCGCGCCCGGCTGCGCGGCGGGCTCAGACATCGGTGCGCCCGAGCAGGGCACGCGCCTCGGCCACGGTGACGACCGAGCCGGTGACCAGCACGCCCGCTCCCCCGAGGTCGCCCTCCTCCTCCGCGCGCGCCACCGCCTCGTCGATGGCGTCGGCCAGCCGCGGCACGGCCCAGACGCGGTCGGCGCCGAAGACGTCGACGGCGATCGCGGCCAGCTCGTCCACCGGCATCGCCCGCGGCGAGGCGGACTCGGTGACGACGACCTCGGCCAGCACCGGCTCGAACGCCTCGAGCATGCCGGGCACGTCCTTGTCGGCGAAGGCGGCGAAGACGCCGATGAGCCGGGTGAAGTCGAACGCGTCGCCCACCGCCTCGGCGGTGGCGCGAGCGCCGTGCGGGTTGTGCGCGCCGTCCACGACGACCGTGGGCGAGCGGCGGACCACCTCGAGCCGGCCGGGCGAAGTGACCTGCGCGAAGCCGGCGCGCACGACGTCGGCGTCCAGCGCGCTCGCCCCTCCTGAGCCTGCCGAGGCACCCAGGAATGCCTCCGCGGCGGCGAGCGCGACCGCGGCGTTGTGCGCCTGGTGGACGCCGTGCAGCGGCAGGAACACGTCCTCGTAGGTGCCGCCCAGGCCCTGCAGCGCGAGCAGCTGTCCGCCGACGGCCACCGCCCGGTCCCGCACGCCGAACTCCAGGCCCTCGCGGGCCACCGTGGCGCCGACCTCGGCGCAGCGGCGCATCAGCACCTCGGCCACGCCCACCTGCTGCTGGGCGAGGACCGCGACCGCGCCCTCCTTGATGATCCCGGACTTCTCCGCGGCGATCTCCTCCGGCGTGGAGCCGAGGAAGCGCTGGTGGTCGACGTCCACCGGGGTGACGACGGCGACCTGGCCGTCGGCCACGTTGGTGGCGTCCCAGCGCCCGCCCATGCCCACCTCGACGACCGCGGCGTCGACCGGGGCGTCGGCGAAGGCGGCGTAGGCCATGCCCACCAGCACCTCGAAGAACGACAGCGGGACCTCGCTGCCGGCGTCGACCAGCGGGAGGTAGGGGGCGACGTCGTCGTAGGCGGCGACCAGCCGGGCGTCGTCGAGCGGGCGCCCGTCCAGGCAGATCCGCTCGGCCAGCCGGTGCAGGTGCGGGCTGGTGAACCGGCCGGTGCGCAGCCCTGCCGCCCGCAGCAGCGCGTCGACCATCCGGGTGGTGGAGGTCTTGCCGTTGGTGCCGGTGAGGTGCACCAGCGGGTAGGCGCGCTGGGGCTGGCCGAGCAGGTCGACCAGCGCCGCGATCCGGTCCAGCGTGGGCGTGATGTCGTGCTCGGGCGTGCGGGCCATGACGGCCTGCTCGACCTCGCGCACCCGGGCCGCGAGCGCCTGCGCCTCGCCGGCCCGGTCCACGCCCGGGGTGCCGGTCTGCTTGTCGCTCACCGTCTGCTCACGCCTCCGGCAGCGCGGCCAGCTGGCCCTGCAGCCGGGCGATGTCGGCCTCGGCCACCTCGAGCCGGGCCCGGATGCCCTCGACGACGGTGGCCGGCGCCTTGGCCAGGAAGCCCTCGTTGCCCAGCTTGGCCGTGGCCTGCGCACGCTCCTTCTCCGCCGCGGCGAGGTCCTTGGACAGGCGCTTGCGCTCGGCCACGACGTCGATAGCGCCGGAGAGGTCGAGCTCCACGGTGACCGGCCCCCCGGGCAGCGCCACCGGCAGCGCCGCGGAGACGAGGAAGCCGTCCTCGGGCGCGGTGAGCCGGGTGAGGGCGCGCAGCTGCTCCTCGTGCACGAGCAGCGGGGAGCGCTCGAGGTCGGCGAACCGGGCCGCCACCCGCTGGCCGGGCTTGACGCCCTGGTCGTTGCGGAACCGGCGGACCTCGGTGACCAGGCGCTGCAGCGCGCCGACCTCGTCCTCGGCGTCGCGGTCGGCGTAGCGGGCGTCGGCCTGGGGCCAGGTGGCGACCACGACCGACTCGGCCCCGGTGAGCGCGGTCCACAGCGCCTCGGTGACGAACGGGGTGATCGGGTGCAGCAGCCGCAGCAGGTTGTCCAGCACGTGGCCGAGCACGAGCCGGGTGGCCACCGCCTCGTCGCCGCCGCGGGCCAGGGGCACCTTGGCCAGCTCGACGTACCAGTCGCAGAACTCGTCCCACACGAAGTGGTAGAGCAGGTCGGTGACCTTGGCGAACTGGAAGTCCTCGTAGAGGGCGTCGACCTGCGCGATGACCTCGTGCAGCCGGGACAGGATCCACCGGTCGGCCGTGGACAGCTCGTCGCGGGCCGGCAGCTCGCCGACGTGGGCGCCGTTGAGCAGCGCGAACCGGGTGGCGTTCCAGAGCTTGTTGCAGAAGTTCCGCGAGCCCTGCACCCATTCCTCGCCGATCGGCACGTCGGTGCCGGGGTTTGCGCCGCGGGCCAGGGTGAGCCGCAGCGCGTCGGCGCCGTAGGCGTCCATCCAGTCCAGCGGGTCGACCACGTTGCCCTTGGACTTGCTCATCTTGCGGCCGAACTGGTCGCGCACCAGGCCGGTGAGCGCGATGGTGCGGAACGGGACCGAGTTCTCCGGGCCGAGGTCCGACATCGCGTAGAGACCGAACATCATCATCCGGGCGACCCAGAAGAAGATGATGTCGTAGCCCGTGAGCAGGACATCGGTCGGATAGAACTTTTTCAGGGCCTCGGTGTCGTCGGGCCAGCCGAGGGTGGAGAACGGCCACAGGCCCGAGGAGAACCAGGTGTCCAGCACGTCCGGGTCCTGGGTCCAGCCCTCGCCGGGCGGCTCCTCGTCCGGGCCGACGCAGCGCACCTCGCCGTCCGGGCCGTACCAGACCGGGATCCGGTGCCCCCACCACAGCTGCCGGCTGATGCACCAGTCGTGCATGTTGTCGACCCAGTCGAAGTACCGGTTCGACAGGTCCGCCGGGTGGATGGTGACCCGGCCGTCGCGCACGGCGTCGCCGGCGGCCTTGGCCAGCGGCGCGACCTTCACGAACCACTGGGTGGACAGGCGCGGCTCGACCACGGTGTCGCAGCGCGAGCAGTGCCCCACCGCGTGCACGTAGGGCCGCTTCTCCGCGACGATCCGCCCCTCCTCGCGCAGCGCGGCGACGACGGCGGGGCGCGCCTCGAACCGGTCCAGGCCCTCGAAGGGCCCGGGCGCGGTGATGGTGCCGCTCTCGTCCATGACGGTGAGCGCCTCGAGGCCGTGGCGCTGGCCGATCTCGAAGTCGTTGGGGTCGTGGGCGGGGGTCACCTTGACCGCGCCGGTGCCGAACGCGGGGTCGACGTGGGCGTCGGCCACGATGGGAATGGTGCGGCTGGTCAGCGGCAGCGCGACCTGGGTGCCGACCAGGTGGGCGTAGCGCTCGTCGTCGGGGTGCACGGCCACGGCGGTGTCGCCGAGCATCGTCTCGGCCCGGGTGGTGGCCACCACGATGGCGTTCTCGCCCTCGCCGTAGCGGATCGAGACCAGCTCGCCGTCGTCGTCGTGGTGGTCGACCTCGATGTCGGACAGCGCGGTGCGGCAGCGCGGGCACCAGTTGATGATCCGCTCGGCGCGGTAGACCAGGCCGTCGTCGAAGAGCCGCTTGAAGATGGTGAGGACGGCCCGGGAGAGGCCCTCGTCCATGGTGAAGCGCTCGCGGGTCCAGTCGACACCGTCGCCGAGGCGGCGCATCTGGCCCAGGATCTTGCCGCCGTACTCGGCCTTCCACTGCCACACCCGGTCGACGAAGTCCTCGCGGGTGTAGTCGTGCTTGCTCTTGCCCTCGGTCTCGGCCAGGTGCCGCTCGACCAGGGCCTGGGTGGCGATGCCGGCGTGGTCCATGCCGGGCAGCCACAGCGCCTCGTAGCCCTGCATCCGCCGACGCCGGGTGAGGGCGTCCATGAGCGTGTGCTGGAAGGCGTGGCCCAGGTGCAGGCTGCCGGTGACGTTGGGCGGCGGGATGACGATCGCGTAGGGCTGCTTGCCGCTGCGCGGGTCGGCCACGAAGTAGCCCCGCTCCTCCCACCGCTCGTAGAGCGGGCCCTCTACCTGCGCCGGGACGTACTGGGGCGGCAGGTCGACGGCGCGCTCGGCGCTGGGGGCGGAGGTCGGCGTGGTCACGCCGGAAGTCTACGGAGCGTCGGCGACGGCCCTCGACCCGGAATCCGCCCGCTCCCACCGCTCCCACCGGCGCCGGGCCTGCTCGGTGAGGTCGGTGAGCGCGGCCATCACCGCGCGGGTGGCGCGCACCGCGTCCGACAGCGAGCCGGCGGCCACCGGCGGGAGCGGGGCACCGAAGACGACGCAGATCCGCGGGCGCCGCGGCGGCCAGGTCAGCAGCGTGGAGCGCCGGTCCCGCAGCAGCTCGTGCGTGCCCCAGGTGGCCACCGGGACGATCGGGGCGCCGGTCGCGGCCGAGAGCAGCGCGACCCCCGGCTGCCCCTTGCCCGGCATCAGGTCCTCGCGGGGGGTCAGCCTCCCCTCCGGGTAGACGACGACGCACTCGCCGCGGCGCAACGCCCGCTCGATCGGCTCGAGCCGGCTCGCGTCGCCCTTCGCGTCCCGGTCCAGCGGAAGGTGGTCGAAGTAGCGCAGCACCGGCCCGACCACCGGCCAGCCCATCACCTCGGCCCGGATGACGAACCGCGGGATCCGCCCGCGGCGCAGCACGGCGCAGGCGACGACCAGGGGGTCGGCCGAGGAGACATGGTTGGGGGCGACCAGCAGCGGGCCGTCGGGGAGGTGCGCCGGGGCGACGCTCCTGCGGGTCAGCAGGGACAGCACCGCGTCGATGAGGCCGCAGACGAGGTGGTAGGCGCGGACGCGGCGGACGCCGTCCGGTCCTGGCTGGCTCATCGCGCTCCTGTGGTCGGCTCGCTCGCTCGCGGTGACCTTGGCGGGCGCGCAGTCCTGGCGCAACTCACCGGCGTCTCGCGGGCTGCGCAGGCTCGCTCACGGTCAACGGCGCTGGTGACGGTGGCGGCTGGGAGGTGGGCGGCTGGAGCGCCCGGCGGCCGGTCTCGCGCCGATCAAGATCAAGTCTTTTGGGTGAAGGTGCCCTTCTACCAATAGGTTCGTATGAAGGGCACCTTCACCCAATCCAGGTGATCGTCACGGGGCTGCGAGGGGGCCGCTCGGGCCGCCCCCCGCCCGGCTCCTCCCGTCACCAGCGCCGTTGACCGTGCCCAGCCCGACCGCAGGCTGCCGACGAGGCAGGTGCGCACACGTGAGGGGACCCCTGACCCGCTAAGTAGCCGGTCAGGGGTCCCCTCACGCGGTCCAGACCTACGCGCTCTTCTCCCGGCGCTCCCGCTTGGGGGCCTCGCGCGGGACGAGGGTGGGGTTGACGTGCTCGAGGACGACCTCGCCGGTGACGACGACGCGGGCCACGTCCTTGCGGGAGGGCACCTCGTACATGACCGAGAGGAGCACCTCCTCCATGATCGCGCGCAGGCCGCGGGCACCGGTGCCGCGCAGGATCGCCTGGTCGGCGACGGCCTCGAGGGCGTCGTCGGTGAACTCGAGCTCGACGCCGTCGAGCTCGAACAGGCGCTTGTACTGGCGTACCAAGGCGTTCTTCGGGTCGACCAGGATGCGCACCAGCGCCTCGCGGTCGAGGTTGTGCACGCTGGTGATGACCGGGAGCCGGCCGATGAACTCCGGGATCATCCCGAACTTCAGCAGGTCCTCGGGCATGACGTCGGCGAAGACGTCGGAGGTATCGATGTCGGCCTTGGAGCGCAGCTGCGCGCCGAAGCCGAGGCCCTTCTTGCCGACCCGACCCTCGATGATCTTGTCCAGCCCGGCGAAGGCGCCGCCCACGATGAACAGCACGTTCGTCGTGTCGATCTGGATGAACTCCTGGTGCGGGTGCTTGCGCCCGCCCTGCGGCGGGACCGAGGCGGTGGTGCCCTCGAGGATCTTCAGCAGCGCCTGCTGGACGCCCTCGCCGGAGACGTCGCGGGTGATCGACGGGTTCTCGCTCTTGCGGGCGATCTTGTCGACCTCGTCGATGTAGATGATCCCGGTCTCGGCCTTCTTGACGTCGTAGTCGGCCGCCTGGATGAGCTTGAGCAGGATGTTCTCGACGTCCTCGCCGACGTAGCCGGCCTCGGTGAGCGCGGTGGCGTCGGCGATGGCGAACGGGACGTTGAGCATCTTGGCCAGCGTCTGGGCCAGCAGTGTCTTGCCGCAGCCGGTGGGGCCGAGCAGCAGGATGTTGCTCTTGGCCAGCTCGACGTGGTCGTCGCGCCCGGGCTTGCCGGCCTCGCCGGCCTGCACCCGCTTGTAGTGGTTGTAGACGGCG
>JBQCHF010000139.1:0-16472 GCA_051954955.1 Motilibacteraceae bacterium
GTTCAATCGGCGCAGATCCAAGGCGCGAGGAATGCTCTTCTACCGACTGCTCCAGCAGGCAGTCGACACAGATCCCCACCCACTCAAAGAGCTCGTCGGAGGCTGAGCGAGTACTGCACTCAAGCAGAGATGCAGGACATCAGTTCGAAAGACAGTGCTGTCCACAGGAAAAGCAGGCTGTAGCAACGACTTCTTCAAGTAGGTGGGTTGGGGTGAGGGTGGCCCTGGGTTCACATAGAAGGACTCAGGGTCACCCGCACCCCAACCCCACCGCCGGCCGGCCGCCGGACCCAGCCCCGCGCGGCACGCCCTCCGTCGGCAGCCGCCTTTGGCAAGGCATGACGAACAGAGCCGCCTCACCCCAGCAGGTTCGTCACCGCGGGCGCCAGATCCTGCAACCGGCGCACCCCCGCCCAGCGACCGCCGGTCGGCCCCACCAGCCGGCGCGCGGCAGCAACCGCGTCGGGGTCGTCAGGAGTAGGGCAGAGCACGTGCAGGGTGCCGATCTCGGGCAGCCAGCGCAGCGCGCCACCGCCGCCCGCCAGTGCTCCGCTCGTGGATACGCAGTCGCTCAGCAGCAGCGTCACCCGGGCCGCGGGCGGGACGGCGGCGAGCTCGCGCGCCGCTGCAGCCAGGGCGGCGTCGACGTCGGTAGAGCCCCGGCCGCGCAGCTGGACCAGGTCGCCGACCAGCTGCTCGCGCGCCAACGGCCGGCCCAGGTGCTGCAGCGGCACCACGGTGCCGGCGAAGCCGAGCACCGCCAGCCGCGAGGGGTCTCGGACCGCCAGGGACACCGCGGCCGCCGCCAGCCCGGCCAGCGCGACGCCCCGGCCGCGCATCGAGCCGCTGGTGTCCACCAGCAGGCAGGTGGCGCGATGGGCGGCCCGCCACTCGCGCGTGACGACCTCGTCGGCGCTGCGCAACGGCTCTCCGCCGAGGCGCGCGAGCGTGCGGTCCAGGTCGAGGTCGCCGCCCGCGCCACCGGGGACGGCCGCGAGCCGGCGAGTGCCGCGCACGGCGGGCCCGTGCGACGCGGCCAGACCGAGGAACAGCCGCGTGGCCAGCTCGCGGGCCCGCGCCCGCAGCCGCGGGTCGGTGGCGATGGCCAGGTCGGTGAGCATGGTGGCCGCCCCGTCGAGGTCCTCGGCGACCGCGACGGCGACGGCCTCCTCGTCCAGCTCGCCCACGGCCGGGGAGACCTGCTGCAGGTCCGTGTAGCGCTCCTGCAGCGTCTCCCGGCTCAGGGTGCTGCGGTCCTGCCGGCTGCCCGAGCGGCGGTCGGCCGCGCGGGTCCCGGGCTGTCGTCCGCCGCCCCGGCTAGCGGGCGGCGGACCCGGTGCTTTTCCCAGGCCTGCCCCGGAAGCCGTCTCCGACGAGGCGTCGGAGGAGGGGTCCGGCGGCTCGGCCAGCACCGCGTCGACGATGGCTGCGATGACATCTTCGGCGCGTCGGTCCAGCCCGTCCTGCACCCGCACCCGCCCGGACAGTGCAGCCCAGGCGGCATCGAGAGCCGTGGCGCGCACCGGCGGGTCCAACGACTCGCCCCGGCGGGCGGCCAGCCCGACCAGCAGGTGCACCAGGTCGACCGCTCCGCGAACCGAGGAGCCGCTGCGCAGGTCCGGGTGCGAGCGGGTCGCTCGGACGATCCGCACCGCCAGCGCCGCCACCGCCGGCACAGCGCCCGCCACCTGCTCGACGATGCGCCGCTCGGCGGCCTCGTCCTGGTAGCCGAGCACCACCCGGCACATCCGGTCGGCGATGGCCGAGCTGACCCGGGCGGTGCCGACGGCGTCGAAGGGGTTCATCGAGGCGATCAGCCGGAAGCCGTCGGCGGCCGCGACCCGCCCGAGCCGCGGCACGTGCACCTCGCCCTCGGCCAGGGCGGTGACCAGCACGTTGAGGGTCTCCTCGGGGATGCGGTTGAGCTCCTCGAGGTAGAGCAGGGCGCCCTCGCGAAGCGCGGTGAGCAGCGGACCGTCCAGCCAGGCCTCGGTGCGGTAGCCCTCGGACAGCACCAGCGCCGGGTCGTACTGCCCGACCAGCCGGGCCGGCGTCAGCTCGGCGTTGCCCTCCACGAACACCACCCGCCGGCCCGCGGCCTCGGCCACCCGGCGCAGCAGCGTCGATTTCCCTGTGCCCGGCGGGCCTTCGAGTACGAGGTGCCGGCCGGAGGAGAGCGCGACGGCCACCACCTCGGCCTCGCGCTCGAGCCCCACCAGCTCCACGGCCGAGCGGGGTGGGCCGGACGGACCGGCCCACCCCGTCTGGGTCACGGTCAAGGGCTCAGACCGTGTCGTGGATGAGGACGCCGCGCACGTTCTTGCCGGCGATCAGGTCGTCGTAGCCCTGGTTGATCTGGTCCAGGGTGTACGTCTGCGTGATCAGCTCGTCCAGCTTGAGGTCGCCGGACTGGTAGAGGTCGATCATCTTCGGGATGTCGCGCTGCGGGTTGCCCGAGCCGAACAGCGAGCCCTGGATCCGCTTCTCGAACAGCGTGAGCATCGAGCCGGACAGCTCGATCGTGTTCTTGGTCGGGTCGGACAGGCCGGTCACCACCACGGTGCCGCCCTTGCGGATCGCGTTGAACGCCGAGCTCACGACCGAGCTGTCCACCACGCCGACGGTGACGATCGCCTTGTCCGCGCCGACGCCGCGGGTGAGCTGGGTGATCAGCTCCTGCGCCTCCTCGGCGGTGGCGACCGTGTGGGTGGCGCCCATCTGCTCGGCCATCTCCCGCTTGTTGGGCAGCGGGTCGATCGCGACGACGTTCTTGGCGCCGGCGTACGACGCGCCCTGCACCGAGTTGATGCCGATGCCGCCGATGCCGTAGATCGCGATGGTGTCGCCGGGTTCGGTGTCGGCCGCGTAGACCGCCGACCCCCAGCCGGTGGGCACGCCGCAGCCGACGAGGACGACCTTGTCCAGCGGCAGGTCCGGGGCCACCGGCACCACCGAATGCTCGGACACGGTGCTGTACTGCGAGAACGTGCCGATCATGCACATGGCGCCGAGGTCCTGGCCGCGGCCGTGGAAGCGGTAGGTGCCGTCGGGCAGGCAGCCGTCCAGGATGGTGGCACCCATGTCGCAGATGTTGCTGCGGCCGGTGGCGCACCAGCGGCACTTGCCGCAGGCGGGCAGGAACGAGCAGACGACGTGGTCACCGGGCTTGACCCGGGTGACGCCGGGGCCCACCTCCTCCACGATGCCGGCGCCCTCGTGGCCGCCGACGATGGGGAAGCGCGGCACGATGTCGCCGTGGCGCAGGTGCTCGTCGGAGTGGCACAGGCCGCTGGCGACATAGCGCAGGAGGACCTCGCCCTCCTTGGGGCCGTCGAGGTCGAGCTCCTCGACCTCCCAGGGCTTGCCGAGCTCCCAGAGAACCGCGGCCTTGGTCTTCATTGACCCTCCACAGGCATCGACCGGACAGAGCGGGGGTGTGCTGGAGCACCGTCGGGCGGCGCCGCGGGCGCGGGGACGAACGCCTCGACTTCGTCCACGACTTCGTGGTGCCTCACGCGGGGAGTGTGGAACGTGCCAAGCCGCCGCGAACACCCCCGGACGGGGGTAGCGTGCGACCGCAGCGGCGTGGCACGCGCCGGCGAGCGGCGAGTTCGATGGGGTGGTCCGGTCGATGGCGGTGACGGGGACGGGCGCTCAGGCCGAGCGGGTGCGCGAGGCGCACGCGGAGCTGCGCGAGCTGGCCCAGGCCGTCGACGACCCCGCCATCCGTGCCCGGCTGCACGCCGTGTGCGACCGGCTGGCGGCGCCGGCCGACCAGCCTGGCGACGCGCGGGACGGGCTGCCCGCGCCCCGGCTGGCCCCGCGCGAGCTCGACGTGCTGGCGGAGGTGGCGCTGGGTAGGACCAACGCGGAGGTCGGCGAGCGGCTGGGGGTCTTCCCTGAGACCGTGAAGGCCTACCTGCGCAGCGCCATGCGCAAGCTGCAGGCGCACACCCGCTACGAGGCGGTGGTCGCGGCCCGGCGCTGCGGCCTGCTGCCCTAGCCGGGGCAGGGGGACGGGGGAGGACGTTCGGAGGGGCACAAATCGGCCGCTGCAACCGTTGTCCGTCCCGACGCGTCTTCCCTGTGTGAGCGCCGTGCGGGCCGCCCGCAGGCCCACCCCGACAGAGCAGGTCCCGCCCGACAGAGCAGCCAGCCCAGCCGAACCATCGCGACGAGGAGAACCGTGACGACGCCGAGCACCGCCCCTTCCGACCGCGCGCTGCGGCGCCGTCGTCGGCGGGTGGTCCTGCCAGGGCTGCTGCTGGCCGGGGCCCTGGCGCTCACGGCCTGCTCGGCCGGCGGGTCGTCGTCGCCGCGGGCGCAGGGCCGCGCCGGCGGCGGTGCGGCGAGCCCGGTGGCCACGCCGGCCTCGCTGGTCGTGCCGGACGCCCCGGTGCCCTTCACCGCGCCGGTCAGCCTCGAGGTGAGCGACGGCACCTTCTCCTCGGTGCAGGTGCGCGACGCCGCCGGCCACACCCTCGCCGGCAGCCTGGACGACGCCGGCACCACCTGGACGAGCAAGGACCGTCCGGACCCCGGCAGCACGCTGGACGTCACCGCCACGGTGAAGAGCACCACCGGCACGGTCCGGACCCAGAGCGAGCAGGTGCCGGTGGCCGAGGTGCCCTCCGGGCAGCGGCTCACCCTCACCATGCAGCCCAGCGACGGCTCGGTCGTCGGCGTCGGCGCCCCCATCGTGATCCGCTTCGACCAGCAGGTGACCGACCGTGCGGCCGTGGAGAAGGCGTTCCGGGTGGCCACCAGCGCCCCGGTCGTCGGCAGCTGGCACTGGCTCAGCGGGCGCGAGGTGCACTTCCGGCCGGAGAAGCCCTGGCCGGCGCACTCCACCGTCGACCTCTCGCTCGACCTCACCGGGGTGCAGGCCGGCCCGAAGCTGTGGGGGACGCACGGCTACCACGAGCGGTTCACGATCGGCGAGGCCCGCGTGTCGACCGTGGACGCCAAGACCCACGAGATGACGGTGACGGTGGACGGCAAGAAGACCGCCACCTGGCCCACCAGCCTGGGCAAGCCGCAGTTCGCCACCCGCAGCGGCACCTACATCGTGCTCAGCAAGACCCCGTCGCTGCGGATGACCTCCTGCAGCGTCCACATCGAGTGCGACAAGACCAAGCCCAACTACTACGACCTCACGGTCAAGTGGGACGTCCGGCTCACCTGGAGCGGCACGTTCGTGCATGCGGCGCCGTGGTCGGCGCGCTCGCAGGGGGAGGAGAACGTCTCGCACGGCTGCGTCAACCTCACCGAGGACCGCGCCGAGCAGTTCTTCAACGCCTCCCGCTACGGCGACCTGGTCACCGTGAAGAACTCCAGCCGTGGCCCCGACGACCTGGTTCGCCGCGGCGACCCGGGCATGGCCGACTGGAACTCGTCCTGGGCCAGCTACACCGCCGGCTCCGCGCTGGACGGCGCGGTGACCACGGCCGCGCTCGGCGCCTGACCCTTCCTTGGCGGCCGGCCGCCGGGGATGGAAGGCTCTGCTGCGGGTCGACGACGTCCCGCCCGCGAGCACCGACGGCCCTGGCAGGCGTCCGCCCGGCCAGTGACCTGGTGAGCAGCCCGAGGCGCGAGGAGTCACGAGGAGTGCAGCCCGCATGCTGAAGCTCGGCTACAAGGCGTCCGCCGAGCAGTTCGCCCCGCGCGAGCTGCTGCGCTACTCGGTGATCGCCGAGGAGGTGGGCTTCGACTCGGTCTTCATCAGCGACCACCTGCAGCCCTGGCGCCACGACGGCGGCCACTCCCCGAGCGCGCTGAGCTGGCTGGGCGCCCTGGGCGCCTCCACCGAGCGGATCACCATCGGCACCAGCGTGCTCACGCCCACCTTCCGCTACCACCCCGCGGTGGTCGCGCAGGCCTTCGCCACCCTCGGCTGCCTGTTCCCCGGCCGCGTGGTGCTCGGCGTCGGCTCCGGCGAGTCGCTCAACGAGGTGCCGCTGGGCACCTCCTGGCCCGAGCCCAAGGAGCGCTTCGCCCGGCTGCGTGAGGCCGTGTCGCTGATCCGCCGGCTGTGGACCGAGGAGCGGGTGAGCTTCGAGGGCGCCTACTACCGCACCGAGCGGGCCACCATCTACGACCGCCCGGAGCAGCCGGTCCCGATCTACGTCGGCGCGTCCGGCCCGGCGGCCACCCGCTACGCCGGGCGCGAGGGCGACGGCTACATCACCACCAGCGGCAAGGACCCCGCGCTCTACACCGACACCCTGCTCCCCGCGGTGCGT
This sequence comes from Motilibacteraceae bacterium, assembly GCA_051954955.1. GTDB lineage: Bacteria > Actinomycetota > Actinomycetes > Motilibacterales > Motilibacteraceae > JBQCHF01. Next base: position 6,243 of record JBQCHF010000139.1, read on the forward strand.
GAGGGCCTGGAGAAGGCCGGCCGGTCGATGGACGGCTACGAGCTGCAGATGGAGGTCAAGGTCTCCTTCGACCACGACCGGCGCCGGGCCCTGGAGGACTGCCGGTTCTGGGGGGCGCTCGCGCTGTCCCCGGAGGAGAAGACCGGCGTCGAGGACCCGCTGGAGATGCAGCGGCTCGCCGACGCCCTCCCGGTCGAGCGGGCCGCCAGCCGGTTCATCGTCTCCGACGACCCGGACGAGCACGTGGCCTCGATCCTGCGTTACGCCGAGTTCGGCTTCACCCACCTCGTCTTCCACGCGCCCGGCCCGGACCAGGAGCGCTTCCTCCGGCTCTACGGCGAGGAGATCCTGCCCCGGCTGCACAAGGCGGCGCCGGCGGCCCGCTGAGGACGCCCCGACGACGTCAGGAGGCGCGCTCGTGCGCCTCCAGCACCTCTGCGGCGTGCTCCTCGGCCCACCGCACGATCGACTGCACGACGGGCACCAGCGTGCGGCCGAGGTCGGTGAGGGAGTACTCGACCGAGACCGGCCGGGTGGGCAGCACCTTGCGGTGCACCAGCCCGTCCTTCTCCAGCGAGCGCAGGCTCTGGGTGAGCATCTTCTGCGAGATGCCTTCCACCGTGCGACGCAGCTCCCCGAAACGGTACGGACGCTCGCCGAGCAGCGACACGATGAGCGCGGTCCAGCGGTCCCCTATCCGGGTGAGGACGAAGCGCGACGGGCAGCGCGGGTCGAGGGCGTTGTAGGGCGGCGCGAACATGGTTACCTCGAAGTGCCTTCTTGCCCGGTGAGCACGCGGTGCCCGAGGGTGACGAGCAGCCGGTTTCTTCCGGTGACCACGTTACTGAAGGGAACGCGTTCGATGTCCGACACCGCCACCAACCGGGCGATCGTCGAGCGGCTGTTCGCCGCGATGTGCGCCGGCGACCTCGCGGTGGTGGACGAGCTCGTCGCCGACGACTTCGTCCAGCACAACCCGCGGGTGCAGTCCGGCCGCGAGGCCTTCCGCGGCTTCCTCGCCGCCGTCACCCCGGTCGAGTCGAAGGTCCACCGCGTCCTCGCCAACGGCGACCTGGTCGCCATCCACCACCACTTCGTCAGCTTCGGCTCGGCCGTCGTCGACATCTTCCGCGTCGTGGACGGCAAGGTCGTCGAGCACTGGGACGTCGTCCAACCGGTGCCCGAGACCACGGCGAGCGGTTTCGACATGTTCATCCAGGAGACCTGAAATGGCTGGGTTCCCGGGAGTGCAGGGGCGGGCGTCGTGAAGATCGCAGTTCTCGGCGCGACCGGCGCCACCGGCCGGCTGGTGGTGGACCGGGCGCTGGCCGCCGGGCACGGCGTGACGGCCGTAGTCCGGTCGGAGGGTCACCCGCCGTTCCCGGATGGCGTGACGGTCGTCCGGGCCGACGTCACCGACGCCGCGTCGCTCGCCCCGGCCCTGTCGGGTGCGGACGCGGTGATCGGCACCCTGGGCGCGCAGCGCGGGCCGCTCATCGAGCGCTCCACCGCCGCTGTGGTGCAGGCGGCGGCGCAGGGCGGCCCCGCGCGGTTCGTCCTGCTGTCCGGCTCCTCGGTGCTGACCGACCGGCTGACCGGGCCCGCCAGATTCATGGCCGCCACGGCCATGAAGGCGATGTCGCAGGACAAGGCGGCCGGCGAAGGGCTGCCGCGCCAGTGACACGGACTGGACCATCGTCTACGCGACCCGGCTGACCAACGGTGCGGCCTCCGGTCGTACCCGGGTGCTCCCTTCGAGCGATCGGATCGGTCTGCGCGCCTCGGTCTCTCGCGCCGACGTCGCCGACTTCCTGGTGCGCGCGGTCGCCGACCCGGGCCTGTCCCGACGGGCGCGGTGATCGCCGGTTGAGCGGCGCCGATCCTCAGCCGCCGCCGGCGGTCCCGCCCCTGCGTCCGAAGAACTGAGCCCTATAGGCCACGATCCTTCGGACGTAAGGGCTGCCCCCAACGACGAACCGCAGGCCGCGCATCGCGCGGACCTGCGGTTTCGTTGGTGGGCAGGGGCGGGGTCGAACCGCCGACCTTCCGATTTTCAGTCGGACGCTCGTACCAACTGAGCTACCTGCCCGAGCGCTTCGGTGAAGAAGCGTGCGGCCAGCATAGCGGACGGGGGCCGGTGGCCGGACAACGCGAGAGCCCCTGACCTGGTGGTCAGGGGCTCTCGGTGCGCGGTCCCGACGGGATTTGAACCCGCGGCCTCCACCTTGACAGGGTGGCGAGCACTCCAAACTGCTCCACGGGACCTGGATCGTGCTGGTCTTGCAGGTGGTGCGACTTACCGTGCCCCCAACGGGATTCGAACCCGTGCTGCCGCCTTGAAAGGGCGGTGTCCTGGGCCGCTAGACGATGAGGGCTGGCGGGCCTTCGTCCGTCCGATGCCGTCGGGGACGTGGAGAGCATAGGGGACGCCCTCCCCATCCTCCAAAGCGACGGCGGATCCGGGCCGGCCGAGCCTGGGATCAGGGGCTGCGGGCCGGCGTGGGGAGCGTCCCGGGCGTCGGCAGCGCCCCGGTGGACAGCGGCTCGGGCAGCCCGGGGCTGGTCGGCACCGGCACCGTCGGCGGCGCGGGAACGGTGGTCGGCGGTGCCACCGTCGGTGAGGGCAGCGGGCTGCCGGTCGGGGTCGGCGAGGTGGCCACCGGCGGGGTGCCCTTGGGGACGTCGGCCTCGGGCACGTGCCGGGTGAACTGGGCTGAGGCCAGGCCGAGGCCGCCGAGGGTGATGTCGTCCCAGGCCTGCAGCAGACCGGTCTGCTTGTCCAGGTAGAGCACCGACATCTCCACCGGCGTCGGCTTCTCGCCCTCCAGCCCGCGCAGCCCGGCGCCGCCGGTGGAGCCCTGCTGGAAGGAGATCGTGCCGCCGGGCAGCCGGGAGACGTCGCGGTGGTGGTAGTGGCCGGACAGGATCAGCGGCACCAGGCCGTCGAGGGACTTGCCCTCCGCGATGTCGTGCACCACCGCGACGTCCACCCGCTGACCGGCGGCCTCGGCCGCCCGCACCTGCTCGGCGAACTGCTCTCCGGCGGCGGTGAGGGTGGGCGGCGCCGGGCGGTCGCGGGTGGACTTGTCCGGGGTGAAGCGCGGGTCGCCGGTGCCGGCGAAGCGGATGCCGTCGACGACCGTGGTCGCCCCGTCGCTGAGCACGACGGCGTTCGGCTGGCTGGCCACCGCACGGGCCGTGCCCAGCGAGTCGTGGTTGCCGCGCACGAAGACGTAGGGCACGCCGACGTCGCGGATGAGGTCGGTGTACTTGTCCTCCGGTGCGCTGCCGTGGTCGGTGAGGTCGCCGGAGTCGACCACGACGTCGATGTCGAGCTGCTGCACGACCGAGCGGATGACGTCGAAGGCCTCGGGGTTCAGGTGCAGGTCCGAGACCGAGAGCACCCGGACGTCCTGTCCGGTGGGCGCGAAGGTGGGCAGCGACAGGCCGGCGGCGTAGAGCCGGCTCACGTTGCCGACGATCTTGGCCAGCTGGGTCCGGTACTTGTCGAAGTTGTCGACGATGTCGCGGGCGTTGCCGATCAGCGACGGGGCGAGGGTGAGCAGCCCGTTGTACTGCGGGGTCGAGATCGCCCGCGGGTTCCAGGTGGCCGCGGCCGCGCCGCCGCTGCCCAGCAGCAGCACCAGCGCGGTGCCGGCCGCCAGCAGGGCGCGACGCGGCCGGCGGGTCACCACCAGCACGGCCAGGGCCGCCCCGAGCATGATGCAGAGCGCGCCGCGCACGATGGCGCGGATCAGCGCGGCGCGCGCGTCGGCGGCGATCCGGTCCTCGATGCCGGCGAGCCCGGCCGGGTCCTGCACCAGGGCGCGGGCGCGCTCGGAGTCCACCCCCTGGGCGGTGGCCAGCAGCCGCAGCGGACCGTCGTGGGTGTCCAGCGTGAGCGATCCCAGCGGCGGGATCGAGATGACCGTGCCGCCGGTCCAGGACGGCACCAGGGCCACCTTCGCCTCGACCGGCCCGATCTGCGCGTGGGTGGGCCCGACGACGACCAGGGCGAGCCAGGCGCCGAGCACGGCCGCGGCGGCGGTCCACAGCAGGTGCCCCACCCGCCCGGTGCCCCAGCGCTGCAGCGTCGTGCCGACGTCGCCGGCGCGGGCGCGGGCCGTCTCCAGGTGGTCGGCCATGGACCGGCCGGGCCGTCGACCGTGGCCGGAGGTCTGGTGGTGGGGGAGGACCGGTGGGGCGTCCGCGCTCGTGCCGCGGCCGCCCTCGTGCACGCGGGACACCCCGCCCTCCGGTCGGTCCATCTCGTCTCCCGTGCCCAGTGTGCGACGGTGCGATACGTCTCGACGGCCCCCGTCCGGACCTTCAGCCGGCATCGCCGCCCCCGTTCGGCCGCTCAGGCGCGAGACTGAGGGGGTGCTCAGCATCGATGCGGACGAGTTCGACGAGCTTGTCGCCGACGCGCTGGACACCATCCCGGCCGACCTGGCCCGGGCCATGCGCAACGTCGTGGTGCTCGTGGAGGACGAGCCGGAGCCGGCCCAGCTGCGCGCGCACGACGGTGGTCACTCCGAGGGGCACTCCGGGGACCACGCCGGCGGGTACGAGCTGCTGGGGCTCTACGAAGGCGTGCCGCTGACCGAGCGGGACGGCTGGTACTCCGGGGTGCTGCCGGACCGGATCACCCTGTTCCGCGGCCCGCTGCTGCGCCGCTGCGCGAGCCGGGAGGAGCTGGTAACGGAGGTGCGCACCACGGTGGTGCACGAGGTCGCGCACCACTTCGGCATCGACGACGACCGCCTGGACGAGCTCGGCTGGGGCTAGTGCGAGCACGAGCGGGCTCGCCGTCGCCGGGACGCACCGCGAGCGACGACGTACCCTCGCTGCATGGAGGGCGTGGTGCTGTTCCTCTTCCTGGTGGCCGGGCTCGCGGTCGCCGGGGTGGGCATGGCCGTCGTGCTGGCGGTCTCCCTGGTGATGCGGCTGGGCCGCGGGGTGCAGTCGCGGGCCGGCCGGGTCGCTCTGCAGACCACCGCCTACGGCGTCGGGCCGCGCGCCGACGCTGCCCGGCTCCGGCTCGAGCTAGCCCGCGAGCTGGGCGCCCTGCGCTCCACGCTCGCCGCGGCCCGGGTGCACGACTGGCCGGTCGGCGACGCCCCGGCCCTGTCCGCCCGCCTGGCCCGCGCCGCGGCCGCCCTGGACGTGCGGCTGCGGGCCGTCGCCGAGGACCCGCTGGTCGGCCGGGCCGCCGCGGAGGTGGCGCGCATCGCCCCCGAGGCGCGCGCCCTGGCCGCGGCGGCGGGCGCGCTGCGCGCCGGGCTGCTCGACGGCGCCCGCTCGCTGGCTGCCCCGGACGTCTCCTCGGTGGTCGCGGACTGCACGCTCGAGGCGCAGGCGCTGCGCCGGGCGGCGTCCTAGCGGGTCGGCCTCGACAGGAGGACGGCGGTGGGGGACTCCGGCGAAGGTGGGAGCGGTGCTCCACGGCCCGCTGCCGACGGCGAGCTGCGCGGGCCCGAGACCATCGACCTCGGCGCCGGCGACCGCCTCGTCGTGACCCCGCACGACATCGCCGCGATCGGCCGGGTGGGCGCGGGGGAGGACCTGTCCGCGGTGCACCGCCGGCTCGCCGAGCTGCTGCGGCGGGAGGCTCACGCGCGCGCCCGCGAGGTGGAGCACATCGACGTGGCCCGGATAAGCGCGGACCAGCTGTGGCTCACCGCCGACTATGTCGACGACTGGACCGGCGAGCCGGCCTGAGGCTGGGGCGGCGCAACCAGCGCGACCGGCCGGAGAAGAGGCCGGACATGAAAGGGGGGCCTCGTGATCGCGGGGGAGTGACCACGAGGCCCCGGCGAGGACGCGGACGGGGGGGACCTCGTCCTCGCAAGGAGCACTCTAAGCGACGCCGCCGTGACCGCGAACGTGCTTAGGGACGATCTTTTCTAGTGCTTGGGCACTAATGGCCGCTTTGCTTGCAGCAGACGCTGTCAGCGTCCGGGTGCGGTGCCGGGTCGACGGGCCGGCTCGGCGAGGAACCGGCCGACCGTCGTGCACAGCTCGTCCGCCACCGCGGCCAGCCCGGCCAGCGTGGGCACGTCGTGCCAGAGCCCCGGGCGGCGCTCGTGGCGCACCGCCCGGCCCGCGGCCTGCAGCGCAGCCACCAGGCGGTCGGCGTCGGCGACGAGGGGGTCCTCGGCACCGGAGACCACCAGGAGCGGGGGCAGCGGCGGGACGCCGTCGCGCAGGAGAGCCGACAGCGGGCTGATCCGGGGGTGCGCGGCCTGCGCGCCGGCGTAGGAGCGGCAGCCCAGCTCCAGCCAGCGCCGGGTCAGCACCGGGTCGCGATCGATCGGCTGGTCGGTCCGGTGCCGCCGCCAGGGGGCCGCGGCGGTGAGGTCGAGCCAGGGGGAGAGCAGGGCCAGGGCGGCGGGCTGCCGATCCCGCGGGAGGTCGAGGGTGGCGGCCAGGGCCAGGCCGGCCCCGGCGGAGTCCCCGGACAGTGCGACCGTCCGCCCTCGGTCGGCGAGGGCGTGCACGACCGCGAGGACGTCGTCGAACGCGGCGGGGAACGGGTGCTCGGGGGCCAGCCGGTAGCCGGGCACGACGACGTCCAGGCCGGCGGCCGCGGCCAGGGCGGCGGCCAGCGGGCGGTGGGTCCGCGGCGACCCGGTCAGGTACGCGCCGCCGTGCAGGTGCACGACGACGCGGCCGGTCGCCTCCGCGCGGTGCCGGGCGGGGCGCACCACCTCGACCGGGACCCCGCCCAGCTGCGCGTGCAGGACCTGGGTGCCGGGCGGCAGCGGCGGGAGGTGGGCGAGCAGGTCCAGCCAGCGGCGCTGCGCGGGCACCGGAAGGGCCAGGGCCGGGCGCAGGGCGAGGCGGCAGAGCGCCCGCGCGGCCGGCGTGGGCAGCCGGGGCGGGGCCGGGCGTCCGGTCACGGCGACTCCGCGCAGCCAGCCAGGACGCGCAGACGCGCCTGTGGCCCACCGGCGCTGGTCGTCGGCGTCGACGTCACGACGGTGAAGGACAGCGCGTGGTCGTAGGTGCCGAGCGCGAGCAGCGTCGTCGAGCGTCCGTCGTGGCGCTCGCCGACGAGGTAGCGGCGTTGGGCCCAGAGCAGCTCGACCGCGCGCACCGCGTCGGCGCCGCTGCCGGGCGGGAGGGCGGCGCTGGCGGTGAGGGAGTAGCGGGTGCCCGTGCCGCCGTCGCCGAGCCGGCAGGGCAGCGGGTCGAGCGTGGCCTGCCGTTCCAGCGGCACGCCGAGCTGACCGCCCACCTCCTGCAGGACCTGCACGACGGCCGCCCGCTGGTCGCGCAGCGCCGGTTGGGCGCCGTCGGCGGGGGCGCAGCCGCCCAGCAGCGCGGCCGCGACCAGCGCGGCTGCTCGCGTCCTGCTCAGGGGGCCACCCTCCGCTCGGCTCCCTGGTCCGCCGACGTGCGGGCGCGGGTCAGCAGCGACCAGGCCGACACCAGGCACCAGACCCCCTCGAGCAGCAGGAACCCCCACTGCCGGCCCAGCAGCGCGTCCACCGCGAGCACCCCCGAGCCGACCGTGTTGAGCCACAGGTAGCCGACCCCGGACGCGGTCCAGCGACCGGTCTGCACCAGCACGAACGCGGCGAGGATGGCCAGCGACCCGGCCACCTGGACAGCGACACCCATGCCGGACAGCCTGCCCGACGCGGGCTCGCGCGGCAGTGCGGGGCCCGTGAGCAAGCCGGGCCGAGCGGCGTCGGCCCGGTCGGCAGCGGTGACAGGATGGGCGCGACGACGGGGGGCGGCGTGCGCCGCTCGCCGCAGGCAGAGGATCTCTGCGACAGCAGCGAAGGAGCGACGGCGTGGAGCAGGACGAGCGGACCTTCGGCACCGACGACCTGGAGTGGCTGCTGAGCCAGCACTTCACCGTCGAGCGGCAGGGCGATCTCGTGCTGGTTCCGTTCGAGGAGGCGCGGATCGGCGCCGAGGTCGTGCAGATCACCGAGGGCAGCCAGCTGGTCAACTTCCGCAGCCTGGTGGCGGACAACCTGACCGCCGACCCCGCGCTGTTCCGCTGGGTGGCCGTGGAGGCGGGCAAGCACTTCGTCGGCGCCCTCTACGCCCGGGTGGGGGACGAGGGCCAGGTGGACGTGTGGATGGACCACGCGGTGCCGGCCACCGCGCTGGATGCCGACGGTGCCCGGCTCGTCGTGGGGCTGATCCTCGGCTCCACCGTCACGCTGCGCACCGCGGTGCGGGACCTGTTCTCGTAGCGGCTCGCGCCGGCCGCGCTCAGGACACCCCGAGCGCGGCTGCGGCCAGGACGTCGACGGCGGCGACGACCGCGAGCGCGACTCCCGCGACCGGGTGGCCGGCGGTGGCCAGGAGGGCTCCGGAGCCGCACAGGGCGACCAGCTTGGCCAGCACCAGAGGCGGTCCCGTCAGCCGACGTCGAGACCGCGGCGCGAGGAAGGCGCCCCAGAGGACGGCCAGCACCGCCGGCGCGATGACCGCCAGGAGAAGCCGGACGGCCGTAGGGCCGTCAGTGCTCCAGCCCCAGACCGCCAGGGCGGCCAGCGCGGCGAGCTCGACGACGAAGGCGAGGCCCTGCACGACGGGGCGGAGTGCGTCCACGAGCGCCATGATCGGGGACGGTCGGGGTCGGTGAGGGACGACACCGCGGCGGCCACTCCTTCTCCGCGCCGCACCGGTACCGATCACCCCTGCTCGGCGTCGCGCCGGGACCTGGCGCGCGACTGCTGCGGGTAGAGGGTCTCGTCGCGGGCGAGCATGGCGACGAACTCGACGAGGCGGCGCTGCCGCGTCTCCGGGCTCTTGGCGGTGCCGAGCCGGTAGAGAATCGCGAAGCGGTTCTGGCTGCTCAGTCCGGCGAAGGCCCGTTGCGCCGCCGGCTCGGCTGCCAGGGCGGCGGCGAGGTCGGGCGGCACCTCGATGGTGGCGGGCCCTGCGTAGGCAGCGTCCCAGCGGCCGTCGGTGCGGGCCCGCTCGACCTCCGCGTGGCCGCGCGGCTGCATCCGGCCCTCCTCCAGCAGGCGCGCGACGATGGTCGTGTTGCGCCGCGACCACTGGCTGCCGGCCCGGCGCGGGGTGAACCGCTGCTGGTACGTCGCCGTGTCCCGCCGCTTCACCTGCCCGTCGATCCAGCCGTGGCAGAGCGCCTCCTCGAGCGCCTCGTCGTAGGTGATGCTCGTCGGCTCCGTCGTCCCCTTCTTCGCCAGCACGAGCCACACCCCGCGCGCGTCCTCCGCGTACTCGGCGAGCCATCCGCGCCACGCCGCCTGGTCGGCGACCACCAGCTCCGGCAGCTCCTGCGGCTTCTGGGCCATGTCGGGCACGCTAGCGGGGCATCGTGCTACCGCTCGCGCCGTTTCGCTCCTCCGGGCGACGAGCGTGACTGTGCTTAGAACGGCGGGGGTTCGTCGGGGTCGCCGGTGACGCCCCAGCCGTGGCCGATCTCGGGTAGGAGTCGGTGGGGTTCTCTCCGGTATTCGTGCCCGGAGTGGGTGATCGTCCGGTGGGCGCCGTCGTCGTCTCTGATGACGTCGAGGTGTCTGGTGGTCTTGAGCTGGTGGGTGGTCTTGCACTCGGGGTGCATGTTGTCCTCGCTGGTCGGCCCGCCGGCCGGCTTCGATTGTGGATCGTGTGGATCGGGCGGGGGTCTCCATTCGTCGAGGTGGTCGTCCTCGGCCCACTCGACGGGTGCGTCGCACCACGGTGATGCGCAGGTGGGTTTGGTGGCGATCAGCCAGTCCCGGATGGCGGTGGTGGGCTTGTACCGCTGCACGCTCAACGTCTGCCCGGTGGCATCGACGACGGCCACGAGCCAGGATTTCGCGGCGGCGACCAGGTCCCGCAGCACCGGGGCCGGGATGGTGCCGTAGCCGCGCAGCTCGCCCGGGTCGTCCGCCAGCCCGAACGCGGTCTCCAAGCTCACCACGGTGACCGGCAGCACCTCCCGCTCCTTCGCGACCCGGGGGGCGCCGTCGTGCGCGGCCACGGTGCCGCGCTCGGCCAGGTCCGCCAGGGCGTCGAACCTCCACGCGGACAGGCCCTGCTTGAACACCTGCTGACGGCGCCTCTTGGCTTCCTGCCACACCTCTAGTGCGGCGACGTGCTCGGGTGAGCCCCCGCCGTGCTGCTTCCACGCCGCCCGCATCGCCAGCTGCGCGTCCTTCTCGGTGGCCTTGGCCTCCGACCGGGCCTTGTCCCGCATCCACCGCGCGTGCCCCTCCACGAGCTGCGCGATCCGGTGCACCTGCACCGGGTCGC
>JBQCHF010000140.1:0-80200 GCA_051954955.1 Motilibacteraceae bacterium
AGGCCGATCTCCTCGTGCTTACGACGACCGAGCATCCTTCCCCCTCCAGACATGCCATTTCCTGCAGTTCAGCTGTTCGCGAGCGCGTGTGCCGGAGCTCGCAGGTACGTCCCGTAGAGCCATTCGGCCAGCGGGTCGTTCCGCGGCGGCGCGACAGCCACCCCGGTGGACGCCGAGAGCGAGCCGTCCGACAGCCGCAGCCGGTAGCAGTCCGCCGGCACGGTGCCGGCGTCGTATCGCAGCGCCGGCACCAGGGCCGACAGGGGCACCCGGCAGGGCGACGACCCGCCGCTGACGACGGCCGTCCCCTGCTCGGCCCCTCGCACCGCACCGCTGGAGAACAGGTGCAGCCGGCTGCCGTCGACCAGCACCGGCGCCGCCGCGCCGCGCGGCACCGCGGCCACCACCGCGTCTCCGTCGCGGGCGAACCCGACCACCGGCACGTGCCGGACAGGCACGAACGCGGCCACCGAGCAAAGAACCGCGACTCCTACCAAGAGTCGGAGGACGGGTCGGGCGATGCCGCTGACCCGACGGCGGAACCCGTCGACCAGCACTCTCGCGAGCGCGACCGAGAGCAGCAGGAAGACACCGACGACGACGACGAGCGCGAGCGCTGCACCGAGCGGACCGGCCGGGCAGAGGGCGCTGACCGCCCGGCTGGCTGCGCCTCCGAGCAGGACCAGCGGGAAGACGCTGCAGGCGGCCCCGAACCACGGGACCCACGCCGGACCCAGGCCGGGCCGTCGCGGCGCCCGGAACAGCACGGCCGTGCAGACGTCGTGGAACTCCTCCATCGCCCGTGTCCGGAGGAACGGCAGGTCCAGCCATCCCATCAGCGCCAGGTAGCCGTCGAGCTTGACGAACGGCACGAGGTTGAGCAGCAGGTACGTGTAGTTCAGGAGCGCGTAGAGCACGAACGCGGCCCGGACATCGCCGGGCACGAGCAGCGCGAGCAGTCCGGCCAGGCCGCCGCAGGCGCCGTGGACGACCGACCCGGCCACCGCGACCTCGACCCGTCGCCGGGGAGGTAGCCGCCAGGCGTCGCTGACGTCGCAGAACATGGCCGGCGACAGGTAGAACAGCATCACGCCGAGGCGACGGGGCTGACCCCCGCGCCGGAGCAGCGCTCCGGCATGGGCGAGCTCGTGCAGCGACACGGTCAGCAGCAGAGCCACCAGTGCGAGCACGTACTGCGAGACGGGCAGCGGAGCACTCAGGATGCTCCCCGCTCCGAGGCTCGCGCCGATCGTGGGGAACACCCCGGTGAGCGCCAGCACGCCCGCCACGGCGGCGCCGGACCGTCCGGTGCACGTGGCGACCGTCCGCAGCAACGGGTTGCGGGGGGAAGGGGTCTCCCACAGGGTGATCTGCAAGGACATCGGACGGCGCCAGACGACGCGCCCGACGCCGCGCCGGGGGGACGTGGTCACCCGAGCTGCACCGGGCTGGCCGACCAGATCCGCCTGCTGCAGACGCGCCAACGTCTCGCGCACCGTGGCCACCGACCACCGCTCCCCGAGCACGCTCGTGAGCTCCTCGGGCTGCAGCGGGCCCCGCTGCTGCAGGGCGCGCAGGAGGCCGGCCAGGTCCTCGCCCACCCGGATGAGCCGGCCGTCCGAGGTGCTCACCAGCGCGGTGCCCCCGTCGACGTCTCGCACCGAGACGTCCGCGGCGACATGGAAGGCGAGGCTCATGCGGGGCTCATGCGAGGTCACGCGTGCGGATCGTCGCGGCGCAGCAGGCTCCGGCCACCGCCAGCCACCCGAGGAAGAGCAGCAGCCCCCAGTGGGTCGGCAGCGTCCAGGGGCTGGAGAAGTCGCGGTAGATGGAGGTCTGCGCGCCGCCGGGCAGGAACCGCCCGACCCGGGGGACGATCGCGAAGACCGCCGGCTCGGCGAGCAGGGTCCAGGCGACGACCGCGAGCAGCGTGCCGACCTGAGAGCGCCCGAGCCACCCCAACAGCACGCCCCAGGCCGTGGCCAGCAGGCACACGACGAAGACGCCCACGATGGACAGCACCGTGGTGCGGTCCAGGACGAACGAGAAGTGGTGCACGCGAAGCGTGATCGCGGCGGCTGCCGCCGCACCAGCAGCGGCGACGAGCCCGAAGACCGCCCCGACGACCAGCCCGACGGCGGCCTTGACCGCCAGCAGCCGTCCTGGTCCTCCAGCGGACAGCGCGCTGCGTCCCACGGACCCGTAGCGGAACTCCGTGGTGGACTGCAGGACTCCGAACAGCGTCGCGAACAGCAGAGCGCCGAAGCCGAGCTGGACCAGCTCGTTGCTCACGATTGCGCTGTCGGCCACGCCGGCCTGCAGGGCCGCGAGCTTCTTGGAGGCGTTGCCGACGATCGACAGGGAGTCGAGCCAGAGCGCCATGAAGAGCAGCCCCCACAGGCGCCATCCCGAGCGGGCTCTCAACAGCTCGGCCGACGCGGCTCGGCGCAGGCTCGGGAGGTCCAGGCCGGCACCGCCTTCCCGGGTCAGGGTCTGGACCGTCACAACGCCCGCCCGGCGGTGGGGCTAGCCATGGTGAAGTAGGCCTCCTCCAGGGTGCTGGACTCGCTGGCCGACAGCAGGTCGTCGAGCGTGCCGGCGAAGCGCACCGTGCCCGCGGCCAGCACCACCACCTCGTCCACGACGAGCTGCAGCTCGCTCAGGGCGTGGCTCGAGACGAGGACGGCCGCTCCGGCGTCGGCCACCTCGCGCAACAGGTTCCTCAACCACCGCACCGATTCCGGGTCCAGCCCGTTGGTCGGCTCGTCGAGGACGACGAGCTCAGGTCGCGACAGCAGCGCGGACGCGATGGCCACCCGCTGACGCTGACCGGTGGAGAGTCGCTTGATCCGGGTCTGGGCGAAGGCGTGGATCTCGCAGCGCGTCATCAGCGCGTCGACGTCGGCCGTGCTCGCACCGCACGCCCGCCGCAGGATCTGGAAGTGGCGGGCCACGGTGAGCGTGGGGTCCAGGCCGGGCGGCTCGAGGGTGAAGCCGGCCCGAGCGGTGACGACGGAACCGCCGGCGCCGCCGGCGCCGCCGGCGCCGCCGGTGACCTGAAGGAGACCCAGGACGGCCTTCATCAGAGTGCTCTTGCCGGCACCGTTGGGTCCCACCAGACCGGTGATCACGCCGGGGGACAGGACCAGGTCGACATCCCTCAGAGCCTCTTTCGAACCGTAGGACTTCGACAGCCCCGTGAGCCGCACGAGCGTCTCGGCCATCGTCAGCGCCGCCGCCCACGGGTGCCGATCATCGCCCCCATGGCGACGAGCATCGCCGCCATGACGAAGACGATGCCGAGCACGAGGCCGGTCGAGATCGTGTTCCGCTCGACGATGAGGACCACCGCCAGCGCGGCGAGGACGGCCGCCAAGCCACCGACGACGCCGGCGACCGGCGGACGGCCCGAGCTGGGACGCCGGGGCGACTGGTTGTTGCTCATGCTTGCTTCTCCGACTCCGAATCAGGAATGGCTGGCTGGGCGGCGAGGTCCGAACGACCGACCCGCGGTCATCGGCGCTCGAACCTCGCCGCCAGCGGGTCATCAGGTGAGAGCCATGCCGGCCGCGACCAGGCCCACCCCGGCGAAGCCGAGGCCGACCCCACCGAAGAAGTCGCCCCAGTTCCACGGCGCGTCCAGCGTCTCGAGCTCCTCCATGTCGAGCGCGAGAGCACCGAAGGCCTTGTCCACCTCTGCCTGAGAAATCAATTGATTCACCCCCCCTCCCCGAATCATCTGCACGCACAGCGGCACGGGGCAGCGGCGAGCCGCGAGGGCCCGCGAGGCTGTCCCGGGTGCGCGTGGATCAGGTGAGGGCGATGCCCGCCCAGAGCAGGCCGGCGCCGACGGCGCCGCCGACGGCGATGCCCGCCGCCCACTCCCAGAAGCCGGGAGCCTCGAGCGGCTCCAGCTCCTCGATCTGCAGGTTCAACACGCGTTTCACCTCCCCGAGATGTCATGCGCCGCTTCGACCGAAGCATCTCCTTTCGAGGCGCGGAGGGGAGATTAGGGGGCTCGTTACGGTCTGGTCAACGGCCCGGGGTTGGTGCAGAGGTGAACATTCACCCACCTGACGCAGCCGGCAGAGCGGCAGCGGCAGCGCACCTTCCTAAGCCTGGCAAGACTTTTGTTCGCGATGCAAAGATCCTGTCAGCGCCGCCCCACCGCGTCCTCGCGCCAGAACACGTCCGGGTAGACCAGGGCCCCGCCCACCGCGTCGGTGTCGTAGGGCGCGAGCACCGCGACCTGGAACGCGGCCGGCGGGATGCGTACCGAGGGCGGGGTGAAGCCGAGCTCGCCACCGGGGCGGAAGCCGAACCGCGGGTAGTAGGCGGGGCTGCCCTCGAGGAACACCAGCGCGTGCCCGAGGCCGCGCAGGTCCTCCAGGGCGGCGCGCACCAGCGCCTGCCCCACGCCGCGCCGCTGCCGGTCCGGCCGCACCGAGAGCGGGCTGAGCACGAGCACCTCCACCAGCGCCGCGGGCGCGTCCACCCACCCGCGGGTGAAGCAGACGTGCCCCACGACGTCGTCGGCGTCCTCCCGGGCCGGCGCCGGCTCGACCGCCACGTAGGACAGGTCGCGCCAGCTGTCGTGCGCCCGCAGCGCGTCGACCAGCCGCACCTCGTGCTCGGACCCGAACGCCGCGCGCACCACGTCTCGTACAGCGTCGACGTCGTCAGCCCGTTCCTTGCGCACGAGCACCATCGCTGCCCGCCCTTCCCGAGGACCCACCTGCCGTGATCATGCAGAGATGGTGGAGCGAGCGCTTCACCATCTCTGCATGATCACGGAAAGAGGGGGTGGGTGAGGGCCCGCGGGTCAGTAGGGCTGGTAGCCCCGGCCGCGGCGCAGCCGGATCCAGCGGTAGCCGTAGCCGCGCAGGGCGAGGCCGGTCAGGTCGCGGCTCGGGACCTCGTAGGTCCCGTCGGAGAAGACCTCGAGGCGTTCGGTGCAGTCCTCGCCCGGGTCGCCGACGTCCACGCTCACGTCGACGTCGGCGAGGTTGTGCAGGAAGAGCATCGTCCCGTCCACCGAGTCCATCCGGTGCGCCACCACCGACGGCGGGAGGGTGACGTCGACCGGCGCTGCCTGGCCGGCGCCCACCTCGGGGCACTCGCGCAGCCGGGCCAGGCAGCGCTCGAACCAGGCCAGCAGCGAGTCCGGGTCGACGCTCTGCGCGGTCACGTTGACGTGCTTGGGCCCGAACATCCGGGTGCGCGCGACGGGGTGCTCGAAGGTGTCCAGCGGCGCCCCGGAGAAGCCGGCCCCGGGTGCGTCGTCCCACTGCATGGCCGTGCGCACTGCGGCCCGGCCGTGCAGCGAGAGGTCCTCGGCCATGCCGATCTCCTCGCCGTAGCGCAGGACCGGCGTGCCGGGAAGGGTGAGCTGGAGGGAGTAGGCCATCCGGATCCGGCGCGGGTCGTTGCCGAGCATCGGCGCCAGCCGGCGGCGCAGCCCGCGGCCGTAGATCTGCATCCGAGGCTCCGGGCCGAACGCCTCGAAGACGTCGCGCCGCTGGTCCGTCGTGAGCCGCGACAGGTCGACCTCGTCGTGGTTGCGCAGGAACGTCGCCCACTGCGAGGGGCGGGGCAGCTGCGGCAGGTCGCGCAGGGTCTCCAGCAGCGGCTCGGCGTTCTCCCGGGCCAGGGCCAGCATCGTCCGCGCGTTGAGCAGGAAGCCGAACAGCATGTGGAACCGCTGCCCGTGCCCGCCCGGCCCGCTGAAGTACTGCACCAGCTCGGACTCGGGCACGTTCGCCTCGGCCAGCAGCACCGCGTCGCCGCGGCGCCAGGTCGCGAACGAGGCCCAGTCGTCGAGGATGGCGAAGTCGCGGGTGCTCTCGCCGTCGGGCCTGATCTCCTCGATCACGAACGGGGCGGCGTCCACCCGGAAGCCGGACACCCCGAGCTGGAGCCAGAAGGCCATCACCTTGCGGATCTCGGCCCGCACCTCGGGGTTGGCCCAGTTCAGGTCCGGCTGGAAGTCGTAGAACCGGTGGTAGTACCAGCTGCCCGTCTCCTCATCGAGGGTCCAGGTGGCCTCCTGCTCGCCGGGGAACACGACGCCCTGCGCGCGGTCCGGCGGCTCCTCGTCGCTCCAGACGTACCAGTCGCGGTAGCGGGAGTCGCGCGAGCGCCGGGCGCTGCGGAACCACGGGTGCTCGTCGGAGGTGTGGTTGACGACCAGGTCCATCAGCACGCGCATCCCGCGCGAGCCGGCCTGGTGGACCAGCTCGGCGAAGTCACCGAGCGATCCGAGCACCGGGTCGATGCCGTAGTAGTCGACGACGTCGTAGCGGTCGTCGCGGTTCGGGCTCGGGTGCACCGGGTTCAGCCACAGGCAGCTGACGCCCAGCCGGGACAGGTAGTCCAGCCGGCTGATCAGTCCGGGCAGGTCGCCCACCCCGTCGTCGTTGGAGTCCTGGAACGCCGCCACGTCGATGCTGTAGACGACGGCTTCCTTGTACCAGCGCTCGGTCATGCCCTCCTGCTACCCCGTTGCGGGCGGCATGCGACCCGGCAGCACGACGGCACGACGACGACGGCCCCGCCCAGGTCGGGGCGGGGCCGTCGTCGTCGCGGTGGCTCAGGTCAGGAGGTTCTTGCTGGCCCAGCCGGACCCGATGCTGCGCCGGCCGCCGAGGTGGCCCCGGCCGTCACCGGAGTAGAGCCAGAGGTAGCCGGCCCGGTCGCGCGCCACCAGGTCGGCCTTCCCGTCGCCGTCGAGGTCGCCGGACCCCACCAGCGCGGTCATGCTCTGCCACGAGCGCCCGATCTGGCTGCGGCTGCTCAGGACGCTGCGCCCGTTCCCGCGGTAGAGCCAGAGGTAGCCCGAGCGGTCGCGCGCCAGCAGGTCGACCTTGCCGTCGCCGGACATGTCGCCGACGCCCACCAGCTCGGTCATGGCGTTCCAGCCGCCGCCCATGCGGGTGCGCACGACGTTCAGGCCGCCCTTGCCGGTGCCGGTGTAGAGCCACATGTACCCGGTCTCGTCCCGGGCCAGCAGGTCGTTCCTGCCGTCGCCGGACAGGTCGCCGACACCCTCGAGCGCGGTCATGTGCTGCCACGCGTTGCCGATCCGCATGCGCGGGCCGAGGCCGCCCTTGCCGTCGCCGGGGTAGAGGTACAGGTAGGCCGCGCGGTCCCGGGCGATGACGTCGGCCTTGCCGTCACCGTTCATGTCACCGGCCACGAGCACGGCGTTCATCGCGTTCCAGCCGTAGAGACCGGACTTGATCCGCGGCAGCCAGCCGCCGCGCCCGTTGCCCGGGTAGGTCCACAGCGCCCCGGCGGCGTCCCTGGCCACCACGTCCGGGATCCCGTCGCCGGTCAGGTCGTGGCTGGGCCCTGCCGGCGGGGGCGGGAAGCCCGAGGCCGACGGCGTGGTCGGCGCGGACGGCGTGGTGGGCGTCGGCGTGGGGGTGGGTGCCGGCGGCTGGGTCGGCGCGGGCGCCCCGGTCACGTTGGCGATCCGCGCGAGGCCGCCGGCGTCGCCGTTGAACCGGTCCATGTCGACGTTGCTGAGGATGCCGCCGACCTTGCCCGAGCTGGAGGACTGCCAGAAGGTCCACCACGGCCACCCGCCGGGCACGCTCGGCGCGCTGACGCCGTACTCGGCGATGAACAGCGGGTAGTCGGTGAAGGCGGTGCTGTTGCCCATCGAGTTCCGCCAGAAGTACGGACTCACGTAGATGACCGGGTCCCGGCCGGTGAGCGACCTGACGGTGCTCAGCCAGGTCTTCACCCACGACTGCAGCGCCGCCGGGCCCAGACCGCCGTTGGACTCCAGGTCGAGCATCGGGGGCAGGTCGCCCGAGGCGTGCGCGAGCCCGTTCACCGACACGTAGTAGCGGGCCTGCGCCGCCGCCGAGCCGGCGGTCGAGCTGGGGCGGGCGAAGGCGTAGCCGCCCCGGTAGATGCCCGCCGCCCTGGCGCCGGCGTAGTCCTTGGCGTACCAGGGGTTGGTGTAGCCCGACCCCTCGGTGGCCTTGATGAAGGCGAACGAGACCCCGTTCTGCCGCACCGCGGACCAGTTGATCGCGGCGCCGTTCGGGTGCTGGAAGCTGGCGACGTCGATGCCGCTGGGACCTGCGGCGAAGGCCGGCACCGCCGCGGCGAGCAGCGTGAGCGTGCCGGTGGTGGTGGCGACGGCGGAGCGGACCAGCCGGGACCGGCGCAAGGAGCTGGCGAGGGAGCTGCGGACGAGGCTCTGACGACGAGAGGCGCGGCGCTGGCGGCGCGTGGGACGGTGGGGCACGGTTCGTGGTTCCTCCGGCACGCCTGCGAGGAGGGCCGCTGTCGGGTTCGGGCCGGGAGGCTCGCCCGGCCGGGGCGCTCGCCCCGGCTTCACCCCGAGGGCCGGCACGCGCCGGCCCGCCTTACTGCGATCCCCGCTCCCGCCGACGCGTTCCGTGTGCTCGAAGGCGCGCGGTGGCAGGACTCGGCGTCCGCGGCCTGGCCGCCCGATGTGGCACGACCGTTCGCATCATCGGCAGCGCCGAAGAGCCGCCTGAGAGCATCGGCGAGGCCGATCGTCCCTGGTGGTCGCCCGCACAGCTGCGCTAACCGCCGCCGCTGCGCCGGCGCGGAGACCGCGCTCGCCGGTTGGGCGGCTGCTCAACCGGGGGGGGGCGGACCGAGGGCCAGGGGGTCGAGGAAGGGTCGCTGCGGGGGGCTGGAGGCGCACGGGCGGGACGAGCGACCCGCGAGGAGGCACCGGGGACGAAGAAGGCCCCCGGCCGATGCCGGGGACCCCTTCGTGAACGTCCTCTGGTGCGCGAGGGGGGAGTTGAACCCCCACACCCTTTCGAGTACACGGACCTGAACCGTGCGCGTCTGCCTATTCCGCCACTCGCGCGAGCGGGGCTCAGGCTAGCACGAGGGCGCAGCGCTCGAGCTCGGGCGCTGCGGCGCACCCCGATACGATCGCTGCACGGTCCGCTGGTGGGCGGCACGGACGAGGCCCGGGAACCGGCGGCACGGCCAGGGCGTCGTCCGCTACGGGTCGGCGGGGGATGGGTGCCGGGTACCGCCCGCAGGCGCCGGTGCCGGCTCCCGTGTCGGCGCGACGACGCCGGGGTACCGGCAGGGGAGTCAGGGCCAGCAGGACGGACCGGGAGCGGCGAGGAGGTGGGCGTGGGGGTGCTGCAGCGCTTCGAGCGACGCCTCGAGGAGCTGGTCAACCGGCCCTTCAGCAAGGCGTTCCGGGCCGAGGTCCAGCCGGTCGAGGTGGCCAGCGCCCTCCAGCGCGAGCTCGACGACCGCGCCGCGATCGGCCGGGAGCGCACGCTGGTGCCCAACGCGTTCGCCGTCGAGCTCGGCCCGCACGACTACGACCGGCTGTCGCCCTACGCCGAGCCGGTGGGCGCCGAGCTCTCGGCGATGGTCCGCGAGCACGCCGAGGAGCAGGGCTACAGCTTCGTCGGGCCGGTGGGCGTGGACCTCGAGCTGGTCGAGGACCTCGACACCGGCATCTTCCGGGTCCGCAGCGCCGTGCAGGCCGGCGCCGTCGCCACCGCCGGTCCGCCCACCGCCCGCACCGCCGCCGTTCGGCCGTGGCTCGAGGTCAACGGGCAGCGCTTCCCCCTGGTCGGCGCGGTCACCGTGATCGGCCGCGGCACCGACGTCGACCTCCGGCTCGACGATCCGGGCGTCTCCCGCCGGCACGCCGAGGTCCTGGTGACCCCCGACGGCGCCGCGCAGGTCCGCGACCTCGGCTCCACCAACGGTCTCACCGTGGACGGCGCCCGGTCCGAGCGCTCGGTGCTCACGGAGGGCTCGGTCCTCCGGCTGGGCAGCACCGAGCTGGTCTTCCGCACCGTGGGCGGCCCGAGCGACGAGCCGGCCGGGGCAGGGGCACGCTAGATGGCCAACGTCTCCGAGCTCACGCTCACCATCATCAAGCTCGGCTTCCTCGCCGTGCTGTGGCTGTTCGTCCTCACCGCGGTGTCGGTCATGCGCAGCGACCTGTTCGGCACCAAGGTGGCCGGGCGCAGCGGCCCGGCGCCGGCGCGCGGCACCAAGGCGCCCAAGCCCGCCAAGCCGTCCCGGCCCGCCCGCGGCTCCCGCGGCCGGGGCGAGCCGAGCGTGCTCGTGGTCACCCAGGGCTCGCTGGCCGGCACGTCCCTTCGCCTGGGCGAGGTGCCGGTCACCATCGGCCGGGCCCAGGACTCCACCCTGGTGCTCGACGACGACTACGCCTCCGGCCGGCACGCCCGCCTGTTCCCGCAGGAGGGCCGCTGGTTCGTCGAGGACCTCGGCTCCACCAACGGCACCTACCTGGACCGGCAGAAGGTCACCGCCCCCACGCCCGTGCCGCTCGGCGTGCCGGTGCGGGTGGGCAAGACCGTCGTCGAGCTGCGGAAGTAGGGCACCGGTGGCTCTCGCGCTGCGGTTCGCGGCCCGCTCCGACGTCGGCCTGCTCCGCGACGGCAACGAGGATTCCGGCTACGCCGGGCCCCGGCTGCTGGTGGTGGCCGACGGCATGGGCGGCCACGCGGCCGGCGAGGTGGCCAGCTCGGTGGCCGTGGCCAGCCTGGCCGCGCTGGACGAGGACTCGCCCGGCCCGGACCTGCTCGACCGGCTGGCCACCGCGGTCGAGACCGCCAACGCCCACCTGCACGACATGGTCGAAGGCGACCCCGCCCTGGCCGGCATGGGCACCACGCTCACCGCGCTGCTGCGCGCCGGGCCGCGGGTCGGGCTGGTCCACGTCGGCGACTCCCGCTGCTACCTGCTGCGCGACGGCGAGCTGGTGCAGGTCACCCGCGACCACACCTTCGTGCAGACGCTGGTGGACGAGGGGCGCATCTCCAAGGAGGACGCCGGCTCGCACCCGCAGCGCAACCTGATCCTCAACGCGCTGCAGGGCCAGGACCCGGTCGAGCTCGACCTGTCGGTGCGCGAGATGCGCAAGGGCGACCGCTGGCTGCTGTGCAGCGACGGCCTCACCGGCGTGGTCAGCGACGAGACGCTGCACCGGACCCTGGTCGGCACCGCGGACACCGACGCGGCCGCCGACACCCTGGTCGACCTCGCCCTGCGCGGTGGGGCGCCGGACAACGTCACCGTCATCGTGGCCGACGTCGTCGACGTCGAGACCAGCCCGTCCACCGTGCCCAGCGTGGTCGGCGCGGTCGCCAGCGGCCCGGTGCGCTACGACCGCGAGCGCGGCACCGGGGCGGCCGAGCGGGCCGCCGCCCTGCGCCGGGCCTCGAACGGGTCGGCCGACGCGGCGGCCGGGGAGCCATCGGCGCAGGCCGCCGACGTCGAGAGCGACCGGCGCGGCCGGCGGTGGCTGCGCCGCGGGCTGCTCGGCGCGCTGGCCGTCCTGCTGCTCGCGGGCCTGGCTTGGGCCGGCACCGCCTGGGCGCGCAGCCAGTACTACGTCGGGGCGCACCAGAACCAGGTGGCGATCTTCCGCGGGCTGCCGCAGGACCTGCTCGGGCTGCGCGTCTCCCGGCTGGAGTCGCAGTCCACGGTGTCCTTGGACGCCCTGTCCGACTACAGCCGCACCCGGGTCCGCGACGGCATCACCGCTCGGAGCCTCACCGACGCTCAGCGCATCGTCGGCCTGCTCGAGCAGGAGGCCCGCACCGGGCAGCGGCCGGACCCGGGGCTGACCGGCACCCCCACCCCGCTGGCCAGCCCCTCCGCGTCGCCGACGTCGACCGCGCCGACGGCACCGACCCCCGGCGCCACCGTCCTGCCCACCCAGCGCACCCGGCCGGCCACGCCGCCGGCGAGCCCGCTGGACACCGGAGCCACCGCGGGAGCGGGCCGGTGAGCGCGATCAGCCGCGCGGTCAGCGCCACCACGGTCACCCCCGCCGCCGCCCGCAGCCGGCGCGGCGCCGAGCTGGTGCTGCTCTGCTTCGCCCTGCTGCTGTCCCTCGCCGCGTTCGCCCAGGTGGGCCTGGCGGTGGAGGGCAGGGTGCCGGCCGACATCGCCCGCTACGGCGCCGGCTTCGCGGTGCTGCTGCTGGCCGCGCACCTGGTGGTCCGGCGCTGGGCCCGCTACGCCGACCCGGTCATCCTCCCGACCGCCGCACTGCTCAACGGCCTCGGGCTGGTCATGATCTACCGCCTCGACCTCGCCTCCGCTGCGCGGGCCGCGCGTGCCGGCCGAGCCGCCCCGAGCCCCGACGCCGCCAGCCAGATCGTGTGGACGGCGCTGGGCGTGGCGCTGTTCGTGGCCGTGCTGGTGCTGCTCAAGGACCACCGGATCCTGCAGCGCTTCACCTACATCTCGATGGCCCTGGGCATCGCGCTGCTGCTGCTCCCGCTGGTGCCGGGCCTGGGCTCCACGGTCAACGGCTCCAACATCTGGATCCGGGTCGGCCCGTTCTCCTTCCAGCCCGGCGAGGCCGCCAAGATCGTCCTGATGGTGTTCTTCGCCGGCTACCTCGTGGTCAAGCGCGACGTGCTGGCCCTGGCCCGGCGCCGGGTGCTCGGGGTCGACCTGCCGCGCGGGCGCGACCTCGGGCCGATCCTCGTGGTCTGGGTGGTCTGCCTCGGCATCCTGGTGTTCGAGCGCGACCTGGGCACGTCGGTCCTGTTCTTCGGGGCCTTCGTCATGCTGCTCTACGTCGCCACCGAGCGGCGCTCGTGGCTGATCATCGGCGCGCTGCTGATCGCGCTCGGCGGGTTCGCGGCCTTCCAGGCCTTCGGCCACGTGCGCACCCGGGTCGAGATCTGGCTGCACCCGTTCGAGCAGGCCCAGGGCGCGGCCTACCAGCTGGTGCAGGGCCTCTACGGCCTGGCCGCCGGCGGGATCCTCGGCACCGGCCTGGGCCAGGGCCGCCCGGACCTGGTGCCCTTCGCCAACACCGACTTCATCGTCACCACCGCCGGCGAGGAGCTCGGGCTCACCGGGCTGATGGCGCTGCTGCTGCTCTACGGCGTGCTGGTCGAGCGCGGCCTGCGCACCGCCATCGCGGCCCGCGACGCGTTCGGCACCCTGCTGGCCGCGGGCCTGTCGTTCATCCTGGCCATCCAGGTCTTCGTGGTGGTCGGCGGTGTCACCCGGCTGATCCCGCTGACCGGCCTCACCACCCCGTTCCTGTCCTACGGCGGGTCCTCGCTGGTGGCCAACTGGGTGCTCATCGCCCTGCTGCTGCGGATCAGCGACGCCGCCCGCCGCCCGGCCGCCACCCCGGCGCCGCCGGCGCAGGACGCCGTCACCCAGGTGGTGCGCCTGTGAACCGGCCGCTGCGGCGCATGGCCGCCGTCGTCATGGTCCTGTTCGCCGCCCTCATCATCAACGTGAACTGGATCCAGGCGGTCGAGGCGCCCAACCTGCGCAACGCCTCGGGCAACTCGCGCACCCTGCTGGACGAGTACGACCGCAAGCGCGGGCCGATCCTGGTGGCCGGCAAGGAGGTGGCGCGGTCGGTCCCGACCAAGGACGCGCTCAAGTACCTGCGCACCTATCCGCAGGGCCCGCTCTACGCGCACTCCACCGGGTTCTACTCCTTCGTCTACGGCGCCACCGGCATCGAGCAGACCGAGAACTCCGTCCTGGCCGGCACGGACGCGCGCCTGTTCGTCCGCCGGATCGGCGACCTGATCACTGGGCGGGAGACCCAGGGCGGCGCCGTCACGCTCACCCTGAACCCGGCCGCCCAGAAGGCCGCCATGGACGGGCTGGCCGGGCGCAAGGGCGCCGTGGTGGCGCTGGACCCCAGCACCGGCGCCATCCTCGCCATGGCCAGCAGCCCCTCCTACGACCCGTCGGTGCTCAGCAGCCACGACGCGGCCAAGATCCAGGCGAACTACCAGAAGCTGACCAAGGACCCGGCCGAGCCCATGCTCAACCGGGCGCTGAGCCGCACCTATCCGCCGGGCTCCACCTTCAAGCTGGTCACGCTGGCCGCGGCGCTGTCCAGCGGGAAGTACACGCCGAGCAGCAAGGTCCCCGGGCCCGCGGTGCTGGACCTGCCGCAGACCAGCTCGGACCTGCCCAACGAGAACGGCAAGCAGTGCCAGCCGGGCAGCGACACCACCGACCTGGCCACCGCGCTGGCCTACTCCTGCAACACCACCTTCGGCGCCATCGGGCTGGCGCTGGGCGGCGACGCCATCCAGGCGCAGGCGCAGAAGTTCGGCTTCGGGACCGACCTCTCGGTGCCCCTGCCGGTGGCCAAGAGCGTCTTCCCGTCCGACCTCAACCCGCCGCAGACCGCCCAGTCGGCCATCGGGCAGTTCGACACCCGCGCCACCGTGCTGCAGATGGCCATGGTCACCGCGGGCATCGCCAACAACGGCGTGGTCATGAAGCCCTACCTGGTCAGCGAGGTGCAGGCGCCGGACCTGTCGGTGCTCGACCGCACCGACCCCACCCCGCTGAGCACGGCGGTCACGCCCCAGGTCGCCGCGCAGATCCGCGAGATGATGATCGGCGTCGTCGAGCGCGGCACGGGCAGCAACGGCCGGATCCCCGGCATCCCGGTGGCCGGCAAGACCGGCACCGCCCAGGTCGGCGGGGACAAGAAGCCGCACGCGTGGTTCGTCTCCTTCGCCCCCGCGGCCGCCGGCCAGGAGGCGCGGGTGGCCGTCGCCGTGGTGCTGGAGAACGGCGGCGGCGCCAGCGAGGTGAGCGGCAACCAGCTCGCCGCACCCATCGCCCGCTCGGTCATGCAGGCCGTCCTCGGCGGGGGCCGGTGACCGCGATGACGGGACGGGCGGACAGCACGGCGCCGGGCCTGCGGGGCGGCCCCCGGCCGGGCCTGCTGCTCGGGGACCGCTACCGGCTCGAGGAGCTGCTGGCCGTCGGCGGCATGGGGGCCGTGTGGCAGGCCACCGACGAGCTCCTCGACCGCCCGGTGGCGGTGAAGCTGCTGCGCCCCGAGCTGGCCGCCGACCCGTCGTTCCTGGCCCGGTTCCGCGCCGAGGCCCGGCACGCGGCGGCGGTGCGCCACCCGGGCGTCGCGACCGTCCACGACTACGGCGAGCACCACGCCGGTGAGCACACCGAACCTCCCGAGCACCCCGAGCAGGGCGAGCACCCCGAGCGGCACCTGCGGGCCGACGGCTCCGGGCCCGCAGCCGGCCGGGGCACCGTCCCCGACGACACGGTGGTCGACCTGCGCTCCCCGGTGCCGGCCGGCGCCGTCGACCGCCCGCCGGTCGCCGCCTGGCTGGTCATGGACCTGGTCCCGGGCGAGCCGCTGTCCGCGGTGCTGGCGCGCGAGGGGCGGCTGGGGTGGGCCGCCACCCTGGCGGTGCTGGCCGACGCCGCCGACGCCCTGGCCGCCGCCCACGCCGTCGGCGTCGTCCACCGCGACGTCAAGCCTGGCAACCTGCTGCTGGCCGCCGAGGCGACCGACCCCACCGACTCCACCGACCCCGCCGAGCCCACCGACCAACGGCTGCGGCCGGCCCGGCGGCAGCGGGTGGTCGTCACCGACTTCGGCATCGCCCGTGCCGCCGGCGCCGCCTCGATCACCCGCACCGGGATGCTGGTCGGCACCGCCGCCTACCTGTCCCCCGAGCAGGCGGCCGGCCGGCCGGCGAGCGCCGCCAGCGACCTCTACGCCCTGGGCGTCGTGGCCTACGAGTGCCTGGCCGGTCGCAAGCCCTTCGTCGGCGACAGCGACCTGGCGGTGGCGCTCGCGCACGGCCGCGACCCGGTGCCGCCGCTGCCGGACGACGTCCCGGCCGCGGTCCGGGCGCTCGTTCTGCGGCTGCTGGCCAAGGACCCGCAGCAGCGCCCCGCCGGCGCGCCCGCGGTGGCGGCCCGGGCCCGGCTGCTCCTGACCGACCCGGCCACCGAGCCCACCCGCGCCATCGACCGCACCCCGCCGACGGCGGTGCTGCCGGTCGCCGCCGACCTGGAGCCCGACGTCCGGCAGCACGACGACCCCGACGCGGCGGGGGCCGCCCGGTCGGGGCTCGAGCCGCAAGCGGGCCCGGGCCACCCCATCCGGGTGCGCCGGCCGCTGCTGGCCGGGGTCGTCGCCGCGGGAGTGCTGCTGCTCGGCGGGCTGGTGACCGGGGCCCTCGTCGGTGCCACCCACCGGCCTGCGCCGGCTCCCACGGCGACCAGCCCCGCGGCGACCACGACACCGCCCACGACGGTGCGGCTGGACGCGGCCGCCTACGTCGGGCGCCCGGCGGACCAGGTGCGCGCGGAGCTGACCCGGCTCGGGCTGGCCGTGCGGCTCGTCGGCGCAGCCGGGGACGGCCCGGTCGGTACCGTGGCCGCGCTGGACCCGACCGGCGTGGTTGCACGTGGAACCACGATCACGCTGCGCGTCGTCGAGCAGGTGCCGCGGAGCGGCCCGGCGCCCGGCTCCGAGGCCGGCGCCACGGACGGCTCGAGGCACGACCCGAAGGACGAGCACGCGAAGAAGTCCGGCACGCGGCCCGGTCAGGGCGACAGGAAGGGCAAGGGATGACGCAGCCGAGCAGCGGCGGGCCGGTGGTGCTCGGCGACCGCTACGAGCTCGGGGGGGTCCTCGGCCGCGGCGGCATGGCCGAGGTGCACGAGGGCCGGGACCTGCGCCTGGGCCGGCGGGTGGCGATCAAGGTGCTGCGCGCCGACCTCGCCCGCGATCCCTCCTTCCAGGCCCGCTTCCGCCGCGAGGGCCAGTCGGCGGCCTCGCTGAACCACCCGGCCATCGTGGCGGTCTACGACACCGGCGAGGACCTCGTCGACGGCACCGCGGTGCCCTACAACGTCATGGAGCACGTCGACGGCTCCACGCTGCGCGACCTGCTGCACTCCGGCCGCCGGCTGCTGCCCGAGCGGGCCATGGAGATCATGGTCGGCGTCCTGGACGCCCTGGACTACAGCCACCGGCACGGCATCGTGCACCGCGACATCAAGCCGGCCAACGTCATGCTCACCCGCGCGGGCGACGTGAAGGTGATGGACTTCGGCATCGCCCGCACGGTGGCCGAGGCCACCGCGGCGATGACGCAGACCTCCGCGGTCATCGGTACCGCCCAGTACCTCAGCCCGGAGCAGGCCCGCGGCGAGACCGTCGACGCGCGCAGCGACCTCTACTCCGCCGGCTGCCTGCTCTACGAGCTGCTCACCGGCCGCCCGCCGTTCGTCGGCGACTCCCCGGTGTCGGTGGCCTACCAGCACGTGCGCGAGGAGCCGCTGCCGCCGTCGGCGGTCGACCCCGACGTGCCGCCCGCGGCCGACGCGGTCACCCTCAAGGCGCTGGCCAAGGACCGCGAGGTCCGGTACCAGACCGCCGCGGAGATGCGCGCCGACCTCGAGCGCGCCCTGGCCGGACGGCCGGTGGAGGCGCCCGCCGCAGCGGCGACCACCCAGCGGATGGCGCCGGTGGCGGTGCCGGCCGCCACGGCCGTCCCGGCGACCACCTCCGACGGCGGGCGGTCCGGGGGGCGCCGCGCCGGGGTCTACGCGCTGCTGGCGCTGGCCGTCGTCGCGGTGTTCGTCGGCGCCGCGTTCGCCGGGCGCGCCCTGTTCACCCGCGACGCGGCGGTGCGGGTGGTGGTGCCCACGGTCATGGACAAGACCCAGGCCGAGGCCGAGCGGATCCTGCGCGCCGACGGGTTCGCGGTGAACGTCACCCCGGCCACGGACAACGCCCCCAAGGGACAGGTCATCGACCAGGAGCCGACCGCCGGCCAACGCGTCGCCAAGGGCAGCGCGGTCACCATCACCGTCTCCACCGGGCCGGAGATGACCACCGTCCCGCCGCTGCAGGGCCTGACGCAGGACCAGGCGATCGCCGCCCTCCAGGACAAGCAGCTGACCAACGGCGGCATCACCCAGCAGGACTCGGACCAGAAGGAGGGTCAGGTCCTCTCCAGCGACCCGGCGAGCGGGGAGCAGGTCAAGACCGGAACCCCGGTGAAGCTGGTCGTCTCCAGCGGCAAGAACAAGGTCCCCGACGTCACGGGGCAGAGCCTGGCTGCGGCCACCAGCGCCCTGCAGGACGCCACCTTCGTCGTCGGCACCCCGATCGAGGAGGTCACCGACGCCGCCCCGCCCGGGACCGTCCTGCGCACCGACCCGCAGGCCGGTGAGTCCTTCCGTCAGGGCGGCACGGTGACCCCGACCATCGCCAAGGCCCCCGAGCAGCAGCCGAGCCCGCAGCCCAGCCCCACCGACACCGGCTCGCAACCGGCGGCCAGCACCCCGCCGGCCAGCCCGTCGGCAGTGCCGACCACCCCGGCCGGCTGACCGTCCCCCGCCCAGACCCTCCGGCCCCGGCCGGAACGATCACGGCCCCGTGATCTTTACTCGCCGACCCAGGAGAATTCCCCTCGGTGGGCGAGCTCTCGCCTCGGTCGGGGCTCTGCTCGGTCGGGGCTCTGGTGGGGTGGGCTCGCGACGTCAGGCCGGGCGGGCCCGCTCGACGACCGGGGCCAGCCCCGCCGAGCGCTGCACCGCACCCGGGTCGCCGCAGCGCTCGAGCCAGTTGGCCAGCATCCGGTGCCCGCCCTCGGTGAGCACGGACTCGGGGTGGAACTGGACCCCGTCCACCGGCAGGTCGCGGTGCCGCAGCGCCATGATCACCCCGCTGGCGGTGCGACCGGTCACCACCAGCTTGTCGGGCAGCGTGCCCGGCTCGACCGCGAGCGAGTGGTAGCGGGTGGCGGTGAACGGCGAGGGCAGCCCGGCCAGCACCCCGCTGCCGTCGTGCTCCACCGCGCTGGTCTTGCCGTGCAGCAGCTCCGGGGCCCGCCCGACGACGGCACCGTGCGCCACCGCGATCGCCTGGTGGCCGAGGCACACGCCGAGCAGCGGCACCCCCCGCTGCTCGCAGTGCCCGACCAGCTCCACGCACGCCCCGGCGTTCTCCGGGGTGCCGGGGCCGGGGGAGAGCAGCACGCCGTCGTAGCCGTCGGCGTCGGTCAGGCGCACCTCGTCGTTGCGCACCACGGTGCACTCGGCGCCGAGCTGGGCGAGGTACTGCACCAGGTTGAACACGAAGCTGTCGTAGTTGTCCACGACGAGGACGCGCGCGCTCACGAGCCGCTCCCGCTGCTGGTGGGGGTGGGCGAGGGGGACGAGCTGCTCGAGCTGTCCACGGTGACCTGCAGGAACGGCAGCGAGTGCTCGGCCCACGGGAAGACGACGGTGAACAGCGCGGCCACCACAGCACCGGCCAGCACCAGCGAGGTGAGGGCGCGCACCGGCCACGGGCCGGGCAGGTGCCGCCAGATCCATCCGTACACCGGTCTCCCTACGCCTTCCCGCTCGCGCCGGCCAGCGCCGGGGGCAGCCCGGCGGACTTGGGCTGCTTGCCCACCAGGTGGCCGTACACGATCAGCCGCTGGTAGGACGCCCAGCGCGGGTTGCACGTGGTCAGGGTGATCAGGGACTGCGTCGGCGTGACCTTGGGCCGGTTGGGCACCGGGAGCAGCACCGAGACCTTGGTGGGCAGCACGATCTCGGTGGAGTCCACGCGGTAGGTCCAGTAGGAGGCCACGGTCTCCACGACGACGTCGTCGCCCGGGCGCACCTGGTCGAGGTTGCGGAACGGCTCGCCGTGGGTGGCCCGGTGGCCGGCGACGGCGAAGTTGCCCACCTGCCCGGGCATCGCGGTGCCCGGGTAGTGCCCGATGCCCTCGGCCAGCTGGGGCAGCCCGACGCCCTCCACGATCGGCTTGCGGAAGTCCTTGCCCAGGCGCGGGATCCAGATGAAGCCGAAGGCGTCGCCGACCGGGGGAGCCACGGTCGGGTCGCCCGGCGCGACCTTGCCCTTGGGCGGTGCCTGCCAGATCTGCTCCAGCCCCTGGGTGAGGCGCTGCTCCTGCTGGGCGGCCTGCACGTTGGTCCAGAACAGCTGGTAGACGACGAACAGCAGCAGCACGACGCCGGCGGTCATGAGCAGCTCGCCTACCCCGCGGACGACGGCCCGGGCCCGGTCCCCGCGCGAGCCGCCGGAGGGGTCGGCGCCGGCGGACAGCGGGGTCTCGTCGGCCGGCGGGGCGGTGGCCGTCATCGGCCGATCACCGGTTCCCGCCCTGCTGGCCGGCCGCGGCGCCCTGGTAGTCGGCCGGCACCGAGGCGTGGGCGAGGTCGAGCCCGCCGGTGAAGCCCGGCAAGGTGACAGTGCGCAGCGCGCGCACGTCGTAGCCGAGCCCGAGCCGGTCGGCGTCGTAGCGGTAGGCGGCCACGGTGGGGGAGGCTGCCAGCGCAGCCCGCATCCCGGCGACGTCGCCGATCGCGGTGACGGTGTAGGGCGGGGAGTAGGTGCGGCCCTGCAGCACCAGCACGTTGCCGGCGCAGCGCACCGCGCTGGTGGAGATGACCCGCTGGTCCATCAGCTGCATGGCCTCCGCACCGCCGGCCCACAGCGCGTTCACCACCGCCTGCAGGTCCTGCTGGTGCACGACCAGGGCGTCGGGGGCGGCCCCGGCGGCGTCCTGCCCCTGGGGTGCGTCGTCGAGCACCACCCGCAGCGCCGGCCCGCGCACCGGGTCCAGCCCGACCACCCGGCCGAGCCGGTCGGCCTGCCGACGGGCCGCCTCCACCGGGGCGTCGCGCTGGGCGGCCTCGTCGCCGAGCCGGTCCACCTGCGCGCGCAGCGCCGCCACCTGCGCGGTCATCTCGGCGATCTGGCGCTGGTCCTGGCGCACCAGGCCGGGCAGGTCGGTCCGCTCGCCGCCGCGCAGGTCGGTGCCGCGGGCGGCACCTGCCGAGGTGGCGAACAGCAGGCCGGCCACGGCGAACACCACGGGGACGAACAACGCCCAGCCGGACGGTCGCGCCGATCGGTGGACGAGGCGTGCCCACGTGCGCACCGGCCCTCCCGCCTCTCGACCTGCCCCTGGACGCTCCCGGCGTCGCCCCGACGATCTTCAGAGAGCGGCGCGACCCTCTCCCGAGGCGCCGGGATGATCCCGAGGGGGACCGCTGCCCGACGCCCGCTGCCCTAGGCTAGTTCGTCGGTAGGTCCGGAAGGTCCGACGGTCGGCCCACCGGCATGGTTCCCGCCATCGTTCCCGCACCGCGGGTGAGCATCGGACCACCGCCCGGACCACCCGGACCGCTCGACGACAGCCCCGCAGCCGCGGAGTCCGCCCCACAGGAGCCCAGCCGTGCCCAAGTCCCGCCTCCGCCGCAAGTCCACCTTCACCCCGCCCCCGGCCAAGTCGCCGGTGAAGGTCGGCGGCAGCCGCCTCGTGGCTCCGGCCATGCTGGCCTGCTTCCTCATCGGGCTGGTCTGGATCGTCGTCTACTACGTCAGCCAGTCCGACTATCCGGTCCCCGGCATCGGCAACGGCAACATGCTCATCGGGTTCGGCTTCATCATCGTCGGCTTCGTGCTGTCGACCCGCTGGAAGTAGTCCGTCGACGCCGGGACGAAGTCGCTCCACCGGGCGCGTGCCCGCCGTCGGTCAGGCAAGGGGCACAGGCGAGGAGCAGCCGAGTTACACCGGTGGGATTTCTCCACACCGGTTGTCCACAGTGGGGATAACCGACCGCGCTTGCGTCCCGTCGAGGCCGCGTCCGGTCCCCGGAAGGGGCCTCAGCGTCGGAGGCAGCGACGAGGTCCTCGACACCAGGTACCCATCGCGCGGGCGCTGATGCCTGCGCGCCCTGGCTGGGCGCCCTGGCTGTCCGCGCCGGTCACCTGTCCGGCGCAGTGCTCAGCGCAGTGCTCAACGCAGCGCTCAGCGCAACGCCGGGGCCTGCGCGGCGAGGACGCAGCCGACGAAGTCGGTGGAGGTGTCGACCGGTGCCTCCACCAGGCAGGCCAGCACGGTGGGCACCGGCGCGTGCACCAGGTCCGCGGTGCGCACGGTGGCGATGCCGAGCACGACGAGAAGGACCGCGAGGCACCCGGCCAGCTGCACCGTGGTGCGCCGGGCTACTGGCGCCCGGACCATCACCAGCGCCACCACCGCCCCGGTGACCAGCCCGCCCACGTGGGCCCGCCAGTCGATGTTCGGGATCACGAAGCCGAGCACCAGGTTGACCACCATGAGCCCGACCAGGGCCGAGGAGTCGCGCCCCAGGTGGCGGTTCACGACGAAGAACGCGCCGAACAGGCCGAAGATCGCCCCCGAGGCGCCCACCGAGGGCTGGTTGGGCGGGCTGAACGCGAACGATGTGGCCGCTGCGCCGACGGCCGAGAGCGCAGCGAGGGCGACGAACCGGGCGCGCCCGAGCAGGTGCTCCAGCGGCGGGCCGAACAGCCACAGCGCGTAGAGGTTGAACGCGATGTGCAGCACCCCGGCGTGCAGGAAGGCGACGGTCACCAGCCGGTACCACTCGCCGGCCGCGACGCCGTGCAGCCCCGGCCCGAGGACCGGGTCGAAGGCCAGGCCGATCTGCCAGAACCGCGCGGTGAACGCGTCGCCCAGGACCTGCTGCAGCACGAAGACCACCAGGCAGGCGCCGATGATCACCTTGGTGACCAGGCCCTCCCGGCCGGCCACCCTGCCGCCGAGGACGGTGCGCGGGCTGCGCACGGTGCGGGCGCCCTCGCGGACGCACTCGGGGCACTGGAACCCCACCGACGCCGGCACCATGCAGTCCGGGCAGATGGGCCGGTCGCAGCGCGAGCAGCGGACGTAGGTCTCCCGAGCCGGGTGCCGATAGCAGGTCGGGGCCACAGAACCCTCAGCACCCGCAGCGCCGGCAGGACCCGCAGGACCATCCGTGCCGTCCGGCCCCACCTGCTCGCTCACGCCCCTCCCGACGACGCCGCGGGCTGACTAGCCCTCGCGGCGCTCGATGCGGACCGACTGCACCACGATGTCCTCCACCGGGCGGTCCATGGACCCGGTGGCCGTGGCCGCGATGCGGTCGATGACCTCCCGGCTGCCGCCGTCGGCGACCTCACCGAAGATCGTGTGCTTGAGGTTGAGCCACGGCGTCGGCGCCACGGTGATGAAGAACTGCGAGCCGTTGGTGCTCGGGCCCGCGTTGGCCATGGCCAGCAGGTAGGGGCGGTCGAACTGCAGCTCGGGGTGGAACTCATCGGCGAAGCGGTAGCCCGGGCCGCCGGTGCCGGTGCCCAGCGGGTCGCCGCCCTGGATCATGAAACCGCTGATGACCCGGTGGAAGATCGTGCCGTCGTAGAGCTTGGCCGAGGTCTTCTGCCCGGTGCGCGGGTCGACCCACTCGCGGGTGCCCTCCGCCAGCTCCACGAAGTTGGCCACCGTCTTGGGCGCGTGGTTCGGGAACAGGTGCACGGTGATGTCGCCCGCGGTGGTCGACAGGACGGCGTACAGCTCCTCAGCCACGACGGGCTCACCTCTTCGCTCGACGGTGCCGGGCGGGCAGGGGTCCCAAGGTCACTGGGGTGCCCGGCGGCGCCATCCTCGCACGGCACCCCGCCCGGTGCCGCATGGCGGCGCGGCGGTGCCGCATGGCGGCGCGGCCGCGGCTGAACGGGAGACGCGAGGGGCCGGACGCGGACGGGTAAAGGGACTAGGCAGGGGTAGGGACCCGCGGACCGGGGGTCGCTCCACGACGCCCCCATGCGGGGCACCCGATGCGCTCACCCCGCCGCGCATGCTCACCCCGTCCACCAGCAAGCAGGAGGCTCGACGTGACCACAGCGACGACGGCGGCCCGGTCCGCGCTCCCCACCGCCATGACCGGCGCCGTCGACAGGGTCCGCCCGGTCCTGGATGACACCCGGGAGCGGGTGGCCCCTCTCGTGCAGGAGACCCGGGACCGGATGGCTCCGGCGCTGGAGGACGCCCGCGCGCGGATGGCCCCGGCCCTGGAGGAGGCCCGCGAGCGGATCGCGCCGGTGCTGGAGGAGGCCAAGGCGCGCATCGCGCCCGCGCTGGACGAGGCCCGCGAACGGCTCGTCCCGGTGATGCAGGAGCTGGCCCAGGAGACCCGCGAGCGGGTGGCCCCCGTCGTGGAGCAGGCCCGGCCCGTGGTGGTCCAGGGCGTCAGCACCGCCGTGGACCGCACCGGGGACACCGCGCGCGACCTCGCCGGCAGCGTGCGCGAGGACGTCCTGCCCAAGGTCGCCGCCCTCGCCGCCACCGGGCTGCTGGCGGCGCAGGAGGCCGTCGGGACCACCGGCCCGCTGCGCGAGGAGGCGCTGTCCCGCGGCACCGCCGCCGTGCAGGCCCTCAAGGGCGAGCTGGCGCCCAACCGTCCCAAGCGTCGCCGCGGCCGCACCCTGCTCGTCGTGCTCGCCCTCGGCGGCGCCGGCTTCGTAGCCGTGCGGGTGCTCCGCCCCCGGCGCGAGCCCGAGCCCTGGGACGTGCCGGTCACCCCGGTCCCCGCGCCGGTCCCGCCGGCCGCCCAGGTCCCCGCCGAGCGCGCCGCCACCGGCTCGGCCCTCGGCTCGACCACCGACACCTCCGACGTCGGCGGCGCCGGTCCGGACGAGGTCCTCGCCGACGCCGGCGAGACCCCGGCAGCGCCCACGTCGCCCGACGCCCCCACCACGGTCATCGACCTGGAGCAGGGCGGGGAGAAGAGCTGACCGGCTGGGCTTGCCGAATTGTGCAGGCGTTCGGGCTGAGATGAGGGCGTGTCGGGCCTCGTAGGGCCCGACACGCCGCCCTGTGCCTGCGCGATCCGAACTCCGCGCGGCTGGGCGGGGCGGGTGCTGACCTCGGTTCACGGTCAACAGCGCTGGTGACGGCAGGAGCAGGGCGCGGGGCAGGTCTCGCGGCCGACCGGCGGTCTGGAGGCACCTCGGAGGGCTGCCGATGCTCCAGATGGCTCGAGTGGAGGGCTGTTGCACGACATGCCGGTGTGTCGCGCAATAGCGTTCCAGTCGATCGTCAACCCAACGAAACTGTGACAGTAGCGCTGCGACACGCCGAGAACGCGTGCAACAACGTCACATCCGGCCGCAGCGGCCGACGGAACCCGCCCTGAGCGGAAGCCACCGCCGTCACCAGCGCCTCTCACCCCGCGCGGACCGCAACCGGCCGACTCGACTCCGACCAGGGTCGCCCGCCCCCGTCCGGCGCCTCTCACCCCCAGTGCCACCGCACCCCGCCGGTACGAGCCGCCCCGGGCAAGACCCCGCGCCAGCATGAGCACCCCCTCACCCCCGCACCGCCCCCGGCACCGCCCAGGCCGAGGTGAGCGCCCGCCGCACGAGGGTGACCAGCCGGGCCAGCATGAAGCCGGCGAAGGCGAGCCACACCGCCACCAGGCCGCCGTCGGCGAGATCGACGGCCACCGCCAAGGGGACGAAGGCCACCAGGCTGAGCAGCCCGGCCACGGCGAGGTAGCGGCCGTCGCCGGCGCCGATGAGCACCCCGTCCAGGGCGAACACCACGCCGTCCACCGGCTGGAGGAGCGCAGCGACCACCAGGGCCGCGCTCAGGGCGGCGCGCACGGCCGGGTCTTCGCTGAACCAGGGCACGTAGACCGGCCGGGCCACCAGCAGGACGGCGCCCACCACCACGCCGACGGCCACGCTCCAGCCGACCACCCGGCCGGTGAGGGCGAGCGCGCCGTCGACGTCGCCGCTGCCCAGCGCGCGACCGACCACGGCCTGGCCAGCGATCGCGAGCGCGTCCAGCGCCATCGCCGAGAAGGTCCACACCGTGAAGGCCACCTGGTGCGCGGCCAGCGCGGTGCCGCCGGCGTGCGCGGCCACCGCGGTCAGCAGGAGCAGCGCGGCTCGCAGGGTGGCGGTCCGCAGCAGCAGCGGCGCCCCGGTACGGGCCGCGGCGCGGATGCCGGGCAGGTCGGGTCGCAGCGGCGCTCCAGCCGCCCGCGCCGCCGGCGCCACCACCGCGACGTAGGCGGCAGCCGAGCCCAGCTGCACCAGCACGGTGCCGAGCGCGGAGCCGGCGATGCCCAGACCGAGGCCCAGCACCAGCAGCAGGTTCAGCCCCACGTTGACGGCCGCGCCGACGCCGGCGACCACCAGCGGGGTGCGCGTGTCCTGCAGCCCACGCAGCACGCCGGTCGCGGCCAGGACCAGCAGCATCGCCGGCACCCCGGCGGCCGAGACCCGCAGGTACGCCACGGCGTAGGGGGCCGCGGTGGCCGGGGCGCCCAGCGCGTCGACGACCCAGGGGGCAGCGGCCAGGGCGACCAGGCCGAGCACGACGCCCAGGCCCACCGCGAGCCACAGCCCGTCGATGCCCTGCCGCAGCGCGCCGGGCAGGTCGCCGGCACCGAGCCGCCGGGCGACGACCGACGTGGTGCCGTAGGCGAGGAAGACGCAGAGCGCCACCACCGAGGAGAGCACCGCCCCCGCCACCCCCAGGCCGGCCAGCTGCGGGGTGCCCAGGTGCCCGACGATCGCGGAGTCGGCCAGCAGGAACAGCGGCTCGGCCAGCAGCGCACCGAGTGCAGGCACCGCGAGCCGCGCCAGCTCGCCGTCGCGCCGGTCCCGCAGCCGCACCCGACCACCTCCCTGCCCGTGCCCCTGCCCGTGCCCCTGCTGGTGCGCACCGTCGCGGCCGATGCTCCCACCCGCCCCACCGCGCCCGCCGGTGCCGCCGATCGGGCCGTTGCGCCCTGTCCGCCCGAGGCGTGCGCAGGACGGTCGAGGCGCTCGAGGAGCAGGCGGGACACCGGTCGACCGGGACAGGGCCCGGGCCAGGAGCGCGAGGCGCGGGCGTGGCGACGGGTGTGCCGCCTACGGCACACGGGGAGCGCGCGATGACGACGACGCCGACCACCCGCCCCGGCCCGGCCGCCTCCCCCGCTCAGCCGCCGCGACGGCCGTCCCGGGCCGCCCGCTGGGGCACGTGGCCGATCGCCTGGACCGCCTTCGTGCCGCATCGTGCGGACCCGCTGCGTACTCTTTGCGGACTGGGCCGCCTCCGCGGCCCCTCCCGGTACGCCGCGAGAGCCGGATCAGCAGGTCAGAAGCCTGACGAGAAATGTGGAGACGAGGGGACTCGAACCCCTAACCCCCGCCTTGCAAAGGCGGTGCTCTGCCAGTTGAGCTACGCCCCCGGGCGACGCCCTGGGAAGGGCGTGCCGATCAGGGTACGCGACCGCAGCGGGTCAGCCCGGTCGCGTCAGGACGGCTGGGTCAGCCAGATGTCAGCGGGTCGGGGTGATCGGGTCGGTGGCCTCGGCCCACAGCGCCTGCTCGGCCTTGTCCTTCTGCACCTTTCGGTAGACCAGGACGCCGCCGACGGCAGCGGCGACGGCGAGCAGCTTCTTCACGGTTCGGCTCCCGGTTCGTCGAGTGGGTCTGGCAGGAGGTGGTGCGAGCGGGCCGGCGATGAGACTACGCGGACCGGGGCGACGTCGCGCACCAGCTCCAGCGGCTCGGCGTAGCGCACCCCGCCGAAGCGGCCCCAGTAGCGGGCGGTCGCGGTGACCAGCTCGGGATCCAGGTACGTGCGCCCGGCCTGGCTGCGGTGCGCGGCGATGGCCGCCAGCTTGGCCGGCAGGAAGCCGGTGACGTCCTCGAAGCGGGTGGGCCGGTAGGCCACGGTGGCGGACGGGCTCTGGAAGCAGGCGACCAGGGGGACCGAGCGCGCCGCCACCAGGCCGGCGCGGTGCACCGCCCGGTGGTCCTGGTGAGTGTCTTGGCTGCTGTGCAGGTAGACGACGTCGGGGGCGACCCGGGCGCATGCGTGCTCGATCAGGCGCACGGTGCGCACGCCGTCGTCGATCGCGGTGTCGGGCAGGTCGCCCTGCACCAGCGAGACGCCGAGCAGGTCGGCCGCCTGCCGAGCCTCGTGAGCGCGGTCGGTGCCGCCGGCCTCGCCGCGCGAGCACACCAGCACCGTCACCTCGTCGCCGGCGGCGACGTGCTTGGCGAGGGTGGCGGAGATCGCGAGCTCGACGTCGTCCGGGTGGGCGCCGACGGCCAGCACCCGGGTGGCCGGCTGCCCGCGGCGGGCGGCCGCGGCGCTGCCCACCGCGGCCGCCAACCGGTCGGGGTCGGCCGGCTTGGCCAGGAAGTCGACCGCGCCGGCGCGCAGCGCGGCCGCGGCGGCATCGAAGGAGGCGTGGCTGCTCACGATGACCACGGGCAGCCCGGGGAACGTTCGCGTCAGCTCCTCGGTGAGGCCGAGCCCGTCCCCGTCGGCCAGCTCCAGGTCCACCACGACGACGTCCAGCCGCGGACCCGCGGCCCGCCGGGCTGCGGCGGCGCCGGGCACGACCTCGGTGACCGCGCCGAGCCGGTCGGACAGGGCGGCCACCGTCCACGCGGCGACGTCGGGATCGTCCTCCACGACGAGCACCGCCGGGGGCGGGTCGGGCAGCCGGGGGGGCCGCGGAGTGCTGGGGAGCACGGGCTGGCCCGGGGCCGGTGCCCCGTCCGGCGCTGCGGGCGCGCCCTCGAGCGCGGAGCGGGCGGCCGCCAGCAGGTCCCGGCAGGCGTCGGCACTGGCGGGCTCCACCCGCGCGGCCGAGGCCAGCAGGTCGGCGGCGGTGGAGAGCCCGAAGGTACCGAGGGTGCCGATCAGCCGGTGCACCGTGGCGGCACCGGCCGGGACGTCGGCGAGCGGTCGCTGGGAGGTCTCGAGCAGCAGTCGGTCCAGCTCGGCCGCAGAGCGCCGGGCCACCTGGCCGGCCCGCTCGGCGACGAACCGGTCGATGGAGGCGTCTCGCTCCTCCCCCGAGGACGTCACGATGTGTGAGCGTACCTGGACGGTACGTGCGGGATCCCGGGATCCGCGGGGGTAGCCCGGAGACGACGATGCCCCGGTCGGGTGGACCGGGGCATCGACGAGGGAGCTGGTGGGCCTAAGTGGACTTGAACCACTGACCTCTTCCTTATCAGGGAAGCGCTCTAACCGACTGAGCTATAGGCCCGCGTGCCGGAGCAGGGTACCGCAGCGCGGGACCGCCTCGCGAACTGCCTGCCGGCCCCGGGGCCAGTGCCACCGGCCCGGTCAGGACTCCTCGGCGAGGGTGACGTGCAAGCCGCCGACCAGGGTGGCGGCAATGTTGTAGAGGAAGGCGCCCAGGGTGGCCAGCGCGGTGAACAGCACGACGTTCACGCAGGTCAGCACGGTGGTGACGCCGAGGACCCGGCCGAGGCCGACGTAGGCCAGCACGTCGACCCCGGCGCTGGTCTCGCTGGAGGTGACGTCGGCGACCGTGCGGTTCACGGCGTCGAAGACGCCCAGGGCGTCCAGGACCAGCCAGAGGACCAGCACGGCCACGATCGAGACGATGGCCAGGGCGATGGACAGCAGGAAGCCGAGCTTCATCACCGACCATGGGTCGACCCGGGCCAGGACCAGCCGCGCCTTGCGGATGCGGCGCACCCCCGAGCCGGCGGCAGCCGTCGATCCCGCGGGGGAGGTGCCGCCGGCGGCCGGGCCGCCGGGGCGCGGGCCCGCCTCAGCCCACGCGCCGGGCTGTCCGGGAGTGCTCATGCACCGTCCTCCTCGTCACCCGACGGGTCACTGCCGTCGGTGTCACTGCCGTCGGTGTCACTGCCGGTCCCCGTGGCCCCATCGTTCCCGTCGACCGCCCGGTCCGCACCCGCCTCGTCCTGGGCGGGATCGACCAGCTCGACCGAGCCGCCGTCGGCGAGGTCGGCCGCGCTGGCCAGGGCACCGTCGGCAGCTGCCTCGACCGCGTCCTCGACCTCGTCGGCGGCCTCGGGGTTGCGGGCGATGGCCACCACGGTGTCGCCGCGGCTGAGCCGGACGAAGGTGACGCCCATGGTGGCACGGCCGGTCGGGTTGACGTCCCGGACCGGGCTGCGCACCACGCCGCCGCTGGCCTTGATGGCCAGCACCTCGTCCCCGTCGCCGACGACCAGCGCGCCCACCAGCGAGCCGCGGTCGTCGACCAGCTTCATCGCGGTGATGCCGAGGCCGCCGCGGCCCTGCACGCGGTACTCGTCCACCGAGGTGCGCTTGGCGTAGCCGCCGTCGGTGACCGTGAACAGGTAGGAGTCGGGCCGGACGACGTCCATGGCCAGCAGCTCGTCCCCGGCGCGGAACTTCATGCCGGTGACGCCGCTGGTGGCCCGGCCCATCGGTCGCAGCGCCTCGTCGGTGGCGGTGAACCGCACCGACTGGCCTTTGCGGGAGACCAGCAGCAGGTCGTCGGTCTCGGCGATCAGCCGGGCGGCGATCAGCTCGTCGTCGTGTCCGTCCTCGTCCTGGCGCAGATTGATCGCGATGACGCCGCCGGAACGGTTGGAGTCGTACTCGGTGAGCCGGGTCTTCTTGACCAGACCGGACTTGGTGGCCAGCACCAGGTAGGGCGCGGCGTCGTAGTCGCGCAGGTCCACCACCTGGGCGATCCGCTCGTCGGGCTGGAAGGCGAGCAGGTTGGCCACGTGCTGGCCCTTGGCGTCCCGGCCGCCCTCGGGCAGCTCGTAGGCCTTGGCCCGGTAGACCCGCCCCTTGTCGGTGAAGAACAGGATCCAGTGGTGGGTCGTGGTGACGAAGAAGTGGTCGATCAGGTCGTCCTGGCGCAGCTGCGCGCCGCGCACGCCCTTGCCGCCGCGGCGCTGCGCCCGGTAGAGGTCCACCCGCGTGCGCTTGGCGTAGCCGCCGCGGGAGATCGTGACGACCACGTCCTCCTCCGGGATCAGGTCCTCCATGGCGACGT
The DNA here is from genome assembly GCA_051954955.1 of Motilibacteraceae bacterium. Lineage (GTDB taxonomy): Bacteria > Actinomycetota > Actinomycetes > Motilibacterales > Motilibacteraceae > JBQCHF01. The sequence goes on from JBQCHF010000140.1 coordinate 30,427, forward strand.
CGCCGTCGAACGGCACGATCCGGGTGCGCCGCTCGTCGCCGTACTTGTCGACGATCTCCTGCAGCTCCTCGCTGACGATGGCCCGCTGGCGGTCCTCGGAGGCGAGGATGGCGCGGTAGTCGGCGATCTCCAGCTCGATCTCGGCCAGCTCGTCGATGATCTTCTGCCGCTCCAGGGCGGCGAGCCGACGCAGCTGCATGCCGAGGATGGCGTCGGCCTGCACCTCGTCGACGTCGAGCAGTTCGATCAGGCCCTGGCGGGCGTCGTCGACCGACTGCGAGGCGCGGATGAGCGCGATGACCTCGTCGAGCGCGTCGAGGGCCTTGACCAGACCGCGCAGGACGTGGGCCCGCTCCTCGGCCTTGCGCAGGCGGAACTCGGTGCGCCGGCGGATGACCTCGATCTGGTGGGTGACCCAGTGCCGCACGAAGGCGTCGAGGGTGAGCGTGCGCGGCACCCCGTCGACCAGCGCGAGCATGTTCGCGCCGAAGGTCTCCTGCAGCTGGGTGTGCTTGTAGAGGTTGTTGAGCACCACCTTGGCCACGGCGTCGCGCTTGAGCACGATCACCAGCCGCTGCCCGCTGCGCGAGGAGGTCTCGTCGCGGACGTCCGCGATCCCGCCGATCTTGCCGGCGTTCACCAGCTCGGCGATCTTCGTGGCGAGGTTGTCCGGGTTCACCATGTAGGGCAGCTCGGTGATGACCAGGCAGGTGCGGTTGTTGATCTCCTCGACCTCGACGACGGCCCGCATCGTGATCGAGCCGCGGCCGGTGCGGTAGGCGTCCTCGATGCCGCGCCGGCCCATGATGAGCGCGCCGGTCGGGAAGTCCGGCCCGGTGATGCGGCCCATCAAGGCCTCGAGCAGCTCCTCCGACGTCGCCTCGGGGTTCTGCAGGTACCACTGCACCCCGGCGGCCACCTCGCGCAGGTTGTGCGAGGGGATCTGGGTGGCCATGCCGACCGCGATGCCGGACGAGCCGTTCACGAGCAGGTTCGGGAACCGGCTCGGCAGGATCAGCGGCTCCTGCGTCTTGCCGTCGTAGTTGGGCGCGAAGTCGACCGTCTCCTGGTCGATGTCGCGCACCATCTCCATGGCGAGGGACGCCATCCGGCACTCGGTGTTGTGCGAGACGAAGCCGTCGGTGAGGAACGCGTGGTCGTCGCTGTCGACCCGCAGGCTGTAGACCGGCTGCACGCCGGCGTCGGCGACCTCCGCGACCTCGGCGTAGTAGTAGCGCCCGTCGACCAGCGGCAGCGCCACCTCGGCGGCCTCGGCGCTGATCCGCTCGAGGATCTCGTGCCCGTCGCGCTCCCAGCGCTCGATCCGGTCGACGTTGTGCCGGCGCAGCCAGTCCCGCTCGGTCCAGCGCTCGGCCCCGTGCTCGCGGAGGAACTCGGCGAGGCCGGGGACGTGGTCGTCGCTGAGGGCCGACGGTTCGGTCGGCACCTTGGACAGGACCGCAGAGAGTTTGCCGCCCTTGACGCCGAGGAAGCCGACACGCGAAGCGAAGCGTCGTGCCTCACGGCGATTGGAGATGACGACCTTGATCTCGCCGCTGTCGTAGTGGCAGAGCTTGCCGACCACGCCGAGCTCGAGCAGCAGGGCCTGGACGTCGTGAGCCAGCTGCCGGCTGCGGGTGGAGTAACTGACCTGCACCGAGTTCCGGGGGAGCAGCGAGCAGGAGCCGTCACCGGTGAAGAGGGCGGCGAGGAACTCCTGCTTGACCCGGGCGCCGGAGCGCCAGACGAACTCGGGCACCCGCTTGTGCTCCGACCGCTGGCCGAGCATGCCGACCAACGGGGACCGGCGCAGGTAGGTCAGGTCCTGGACATCGAACTCGTGCAGCAGTGAGCCCGAGGCGATGATGCGCTGGTTCACGTAGCGGGGGCCGCCGACCACGAGGTCGTAGTCCTCGAGGACGCGCAGGAAGAATCCCTCGTCGATGTTGTTGAACCCGGCTCGGTTCTCCGAGACCCAGCCCTCGCTGACGAAGGCGCCCGCCAGGCGTGCGGCAGCCAGTGCCCGGGCGTCATCCTCCCCCTGCTCGGGGTGCTCGACCCGCGCCATGACCACGCGGTCACCGGGTCGCACCTCCTCGAGGAGCTTCCACAGCAAGGTGGGGACGCCGGCGACGTCGACCAGGCAGAGCACCGGGTGGTTCACCGACCCGGCGAGCTCGAAGCCCTCGCGGGTGCGGATCCGCAGCGTCTGGTGGTCCCCGGAGTGGAAGAACTTGCTCGCACGGACCGGGTTGCCATGCCGGTCGACCAGCTTGAGGTCGATGTCGGTGTCGCTGTTCGGGGCAGCGTCCGGGACCAGGTCCTCGATCCGCACTGTGCCGCGGTCCCAGGTCCGCACCCGGGTGCCGCCGACCACGCAGTAGCGCATCGCGGCCGCCGGGTCGTTGCCGGGCGAGCCGAAGTTCCCCTGACCGTCGACCAGCGGGTAGCGCAGCGACCAGGGCTGGGCCAGGCGCACCAGGGTGTCGTAGATCGCGCTGTCGCCGTGGGGGTGGTAGTTGCCCATGACGTCGCCGACGACGCGGGCGCACTTGTTGTAGCCGCGGTCGGGTCGGTAGCCGCCGTCGTACATCGCGTAGATGACCCGGCGGTGCACGGGCTTGAGACCGTCGCGCACCTCCGGCAGGGCGCGGCCCACGATGACGCTCATCGCGTAGTCGAGGTACGACTGCTGCATCTCGATCTGCAGGTCGCGCGGCTCGATGCGGTCGCCACCACCCGGGGGCACGGTCACGTCGGTCACGGCTGGTCAGTCCCTCTCTGGTCTCCTACGACATGTCGGAATCAGCGCGCGGCAGCGCGCGAGCCGGCTTAGATGTCGAGGAAGCGGACGTCCTTGGCGTTGCGCTGGATGAACGAACGGCGGCTCTCGACGTCCTCGCCCATCAGCACGGCGAAGATCTCGTCGGCCTGCGCCGCGTTCTCGAGAGTGACCTGCTGCAGCAGCCGGTGGTCGGGATCCATCGTGGTGTCCCACAGCTCCTGCGCGTTCATCTCGCCCAGGCCCTTGTAGCGCTGGATCGCGCCGTCCTTGGGCAGCTTGCGCCCGGCGGCCAGGCCCCCGGAGACCACCGCGTCCTTCTCCCGCTCGGTGTAGACGAACTCGTGCGGGGCGTTGGACCACTTGATCCGGTAGAGCGGCGGCATGGCGAGGTAGACGTAGCCGCCCTCGACCAGCGGGCGCATGAAGCGGAACAGCAGGGTGAGCAGCAGGGTGCGGATGTGCTGACCGTCGACGTCGGCGTCCGCCATCAGCACGATCTTGTGATAGCGCAGCTTGGTGATGTCGAAGTCCTCCTGGATCCCCGTGCCGAAGGCGGAGATCAGGGCCTGGACCTCGTTGTTGGCCAGCACCTTGTCGATGCGGGCCTTCTCGACGTTGAGGATCTTGCCGCGGATCGGGAGGATCGCCTGGGTCTGCGGGTTGCGACCACCCTTGGCCGAGCCGCCGGCCGAGTCGCCCTCCACGATGAAGATCTCGCACCGGGTGGGGTCGTTGAGCTGGCAGTCGGCCAGCTTGCCCGGCAGAGAGCTGGACTCCAGCAGGCCCTTGCGCCGGGTGTTCTCCCGGGCCTTGCGGGCGGCGATGCGCGCCGCGCTGGCCTGGATGGCCTTGCGGACGATGTCGCGACCCTCGTTCGGGTGGGTCTCGAGCCAGTGCCCGAGCTGGTCCCACACCGTGACCTGCACGAAGGTCTTGGCCTCGGTGTTGCCGAGCTTGGTCTTGGTCTGGCCCTCGAACTGCGGCTCGCCGAGCTTGATCGAGATGATCGCGGTGAGGCCCTCGCGGATGTCGTCGCCGACGAGGTTCTCGTCCTTCTCCTTGAGCATCTTCTGGCCGCGCGCGAACTCGTTGATGAGCCGCGTGAGCGCCGCCCGGAAGCCCTCCTCGTGCGTGCCGCCCTCGTGGGTGTTGATGTTGTTGGCGAAGGTGTAGACCGACTCGCTGTAGGCGGTGGTCCACTGCATCGCGATCTCGACCGCGATCGCCTTCTCGGTGTCCTCGGAGGTGATGTCGATGACCTCCGGGTGGACCGCCTCGCTCTTCTTGCCCGAGTTGATGTGGGTGACGTAGTCGACCAGGCCGCCGTCGTAGCGGTAGCTCACCGATCGCTGGCCGCCGTCCTCGTCGAGGTGGTCCGGCCGCTCGTCGGTGAGCGTGATCGTGAGTCCCTTGTTCAGGAACGCGGTCTGCTGGAAGCGCGTGCGCAGCGTCTCCCAGTCGAACTCGGTGGTCTCTAAGATGGTGTCGCTGGGCCAGAAGGTGACCGTCGTGCCGGTGACCTCGGTGGCCTCGTCCTGGGACAGCGGGGCGCGCGGCACGCCGAGGTCGTAGGTCTGCCGCCACACATGACCCTGCCGGCGCACCTCGACGTCGACCTGGCGGGAGAGCGCGTTGACCACCGAGACGCCGACGCCGTGCAGACCGCCGGACACGGAGTAGCCGCCGCCGCCGAACTTGCCGCCGGCGTGCAGGACGGTGAGCACGACCTCGATGGCCGGCTTGCCCTCGCTGGGGACGATGTCGACCGGGATGCCGCGGCCGTCGTCGACCACGCGGACCCCGCCGTCGGCGAGCAGGGTGACGTCGATGTGGTCGCAGTAGCCGGCCAGCGCCTCGTCGACGGAGTTGTCGACGACCTCCCACACCAGGTGGTGCAGCCCGCGCTCACCGGTGGAGCCGATGTACATGCCCGGGCGCTTGCGGACCGCGTCCAGGCCCTCGAGCACGGTGATCGCGCTGGCGTCGTAGCCGCCGTTGCCACCTTCGTCGCCGCCCCCATGGCCACGCGGCGTCGACCCGGCGGACTGCTCGGCGTGCTGCTTGTCCTCGGGCGTCGCGGACTGGTCGATCGGCTGGGGGGCCGGCTCGTCGTCCGGCTGGGGCTGGGGCAGCGCGTCGGCCACGGGGGAGTGCACCCTTCTCGAGCACGTCAGGCCGGCACGCGCACGTGGCGCCTGCGGGCCGCAGCGGGGCCCGCTGCATGGAACTCCCCTCATCCTACCGCCCGTCGACCACCCCGAGCCGGTCCCAACGCGCCGTAACGGGCCCGCTGGGCGCACGGACGGGGCTGGCACCTGGGGGGATACCGACCCCCGGGGGGTCAGAGCCTCTACGGGCCGATGGACGCGCCGAGCCTGGCGCGGCTCCGGCCCGGCTCAGCCGTAGGTGTCGCGCGGGCCCCGCCCGCGCACCGACAGGCGCCCGCGCTGCCAGCTGGGCGCCGAGGGTCCGCGCACCTCCAGCCGGCGGACCACGCCGGCGCCGAGGTCCTCGGCGATCCGGCGCAGCAGGTCCGTGCGCAGCAGCCGGACCTGGGTGGCCCAGGCGGTGGAGTCGGTGACGACGACCAGGGTGCCGTCCTCGAACGACTCCGGGGTGCAGTGCGCCGCCACCTCCGCGCCCACGATCTGCGCCCACCGGCCGATCACCCCGCCCACCGCCAGGTCGACCTCCCACCCGCGATCGGCGACCAGCCGGTCCAGCGTGCGGCCCAGCGGCTGCGGGTCCCGGTCGTCCGGGTGCGCCCCGCTGCGGCGGCGCGCGTCCATGCGCCGCGACCGCGCGCCCGCGCCGCCGTCCCTCGAGGGGTTCTGCCCCCGGGCCTTGGCCGCGGCCCGGGCCGCCGCCAGCGCCTCGCGGGCGACGTCGAGGCCGGCGCGCAGGGTGCGCTCGTCCCCCGGCTCCTGCTGCGCCGGCTGCCGGGCGCCCCCGGCAGGCTCCTGGCCAAGCTCGTCGCCAGGCTCGTCGTCGGGCTCGTCGTCAGGCAACCTGCACCTGCCCGGCCGAGACCTGCACCCGCGCCCCGCGCAGCACCGCGGGCACGTCCTCGGGCACCGCCGCGGTGACCAGCACCTGCTCGGCCGGCGCGACCAGCGCGGCCAGCCGGTCGCGCCGGTCGGCGTCGAGCTCGGCGAAGACGTCGTCGAGCACCAGGACCGGATCGCCGCCGGCGCCGCCCTCGGCGCGCAGTAGCTCGAAGGAGGCCAGGCGCAGCGCGAGCGCGAACGACCAGGACTCGCCGTGGCTGGCGTAGCCCTTGGCCGGGAACGGGCCGAGGGAGAGGACCAGGTCGTCCCGGTGCGGGCCGACCAGGCTGATGCCGCGCTCGAGCTCCTGCCGCCGCACCCGGGCCAGCGCCTCGAGCAGCGCCGCGGCGAGCTCGCCCCGGTCGGTGGGCAGCGCGGCGGCCTCGGCGTCCGGCTGCCCGTCGTCCCGGCCGGCGGAGGAGGTCAGCGAGCTGCGGTAGGCCAGGCCGGCGGGGGCGGGGGCACCGCCCTTGCCCGCGGCCAGCTGGTCGTAGGCGGCCACGACCAGCGGGCGCAGCGCCTCGACCAGCTCCAGCCGCGCGGCCAGCAGCTCCGCCCCGGTGCGCGCCAGGTGGGCGTCCCAGACCTCGAGGGTGTGCACGTCACCGCGACCCGACCGCACCGCGGCGCCGGCCGACTTCAGCAGCGCGTTGCGCTGCTTGAGCACCCGGTCGTAGTCCGACCGCACGCCGGCGAACCGGGGGGCCCGGGCCACCAGCAGCTCGTCGAGGAAGCGGCGCCGCTCGGAGGGGTCGCCCTTGACCAGCGCCAGGTCCTCCGGCGCGAACAGCACGGTCCGCAGCACGCCCAGGACCTCGCGGGGGCGGGGCACCGGGGCCCGGTTGAGCCGCGCCCGGTTGGCCCGCCCGGGGGTGATCTCCAGCTCGACCAGGGTGGGCCGGCCCTCGCGCACCACCGAGCCCCGCACGATCGCCCTCGGCGCCCCCAGCCGGACCAGCGGGGCGTCGGTCGAGACCCGGTGCGAGCCGAGGGTGGCGACGTAGCCCACCGCCTCGACCAGGTTGGTCTTGCCCTGCCCGTTGGGTCCGAGCAGCGTCGTCACCCCCGGTGCGAGCGGCAGCTCGACCGCGGCGTAGGACCGGAAGTCCAGCAGCGAGAGGTGGGCGACGTGCACGGGCGGCGCAGGCTCTTCGAGTAGGTCGCCGGGTCAGCCGGACAGGCGGACCGGCATGAGCAGGTAGCGGTAGGTGTCGTCCGGCCCGGCGTCGGCCGTGGCGGCGCCGGTCACGACCGCGGGACGGGTCGAGGCGGTGAACGACAACCGGGCCCACGGCGAGGAGATGGCCGAGAGGCCGTCGAGCAGGTAGCCGGGGTTGAAGGCGATGGTGATGTCCTCGCCCTGCAGGCTGGCCTCGAGCGACTCCGAGGCCTGCGCCTCGTCGCCGGTGCCCGCCTCCAGGGTGAGCACGCCGTCGGTGAAGGCCAGCCGCACCGGAGTGTTGCGCTCAGCCACCAGCGCCACGCGGCGGACGGCCTCGACGAACGCGGCGGTCTCGACCATGGCCACCGAGCTGGACTCCGACGGCAGCAGCGAGCGGTACTTGGGGAACTCCCCGTCCAGCAGGCGGGTGGTGGTGCGCCGGCCGCCGGCCTGGAACCCGACGAGGCCCTCGCCGCTGCCGCCGGTGGCCAGCGCCACGGTGACGGCGTCGCCGGAGGCCAGCGCCTTGGCGGTGTCGGTGAGCGTGCGGGCCGGGACCAGCGCGATGGCCGAGGCCTCGGCCTGCTCCGGGTCCCAGTGCAGCTCGCGCACGGCGAGCCGGTAGCGGTCGGTGGCGGCCAGGGTGATCCGGCTGCCGTCGATCTCGACCCGGACGCCGGTGAGCACGGGCAGGGTGTCGTCGCGGCCGGCGGCCACCCCGACCTGGGCCACCGCGGCGGCGAACACGTCGCCGGGCACGGTGCCGGCGGCCGCCGGCATCTCCGGCAGCGCCGGGTACTCGTCGTCCGGCAGCGTGAGCAGGGTGAACCGGGCGCTGCCGCAGGTGACAGCCACCTTCTGGCCGTCCTGGGCGAGCTCCACCGGGCGGGAGGGCAGGCTGCGGGTGATGTCGGCCAGCAGCCGGCCGGACACCAGCGCGCGGCCGGGCTCGAGCACGTCGGCGTCGACCTCGACGCGGGCGCTCACCTCGTAGTCGAACGCGGACAGCGTGAGCCGGCCCTGGTCGGCCTCGTGCAGCAGGCCGGCGAGCACCGGCACCGGGGGACGCGGCGGCAGGCTGCGCGCGGTCCAGGCCACGGCCTCGGCGAGGACGTCACGCTCGACCCGGATCTTCACCGGTCACCCCTCCTGCTGCGGCCACCCGAGGTGGCCGGTCCTGTGGCTGCTCGGACCGCTGCTGGCACAGCCGGTCGTGCCGCGGCCCGTCGTACTGCTGCAGGTGCGGAGCCTGCCACGTCTGCCCCCCGCCCGTCGCCTCGGGCATCACCTCCGCCGGGAAGGAGCATCCCTGCGTCGAGGTGGTCGTCCGAGAGCCCGTCCACATCCGGGCCGGCCCAGATGGTGTGTGGAAGTTCCCTCCAAGAGATGAAGGAAGGAGTCGGGATAGGGGGCGTGGACGATGTGGACAACCGGCATCGTCGCAGGTCAGCGGGCGGAGGAAGACACTGGCCACCTGGGGAGGGACATCGGGACGAGACGGGGTGGTCTGTGGAGACGGCGGTGTCGTCCCGGCCCGTACCCAGGCCGTCCCACGCCGACGTGCCTCCATCCACAGGGTTGTCCCCAAGGTGTGCACGCGTGCGGAGAGCGCTGGTGCGTGCTATCCGCGCTGGCCGACTCCCCGAGCCGGGGCGTGCAGGAGCCGCGGTGCGGGGTGTGGGTCGGGCCGCGGCGCGGGCACGGCGCCCGGTGGACGCTGCGAGGGCGTCTGAGAACGGCGCGTGAGCCGGGCAGGCCGAGCACGCGCCGCACTCGGGGTGAGGGCAGGACGACGGGTCCCAGCGGGCGGGCCGTCACGATCGACGCGCCGTCACGACTGGCGGGCTGTCACGACTGGCGGGCTTGGGACTTGATCCGGTTGGTGAGCTCGGTGACCTGGTTGTAGGTGGACCGGCGCTCGGCCATCTGCACCTTGATCTTCTTCTCGGCGTGCATGACCGTCGTGTGGTCGCGGCCACCGAACTGCTGCCCGATCTTGGGCAGGGACAGGTCGGTGAGCTCGCGGCACAGGTACATGGCGATCTGCCGAGCCTGGACCAGCACCCGTGAGCGGGAGGACCCGCACAGGTCCTCCATGCTCAGCCCGAAGTAGGCGGCCGTCTGGGCCATGATCGTGGCTGAGGTGATCTCGGGACCGGAGTCGTCGGGGATGAGGTCCTTGAGCACGATCTCGGCCAGGGCGAGGTCGACGCCCTGCCGGTTGAGGCTGGCGAACGCGGTGACCCGGATCAGCGCGCCCTCGAGCTCCCGGATGTTGGTCGCGATCTTGCTGGCGATGTACTCGAGCACCTCGGGCGGAGCGGCCAGCCGGTCCTGGGCGGCCTTCTTGCGCAGGATGGCGATCCGCGTCTCGAGGTCCGGGGGTTGGACGTCGGTGATCAGGCCCCACTCGAACCGCGAGCGCAGCCGGTCCTCCAGCGTGGTGAGCTGCTTGGGCGCCCGGTCGCTGGAGATCACGATCTGCTTGTTGGCGTTGTAGAGCGTGTTGAACGTGTGGAAGAACTCCTCCTGCGTCCGCTCCTTGTTCTCCAGGAACTGGACGTCGTCGACCAGGAGGATGTCGACGTCGCGGTAGCGGCGCTGGAACGCGCTGGCCTTGTCGTCGCGGATCGAGTTGATGAAGTCGTTCGTGAACTCCTCCGAGCTCACGTAGCGCACGCGCACCCCGCCGTAGAGGTTCTGGGCGTAGTGGCCGATGGCGTGCAGCAGGTGCGTCTTGCCCAGACCCGAATCGCCGTAGATGAACAGCGGGTTGTAGGCCTTGGCCGGTGCCTCGGCCACCGCGACGGCCGCGGCGTGCGCGAAGCGGTTGGAGGCGCCGGGCACGAAGGTCTCGAAGACGTAGCGGGGGTTGAGCCGGGTGGGCTCGCTGTCCCGGCGGCCGGTGTCCCGCCCACCCGGGCGCACCGGGGTCCAGCCGAGGTCCGCCGACGGGTCGGTGGGCCGGTCGACACCGCCGGGGGAGTCCCAGGGACGGCTGTCGGCGCCGGCGGCGAGCCGCTCGTCGGTCCGCTCGTCGGTCCGCTGGTCTGGGCGCTGGTCGAGGGTGCCCGCCGCCGGCTCCGGCTCGGCGGCGGCCTCGGCCGACGCCGCGGCGCCCTCGGACTCCTCGGCAGCCAGCAGGTCCGGGTCGACGGTGACGGCGATGCGGACCTCGCGGCCGAGCGCGGCGGAGAGCGAGGTGGTGATGAGCGGGCGCAGGTCGGTCTCGAGCTGACCCTTGGTGAAGTCGTTGGGTGCGGCCAGCAGCGCCGTGCCGTCCAGCAGCCCCACCGGCCGGGTCAGCCGGAGGAAGGCGCGATGGGTGGGGAGCAGGTCGTCGCCCGCGGTGAGCTCGCCGAGGGTCTGCGCCCACACGGCGGCCAGGTCCGGTGCGGACGCCTCGTTCACCACGTCCGCGCCTCCCGCTGCTTCCGCCGTCGCTCGACCCAACCAACCACCGGACGCTCCGTCCACACCCTTGTCCACAACCTGGGGATGCAGAGCGGCGCGTACGCGGGCGGCGCACGGCGAGCGGGTCCGCACGGGGCTGGACGAGAGCGGGCCGGACCCGCCGGGAGGCGGACCGGAGGACCCCCGTGGTCACGAGGAGGTCACCGGCAGCGGGCGACGCTAACAACTCCGTGGAGCCCGCATCAAGCGGATCGGCAGAACTGGGCGGTCGGCGTTCACACGCACCGGCGTGTCGCCCCGTCCACGCGCCGACGGCATGCGAGCCTGACCCGCTACCCGTCGGCGGCCGATTCAGGACGGGCAGGGCCGGCGCCGGTTTGACCCGCTCGCCGACCCGCCCGTACCGTGACGCTGTCGTGTCGACGGCCGCCGCCGCATGCCCACGTATCCGTCTGTCTCGGTCCACGTGGGCGTCCGGTGCCGACCGGGTCGACCCGCGGGTTCCACCCTTCAGCACCGGCCCCACCGCGGTGTCCCGCCGCCCTTCCCTGGAGCACTGACGTGAGCAAGCGCACCTTCCAGCCGAACAACCGCCGCCGCGCCAAGACGCACGGCTTCCGGCTGCGGATGCGCACCCGCGCCGGCCGCGCCATCCTCTCGGCGCGCCGCAGCAAGGGTCGCGCGCGCCTGTCCGCCTGACGGTCTCGCCCGTGCTGCCGGCCCGGGCTCGACTGCGGCGGTCCTCCGAGTTCACCGCAGCGGTCCGTCGTGGCCCGGGCACCGTCCGGGTCGGCCGGTCCACGCTCGTGCTGCACGCCCGCGGCCCGGCGCCAGCCACCGCGGGCGATGGCCCGAACCCCCCTGGCCCGTCCGACGCCGCTCCGGCGCGGGCGGGTCTCGTGGTCTCGCGAGCCGTGGGGCCCGCCGTGGTGCGCAACCGGGTCAAGCGTCGGCTCCGTCACCTGCTCCGGGGACGCTTGGACCAGCTGCCGGCCGGGCTCGTCCTGGTGGTGCGGGCCAACCCGGCCGCTGCGGAGGCGACGTCGGCGGAGCTGGCCGCCGACCTTGACGGGGCCCTGCGGGCGCTGGCCCGGCGGCTGCGGGATGAGCCGTCGTGAGGTCGGCCATCGCGTCGAAGGTCCACGGGGGTGCCGGCCGGGCGTCCGTGCCGGCCGGGCGTGAGCCGCTGCTGTCGGTGTGGCGGGGCGGAGTGCGCAACCCGGTCACGCTGGTGCTGCTCGCGGCGATCCGCCTTTACCAGCTGACCGTCTCGCCGATGCTGGGCCCGGTCTGCCGGTTCTACCCATCCTGCTCCCACTACGGGTTCGAGGCCCTGCGGGTGCACGGCACGCTGCGGGGCACCTGGTACACGGCCCGGCGGCTGCTCCGTTGCCACCCGTGGAACCCGGGCGGGATCGACCCCGTTCCGGCCAAGACCACCGGATGGCGGGGATGGACGCGGTGGTGGACCAGGCGTCATCCGGCACCCGCACCGGCGCACCTCGCCTCGCCAGCCCAGAACACCGACCCGACCGCATGGCCCGAGACCAGCGGCGGAACTGACCAGGGAGCCTGACCACCTGTGAACACCCTCCTGGCGCCCATCGAGTGGGTCGTCTCCTGGATCATGGTCCAGTTCCACAGCCTGTTCACCGCGCTGGGGATGAACCCGGACGGCGGCTGGACGTGGGGCCTGTCGATCGTCGGCCTGGTGATCGTCATCCGGATCGTCCTGATCCCGCTGTTCGTCAAGCAGATCAAGTCCCAACGCGGGCTGCAGCAGCTCCAGCCGAAGATCAAGGAGCTGCAGGCCAAGTACAAGGACGACCGGGAGAAGCAGTCCCAGGAGCTGATGAAGCTCTACAAGGAGACCGGCACCAACCCGCTGGCCAGCTGCTTCCCCATCCTCATCCAGTCGCCGATCTTCTTCGCCCTGTTCCGGGTGCTCAACGGGGCCTCGCACGGCAAGGCGCTCGGGGTGCTCACCGCGGCCCAGGTGGATTCGGCGGCCAACGCGACCATCTTCGGCGCCCCGATCTCGTCCACCTTCGTCAAGGCCGGCCAGACCGGTAGCCCGGTCGCCGTGCACGTGGTGGCGGCCGTGATGATCGTCCTGATGTCGGCGTCGATGTTCTACACGCAGCGTCAGCTGATGACGAAGAACATGCCGGCCACGGCGCAGACCGGACCGTTCGCCCAGCAGCAGAAGATCATGCTGTACATCTTCCCGCTGATCTTCCTGATCTCCGGAATCAACTTCCCCATCGGCGTCCTCATCTACTGGCTCACCACCAACGTCTGGTCGATGGGGCAGCAGCTCTACGTCATCAACCGGATGCCGGCGATCGGGAGCGAGGCCGAGAAGCGCCTCGAGGCGCGCAAGGCGGCCAAGGCCTCCAAGGCCCGCGCGCTGCCCGGCGACGGCGGAGCCTCGGTGCCCGGCGCGGCGGCGGCTCCTGGCAGCGCACCCGCCGGTCCGGTGCCGGGCGGGGCCCAGCGAGGCCCGGCCGGTCCTGGCCGAGGGCAGCGCCAGCAGCCCAAGCGGCAGCCTCGCGGCAAGCGCCAGAGCTGACCCGCCGCACCTGCCGCCCGGTCCGGGCGAGGGTGCGCCATCCCTGTGAGCGTCGCGACCAGCAGGTCGCACCACCCGGAAGGAACATCAGACGTGAGCGAGCAGACCGACGTGCCGCAGTCGCAGGTCGAGCACGGCGAGGTCGAGCAGAGTGAGGTCGAGCAGAGCGAGCCGACCGAGATCGAGCAGGGCGAGCCGACGGACGCCGTCAGCGACGACGAGGGCGAGGGGGGCGAGGGCGCGACCCCCGGCCGGCGAGCTCGTCTGCTCGAGCGCCTCGAGCGCGAGGGTGACATCGCTGCCGACTACCTCGAGGGCCTCTTGGACATCGCCGACCTGGACGGCGACATCGACATGGACGTGGAGGGCGAGCGGGCCAGCGTCTCGGTGGTCGGCGGCGACCTGCAGGACCTGGTCGGGCGCCACGGGGAGGTTCTGGAGGCGCTGCAGGAGCTGACCCGGCTGGCGGTGCAGGCCCAGACCGGTGAGCGATCGCGTCTCATGCTCGACGTGGCTGGCTACCGCGCCGCGCGGCGGGAGGAGCTGACCCGGATCGGCCGCGAGGCGGCGGACAAGGCGCGCACCGGCAACGCTCCGGTGCGCCTAGCGCCGATGAGCGCCTTCGAGCGCAAGGTCGTGCACGACGCAGTGGCGGCCGCGGGTCTCACGAGCGAGTCCGAGGGTGAGGAGCCGTCCCGTCGCGTCGTCGTGCTCCCCGCCTCCTGAGCGCACTGGATCGGCAGCGGCCCCGTCCCGGGTGGGCGGGGCCGTCGTGTTCGCTCGCCAGCCGGGTCGGTTCCACGTGAAACAGCCCGGCACGCGAGCCCTCTGTTTCACGTGGAACACGATGAGGAGTGGGTGTGAGCGAGTCCGAACCGGTTGAGCAGCCGGACGCTCGGGCCGCGGCGGCATTCGGTGAACGCCTGCCGTTGGTGGAGCGCTACGCCCGCTGGTTGGCCGAGGACGGTACCGAGCGCGGGTTGCTGGGTCCCCGCGAGCGCCCGCGGCTGTGGAGCCGGCACCTGCTCAACTGCGCCGTCCTCACCGAGCTGATCCCGGCGGACGTGCGAGTGGTGGACGTCGGCTCAGGGGCCGGCCTGCCCGGTATGGTCATCGCGCTGCGTCGACCTGATCTCCGGGTCGCCCTGGTCGAGCCACTGCTCCGGCGCTCCCAGTTCCTCTCCGAGGTGGTGGAGGACCTGGGGCTGGGCGGGTCGGTCGAGGTGGTCCGGGCGCGGGCTGAGGACCTCCACGGGGCGCGTGGGTTCGACGTCGCGACGGCCCGGGCTGTGGCGCCCATGGATCGACTTGCCGCCTGGTGCCTCCCGCTGGTCGTGCCGCACGGCCAGCTGCTGGCACTCAAGGGCAGCACGGCCGCGGAGGAACTGGCGGTGGCGGAACCGCTGCTGGAGCAGTGGGGCGCCGAGCGGGCGGAGGTCGTGCAGCTGGGAACGGCGACCGATCCGACCTGGGTGGTGCGCGTGCTGCTGGGTGACCAGGGGGCGCGGGCACCGCGTTCGAGCATGACCGCGGGGGGCGGCACGACAGGCCTGGCGTCGCGCGGCCGCCGCGCACGGCAGCGCAGGACGCAGAGCAACAGGAGTGGACGATGACACCGACCCAGCCCGGCGACGGGCCGCTGGCGACCACCGGGCTCGGCTGGCCGACGGACGCCACGACGCGCAGCAGCGGAGCGCTGGGATGGCCGGGGCTCGGCTCGGACCTGGAGGCACCAGTGGCAGAGACCGGGACAGCGGAGGCCGGTGCCGGAGAGGACGCGGGCTCCGTTGACGAGGTGGTCGGTGTCGAGGATGCCGAGGCCGCCACGCCTGCGGTCGACGTCTCGCGCTCCTTCCACGGCTCCGACGTGGTGCTCGCGGCGGACGTTCCGCCCGCTGTTCCACGTGAAACAAGCAGTGACACTCCCATCGCTCGCGAGGCCGAGACGGCGGTGCGGGTCCGGTCCGGCGCCTTCGGTGCGCCGCTGCCCCGTCCCCCGGTGACCCGGGTGCTCACCGTCGCCAACCAGAAGGGTGGGGTCGGTAAGACGACGAGCACGGTGAACCTTGCTGCGGCCCTCGCCCTCGGTGGCGCGTCCGTCCTGGTGGTGGACCTCGACCCGCAGGGCAACGCATCGACTGCGCTGGGGATCGACCACCACAGCGACGTGCCGAGCGTCTACGACGTGCTGGTGGAAGGCCGTCCGCTGATCGAGGTGGTCCGGCCGGTCCCGGACGTCGCCGGCTTGAGCTGTGCCCCGGCGACCATCGACCTGGCTGGCGCCGAGATCGAGCTGGTGTCGCTCGTGGCCCGGGAGAGCCGGCTGCAGCGGGCGCTCGCCAGCTACGCGGAGGCCCGCGCGGCGGCCGGCGAGCAGCCGCTGGACTACGTCCTGGTGGACTGCCCACCGAGTCTCGGGCTGCTCACCGTGAACGCCCTGGTGGCTGCCCGCGAGGTCCTCATCCCGATCCAGTGCGAGTACTACGCACTGGAGGGGCTGGGTCAGCTGCTGCGCAACGTGGACCTGGTGAAGGCGCACCTCAACCCCGGCCTGCACGTGTCCACGATCCTGCTCACCATGTACGACGCGCGGACGCGGCTGGCTGCGCAGGTGGCCGACGAGGTGCGGGCCCACTTCCCCGAGGTGGTGCTGCGCACCACCATCCCGCGGTCGGTGCGGATCAGCGAGGCGCCCAGCTACGCGCAGACGGTCATGACCTACGACCCCGGCTCCACCGGCGCGCTGTCCTACTTCGAGGCGGCCCGCGAGATGGCCGAGCGGGGTTCCGGACCGGCCCACGAGCAGCCGGCCTGACCTGCGCGCAGACGCAGGGCACCGGTGTGCGCAGCGCCCCGTGGTGTGCGCCAGGGCCCGGTAGTCTGACCCTCCGTCGTCGGTAAGCCCCCGGGCAGCACCGGGCGCCGGAGGACCCGACCCAGCACCAGCCGGCACCAGCCAGCACGAGGCAGCACGACCAGGAGGACCACGTGAACGACCGCCGACGCGGACTGGGACGCGGCCTCGGGGCCCTCATCCCGCAGGGGCCGGCCACCGAGCAGCGGCCCACCGCCAACCGACCGGTCGACGTGTTCTTCCCCGAGCGGGCCGAGCCTTCGGCGGCGAGCGCCCCGGTCGAACGGGCGGAGGAGGGGTCGGATCCGTCAGCCTCCGCACCCGACGCGCCGGTCGCAGTCGACGGGGCCGCCGAGGGTCAGGTGGCTCAGGCGGCTGCGGCGGAGGATGGTCTGGCCGCGGTCCCCGGGGCCCGGTTCGCCGAGCTGCCGCTGGATGCCATCTCGCCGAACCCGCGCCAGCCGCGGCAGGTGTTCGACGAGGAGGCGATGGCCGAGCTGGTCCACTCCATCCGCGAGGTGGGCCTGCTCCAGCCGGTGGTCGTCCGCGCGGTCGGTGCGCCGGACGGCGAGGGCGAGCGCTACGAGCTCATCATGGGCGAGCGCCGCTGGCGCGCGTCCCGGGAGGCCGGGCTGGACCGGATCCCCGCGATCGTCCGCTCGACCGACGACGGGGATCTGCTGCGCGACGCGCTGCTGGAGAACCTGCACCGCAGCCAGCTGAACCCGCTGGAGGAGGCGGCCGCCTACGACCAGCTGCTCAAGGACTTCGGCTGCACCCACGAGGTGCTGGCCCAGCGGATCGGCCGGTCCCGCCCGCAGATCTCCAACACCCTGCGCCTGCTCAAGCTCTCCCCGGCGGTCCAGCGCCGGGTCGCCGCCGGGGTGATCAGCGCCGGGCACGCCCGCGCCCTGCTCGGTCTGGACGAGACGGAGGCGCAGGACCGGCTGGCCCAGCGGATCGTGGCCGAGGGGCTGTCGGTGCGGGCGGTGGAGGAGATGGTCGCCCTCGGCGACGTCCCCGGCGCCCCGGCCCCGCGCCCGCGCGGGCGTAAGCCGGTCGCCCCGGCGCTGCAGGACCTCGCGGCGCGCCTGGGGGACCGGTTCGAGACCCGGGTGAAGGTGGACCTGGGGCGCAACCGCGGCAAGATCACCATCGAGTTCGCCAGCATCCCGGACCTCGAGCGCATCGTCGGCCTGCTGGCACCCGACGACGAGGGCCGCGCAGCGTCCTGACCCCCGATCCCGGCGCCCCGGCGCCCCGGCGAGGTTCAGGCGAGACTCAGGCGAGACTCAGGCCCGGCGGCGCGCCCCCGCCGCGTCCACCAGGCTCCGGTAGACCGCACCCAGCGAGCGACCGGCCGCCGAAACTGCTTGCGGGAACAACGACGTCTCGGTCATGCCGGGCGCCACGTTGACCTCCAGGAACCACGGCGTGCCGGCGGCATCCACGATCAGGTCGGTACGGCTCAGGTCGCGCAGCCCGAGCGCCTGGTGCGCCGTCAGCGCGGCGGCCGCGGCCGCCTGGGCCGCCGCCGGCGACAGCCGGGCCGGCACGAAGAACTCCGTCGCCCCGGCGGTATAGCGGGCGGTGTAGTCGTACACCCCGCCGTCGGGCACGATCTCCACCGCGGGCAGCGGCTGCGGACCGTCCTCGGTCCCCTCCAGCACGCCGACGGCCACCTCGACACCCTCGACGAACCGCTCGACGAGTGCGGTGTCGCCGTAGGCGAAGGCGGCCACCATCGCGGCCGGCAGCGCCCCCGCCTCGCGCACCACGGTCATGCCCAGGCTGGATCCGCCGCGGGCGGGCTTGACCACCAGCGGCAGCCCGAGCCGCTCGACGAGGGCCTCGAGCACCCGGGCGGCGCCGAGCTCGCGGAAGGTGGCATGCGCGAGCGCGGCCGAGGCCGGCACCGCCAGGCCGGCCGTGGCCACGACCGCCTTGGCGGTGGGCTTGTCGAAGGCCAGTCGGCAGGCGCTGGGGGTGGACCCCACGTAGGGCAGCCCGACCAGCTCGAGCACCTCGCGCACCCCGCCGTCCTCGCCGGCGGCGCCGTGGAGCACCGGAAGCACGACGTCGGGCCGGCCGCCCGGGCCGGCCGGCCCCTCGAGCCGGGCCAGCAGGGTGGCGTCGGCGTCGGCCACCTCGACCTCCAGGCCCTCCTCCCGCAGCGCCTCGGCCACCCGGCGGCCTGAGCGCAGGGAGACGTCACGCTCGTGGGACAGGCCGCCGGCCAGGACGAGGACGTGCGGGAGGTCGCTCACGGGTGCTCCAGGACTCGAGACGGGCAGGCAGGGAGAGGGCAGGGACAGGGTCGGGGCAGTGCCGGGACAGTGCCGGGGCAGTGCTCTGGGGACTCGGCTCAGGCGAGGTCGGGACCGGGCCCGTCGCCGTCCCGGAGGGGACGGACGCCACCGTCACCCGGCAGCGGGCCGAAGGTGTCCCGCAGCTCGATCTCCTCCTCGATGACGCCGGCCAGCCGCCGCACGCCCTCGCGGATCCGGTCCGGGTCCGGGAAGCAGTAGGACAGCCGCATCGACCGGGCGCCGTCGCCGTCGGCGTAGAAGGCCGGTCCGGGGACGTAGGCGACCCGGGCGGTGACCGCGCGGGGCAGCATGGCGCGGGCGTCGAAGCCCTCGGGCAGCGTGAGCCAGACGTAGAACCCGCCCGAGGGCACCGTCCAGGTGGTGCCGGCCGGCATGGCCGAGCCGAGGGCGTCGAGCATGGCGTCGCGGCGTTCGCGGTAGAGGTCCCGGAAGGTGGCGATCTGGCCCTTCCAGTCCTGGGTGGCCAGGTAGCCCGACACGGCGAGCTGGCTGAAGGCCGACGGGCACAGCTGGGTCGCCTCGCTGGCCAGCACCAGCTTCTCCCGCACGCCGTGCGGCGCCAGCGCCCAGCCGACCCGGAAGCCCGGCGCGAACGTCTTGCTGAACGAGCCGAGGTAGATCACGCCCTCGGCGTCGTCGGCGCGCAGCGCACGCAGCGGGGCGCCGTCGAAGCCCAGCAGGCCGTAGGGATCGTCCTCGAGGATGAGCAGGCCGTGCCGCTGCGCCACCGCGAGGACCTCCTCGCGGCGGTGCTCCGGCTGGGAGAGCCCGGCCGGGTTGTGGTAGCTCGGGATCGTGTAGAGGAAGGCGACCTTGCGCCCTTCGGTGCGCAGCCGGACCAGGGTGTCCTCCAGCGCCACCGGGTCCAGGCCCTTGTCGTCCATGGCCACGTGCACGACGTCGGCCTGGTAGCTGCGGAAGGTCTGCAGCGCGCCGACGTAGGACGGGGCCTCGGCCAGCACGACGTCGCCGGGGTCGACGAAGATCCGGGTGACCAGGTCGAGCGCCTGCTGGCTGCCGGTGGTGACCACGACGTCGTCGGGGTGGCCCTCGATCCCCACCAGGCGCATGACCTCGGTGGTCTGCTCGCGCAGCACCTCGTCGCCCTGGCCGGAGCCGTACTGCAGGGCGGTGGTGCCCCGCTCGAGCACCAGGCGGTCCAGGGTGCCGGCCACGGCGTCCAGCGGCAGCGCGGACAGGTAGGGCATCCCACCAGCCAGCGACACCACCTCGGGCCGGCTGGCCACGGCGAACAGCGCCCGGATCTCCGACGCCGTCATGGTGGCGGTGCGGGCGGCGTAGTGGTCGACGTAGCGGTCCAGCCGGGAGCCTGCAGCGCCCGGAGGGTGGGGGACCGTGCCGGGAGGCTGGGGGACGCTGTGCTGGTCGTCCGGCATGCGTTGCTCCGAGGTGCGGGCGCCTTCCCGGTCCGGTGACCGGACATTAGAGTCGTGGTCGGACGGTTCGGCCGGAGCGGCAGGTGGCGCGGGTGCGTCGAGGGTGCTATCGGGGGTGACCCGAGTGTGTCACGAGTGTGGCACGCGTCGGGGTCCGGTCCGGCACCGACCGGCCGCGGGTCCGGCACGTGGCGACGGCGAGGAGGGTGCTGATGTCCCGTCGCGTGGCCAGCCTGACCCTGGACAACCTCGACGACCTGCCCTCGCGCTGCCGGCGCTGCGTGGCCTGGGAGCTGGACCCGGTGGCGCGCGAGCGGGCCGAGGAGTCCGGCGACCCGGGTCTGGAGAAGGAGGCGTGGGTCTCCTCGGTCCTGCTGGACTGGGGCTCGTGCGGGAAGATCGTCTACGTCGACGCCGTGCCCGCCGGCTACGTCCTCTACGCCCCGCCGGTCTACGTGCCGCGTGCGGTGGCCTTTCCCACCTCCCCGGTGTCCGCCGACGCGGTGCTGCTGATGACCGCGTCGGTCCGGCCGGAGTTCGCCGGCGGCGGCCTGGGGCGGATGCTCGTGCAGTCCGTGGCCAAGGACCTCAGCCGGCGCGGCATCAAGGCGATCGAGGCCTTCGGTGACGCGCGGCCCACCGACGGCGAGGAGCCGGACCCGGCGGCGGTGCTCGGTGACAGCCGGCTGGGTGGACGGCGCGGCAGCGACCACGTCGCCCACCGGCGCTGCCTGGTGCCGGCCGACTACCTGCTCGCGGTGGGGTTCAAGACCGTCCGTCCGCACCCCCGCTACCCGCGGCTGCGGCTGGAGCTGAAGAACGCGCTGTCCTGGCGGGAGGACGTCGAGGTCGCGCTGGAGCGGCTGCTCGGCTCGATGAACCCCGACCCGGTGCTGCGGCCGGTGTGAGCCCGTCTGCGGTCGGACCGGCCGCTCAGCCCGCCAGCGCCTCGGCGGCCCCCGACGTCGGGGCGGTCACCGCGCCCTCCAGCGGGTGCACCTGGGCGTCGGCCGGTGCGAGCAGGCGGCCCACGGCCACCGCCAGCGCCTCGGCCACCGTGTCCCGGAACCCGGGGTCGGCCAGGCGGGCGGCGTCGCCGGGATGGGTGAGGTAGCCGATCTCCACGCGGACCGCCGGCATCCGGGTGCGGCGCAGGAGGTCCCACGTCTTGGCGTGGGTGCGGCCGTCGAGCAGGTCGGTGCGGCCGACGACCTCGGCCTGCACGAGCTCGGCCAGCCGCTCCCCGAGCGCGCTGGAGTGTCCGTGGCCATCGTGCCCGTAGAAGTAGGTGGCCACCCCGTTGGCCGCGGGGCTCGCGGACCCGTCGGTGTGCAGCGACACCAGCAGGTCGGCCTCGGCGGCGTTGGCGAAGGCGGCGCGCTCGGAGTCCGGCAGGGCCATCTCCGCGCCACGGGTGAGGAAGGCGAGCACGCCGGTCGCGGTGAGCCGGCCCACCAGTCGGGCGGCGAGGTCCTCCACGACGGCGGCCTCCTCCAGCCCGTTCGCCACCACCCCGCGGTCCCGCTCGCCGTGCCCCGGGTCCACCACGACGACCTTGCCGTGCAGCGCGGGGCCGCTGCCGGCCAGGGCCAGCTCCTCGCGCAGGGCGTGCGCCCGGCCCCCGCGCACGGTGCGGGCCAGCCGGTCCAGAGCCTTGAACGTGGCCGGCCCGCAGGTGCCGTCGGCGGTGAGGCCGACGCCGCGCTGGAACTCGCGCAGCGCGCTCGCGGTCTCCGGCCCGAACATCCCGTCGATCCGTCCGGTGTCGAAGCCCAGCTCGGACAGGCGCCGCTGCAGGGCAGCGACGTCGTCGCCGACGAGCTGGTGGGACACGGTGTGGCTGAGGATCCGGTCGCCCAGGCGCCAGCGGGCCTCGTCGAGGGTGCGGTAGGTGTCGGCGTCCACGACCCCGTCGACGGTGAGGCCGCGTTCCTGCTGGAAGGCCCGCACCGCGCGGTCCAGCGCCGCGTCGAACGTCTCCTCGGCCCCCGGGTCGGTAGCCCCGCCGCCGGTCGGCAGCAGGCCGATCTGCACCAGCTTGTCGCGGATCTCGGCCACCGCGGGGTCGCGGTCACCGAGCCGGTACCGAGGGGTGGACGTCATGCGGGCGGTCAGCCTTCTCTCGGGCGGGGTGGGGCCGTCTGCCGCGGTGCGCCGGGAGGGAGTTCCCCGAAGAGGCGGCATCGCCGGGTGCCAGGGGCGTCACTGACCGTGGCGGGCCGACCTCGGATGCTACGTCGCCGCCCGGCTCCTACGACAGCCCGTCCCAGTCCGGAGCAGTCCGAAGCAGTCCGGAGCAGTCCGGCACCGTCGAGCGTGCCCCACACGCAGCTCGCCCACCGGCGCCGGGGTCGACGCGGTGGGCGAGCGGTGGAGGTGCGGTGGGGCCTGTGGCAGATGGAGCTCTGTGTCAGGTAGAGCTCTGCGTCAGGCGAGGAAGGGCTCGAGGTCCTTGAGCAGCAGCGCCTTGGGCTTGGCGCCGACGATGGTCTTCACGACCTGGCCGCCCTGGTAGACGTTCATCGTCGGGATCGAGGTGACCCGGTAGGCCGCGGCGGTCTCCGGGTTCTCGTCGACGTTGAGCTTGACCACCTGGATCTTGTCGCCGTGGGCCTCGGCGATCTCCTCGAGGATCGGGGCGACCTGGCGGCACGGTCCGCACCACACCGCCCAGAAGTCGACCAGGACGGGCTTGTCGCTCTGCAGGACCTCGGCGGTGAAGGTCGCGTCGGTCACGGTCTTGGTGGCACCCACGGCAGGTGGCTCCTCTGTGGTCGGGTTGGGCGGCTGGGACTGAGCGGCGCAGCTGCTGGGGCTGGCCGTCTCAGACGGTGGTGGTGACGCTGGCCTGCACCGGGTCGCCGGTGAGCTCGGCGTCCTCGAGGCCGGCCAGGTAGCGCTCGGCGTCCAGGGCGGCCGAGCAGCCGGTGCCGGCGGCGGTGATGGCCTGCCGGTAGGTGTGGTCGACGACGTCGCCGGCGGCGAACACCCCGGGCAGGTTGGTGCGGGTGGTGCCGGCCTCGACGAGGATGTAGCCGTCCTCGTCGCGGTGGACCTGGCCCTCGAACAGCTCGCTGCGCGGGTCGTGCCCGATGGCCACGAACAGGCCGGTGACCTGGAGGTCGCGCTCGGCCCCGGTGACGGTGTCGCGCAGGCGGACGCCGGTGACCTTGTCCTGGCCGGCGATGCCGACCACCTCGCTGTTCCACTCCCAGACGATCTTGTCGTTGGCGAACGCGCGCTCCTGCATGATCTTGCTGGCGCGCAGCGAGTCGCGGCGGTGCACCAGGTGGACCTTGCTGGCGAAGCGGGTGAGGAAGGTGGCCTCCTCCAGGGCGGAGTCGCCGCCGCCGACCACGACGATCTCCTGCTCGCGGAAGAAGAAGCCGTCGCAGGTGGCGCACCAGGAGACGCCGTGCCCGGACAGTCGCTTCTCGTCGGGCAGGCCGAGCTCGCGGTACTTGGAGCCGGTGGCGATGATGACGGCCTTGGCCCGGTGCTCGGTGCCGGCGCTGTCGGTGACGACCTTGACCTCGCCGGTCAGGTCCGCGGTCACGACGTCGTCGGTGACCAGCTCGGCGCCGAACCGCTCGGCCTGCTTGCGCAGGTTGTCCATCAGGTCCGGGCCCATGATGCCGTCGGGGAAGCCGGGGAAGTTCTCCACCTCGGTGGTGTTCATGAGCGCTCCACCGGCGGTGACCGAGCCCTCGAAGACCAGCGGGGCCAGGTTGGCGCGGGCGGCGTAGACGGCGGCGGTGTAGCCCGAGGGTCCGGACCCGATGATGATGACGTTGCGCACGTCGCTGTCGCTCACGGTGCAGTCCTTCGGTTCGTCTCGGCACGGCTGGCGCGGCGGGTGTCCGGGGCGTCGGCCCCGTGGTCGCGCCAACCGATCGTAGGACCGGACTGTTCCCCGACCGGCGGCGCCGAGCCGGCGGTGCGGCTGGTACGGCCGGTGCGCCCGGTGCGGGCGCAGGGGACGGGATCAGGCGGGCAGCCGGACGAACCCCAGGAACTCGCCCACCGGGCAGGCGGGCACCACCGCGTAGGCGTCGACGTGGCCGGGGTCGCCGGGCGTGCCGAACACCAGGACGGCCGCCGGGTCGCCCTGCCAGCGCACGGCGAGCACCTCGCGCAGCGGCTGACCCGGGTCGAGGCGCTGGACGCAGCTGCGCAGGGCCTCGGGAGTGAGCAGGCCGGCGAGCGGCCCGGCCCCGGCACCCGCCGCGGCGGAGGCGGGCCCCCCGGCCGTCGACGTCGCCAGCGGGACCGGCGCGGTCGGGGGCGTGCGCAGAGTGGAGCGCACGCCGGCGGCCAGGGTGGTGGCGTCGAGGTCGAGGGCGGTGCGAACCAGCACCGGGGCGGCGACGTCGGCGGCCGAGCCCGCGGCGCTCCCGGCGGAGGGCAGGGCGGGCCCGGAGACCCCGCCGGCGCTGGCCGTGCTCCCGGCGCTGCCACCGGAGCCGCTCACCGCTCCCCAGAGGACCCCGCCGACCAGGCCGACGGCGGCCACCGCCGCCGCGGCCGAGAGCAGGACCGTGGACCGGGGCCGGTGCGGGCGCCGCAGGGGCACGACGGCGCCCGACAACGGGCTGCGGCCGGCCGCGCCCTGCTCGGAAGCCGCGGGGTGAGCAGCCGGGGAGACGTCTGCGGTGGTGACTGCTGCAGCGCCTGCTGTGCTGTCCGCGCTGGTGGACGTCGCGGCCTCCCGCAGCGCGTGGTCGAGCCGTTCGGCCACGTCGTCGGGCATCCGGGTGTCGGACCGGAGGGTGCCGGGCTGAAGCGTGTCGGCGTCGAGGCGGCGCAGGAGGCCCGGGACCTCGGCCAGGTCGGCCAGCCGGGCGCGGCAGGGGCCGCACCCGGCCACGTGCTGCTCCACCTCGGCCAGCTCGTCGCGGCCGAGCAGGCCCTCGCCCGGGTCCGGCGCCCCGTCATTGGCCGTGGCCCCCCCTTCGAGGGAGAGCGCGAGCACCTCGTCGCTGGGGTGGTCACCCGTGGCGGCGGCACGCACGGGTGGGACGGCGGTCACGGGAGGTCCTTCCGAACGGCGGCGGGCAGCGTCGGCGCGGTCTGCGGTGGGACGTCGTGAGGCCTGGGCGGGTTCCCGCTGGCCCGTCCGGATCCGTCGGGGGGCGCGGGGCTCTCCCGCAGCCCGGCGAGCAGCGGCAGCAGCCGGGCGCGGCCGCGGGCGCAGCGCGACTTGACCGTGCCGGCGGCCACCCCGAGGGCGTCGGCGGCGTCCTGCACCGACCAGCCCTCGAGGTCGACCAGCACGATGGCCGCGCGCTGCTCGGCGGGGAGCAGCCGCAGGGCGTCGGCGACGACGAGGGCGGTCTCGCGGGGCCCGATCTCGTCCGCGGCGGCGGGAGCGAGCGCGTCGGACTCGGGCAGCGGCACCGTGGGCCGCACCCGCCCGCGCCGCACCCGGTCCAGGCAGGCGTTGACGACGATGCGGTGCAGCCAGGTGGTGACGGCGGACTCCCCGCGGAACCGCCCGGCGGCCGAGGCGCGCAGGGCCGACACGAGCGCCTCCTGCAGCGCGTCGGCGGCCTCCTCCCGGTCCCCGAGCGTGCGCAGGGCCACCGCCCAGAGCCGGTCGCGGTGGCGGCGGACCACCTCGCCGAACGCGGCCGGGTCCCCCGCGGCGTGGGCCGCCATCAGCTCGAGGTCCGAGCGCGGGTCCGCGCCGTCCGGGGCGGCGGCCGGGGTGGTGCCGGCGACTGGCACGCGGCGCTTCCCTTCGACAGCGGAGTGGGGAGGGGTGGGACGGGCTGATGGGTGGGACGAGCTCGGGGGTGGGCGTCGGCTGGCCGCGGGAGGACCGCCGGCCGACGCTAGCGCGCGGTCGGGTCCGGGCCGCTCACCCGCACCTCGGCCACGCCGCCACGGAAGGCGGCGGTCCGCCCCCCTGCCGAACCCCGGCTCGAGCCGCTGCCCGACCCGATCGACGACCCGGGCTGGGCCGGGCCGGCCGGCGCCGGGGAGACCGGTGGGAGCGCGGTGAGCCACACCAGCAGGTAGCGGGCGCTCACCGGCTGCGGGGCGCGGACGGCCACCGACGACCCGGTGTCGGTGGCCTCGCCCAGCAGCACCGGGAAGCCGTCGACCTGGGCCGGCGGTGCCGCGGGGCCGCTGCTCCCCGCCGCCGTGCCGGCCGGCACGACGGCGGCCCGGACCTGCAGGTCGGTGCCCCGGCCGAGCAGGTCGAGCCCCACGGTGCGGACCTCGCGCACGGCGCCGAGGTCCACCACCAGCCCGACCCCGTCCTTCAACCCGCCCAGGTGCGGCGAGCCGTAGTAGGTCTGGGTGGTCCACGCGGTGCCGCGGTCGCCGTCCAGGGCCAGCACCGCGGAGGCGTCGTCCTCGTGCCCGTCGCCCTGTGGGTCGAAGGCTCGGGCCGCCACCACGGGCAGCGGGCCCTCGCCCGCACCGACCGCGCCAGGGTCCTCGGCCGCGACGGCGCCCGGGTTGGGGGCGAGCACCCGCGGCCCGGCGTCGACCGGGGCCAGGACCTGCCAGGCCAGCAGCGCGACGCCCGCGGCCAGCACGGTGCCGACGACGGCCGCGGCCGCGCCGACGGTGCGCCGGCCCTCCGGGGCCACCGGCCAGGTGCCGGTGGGGTGCTCGTCGGGCTCGGTGGGGGCGTCGCGGTCCGGCCACGCCCCGTCCCACGGGTCGTTCCAGCGGGCCTCGCTCCACTCGGCGCTCCCGCGGGCCGCCGCGGTCCAGTTGCCGGCCCCCCGGCCCGAGCCGGCCCGTTCGAGCAGGTCGGCCAGCTCGTCGGCCGAGGCGACCGGGAGCTGCCCGCGGCGGGCGGTGCCGAGCGCCCGGCAGGCCAGCTCGTCCAGGTCGGTGGGGACCGCGGCCCGCACCTGGCGCGGCGAGCAAGGCAGCAGGCCCTCGCGTGGCGCGGCCGGGAGCGAGGTGCCCGCGTGCGGGGGCTCCAGCGGCCAGCGGGCGGTGAGCCCGGCGTAGAGCACCGCCCCGGCCGCCCGCAGGTCGGCGCGGCGCGCCTCCTCGGTGGCGCTCTCGTCCTGGCCGTGCAGCGCGGCCTCGACGCCGAGGCCGGCCAGCGCCACCCGCCCGGTCTCGGTGAGCAGCACGTCCTCGGGCACGACCTGCCGGTGGGCCAGCCCCTCGCCGTGGGCGTGCCCGAGCACCCTGGCGACCTCCGCGGCGATCCGCGCCGCCTCCCGGGCGGGCAGCGGGCCCTGCGCCAGCAGGGTGGCGAGGTCGACCGCCTCCACCCACTCGCCGATGACGTAGACCACCCGGGGCAGCTCGTCCGGTGCCGGGTGCGCTCCCGCGGCCCCCTCGGCCGGGCCGGCCGGGGGCGAGGAGGCGGCGTCCAGGTCGGGCGGGGTGAGCGGGCCGACGGCGGCGTCGAGCACCGCGAGGGCGCCCT
This sequence comes from Motilibacteraceae bacterium, assembly GCA_051954955.1. Taxonomy (GTDB): domain Bacteria; phylum Actinomycetota; class Actinomycetes; order Motilibacterales; family Motilibacteraceae; genus JBQCHF01. The sequence goes on from JBQCHF010000140.1 coordinate 57,393, forward strand.
GGTCCACCAGCCGCGCTGCGCGTCGGGCGGCGGCGAGCAGGGACTGCGCGCCCGGGTCGTCGGCCGGCAGCAGCCGGACCAGCACCGGGCGGCCGAGGATCTCGTCCTGCGCCAGCCAGAGCTGACCCGGGACCGGCTGCCTGGTGGCTGCGCGGCCCGTGACGCGGTGGGCTGGCCGGGAATCGCGGTCGCCGCGGTCGTCGCCGGGGTCCAGGGTGCCGCTGACGGCGCTGGCCGGGTCGGGCTCGGCCGGCGCAGCGGGTGAGGGGCCGGAGGGCTGGGAGAACGGGTGCTGGACCCGCTGCTGGGCCGGATGCGTCGGAACGGGCCGCGTCAGCCGGTACCGCCCCGCGACGCGGGCCCCGGGCACATCCCCCAGCCCCACGCCGTCCATGCTAGGCACCCGCTCGGCCGGGTGCGCCCGTTGCGGCCCAGGCTCGTCGGCGCCGTTCGGCAGGGCGGCGGAGCCGCCGTTGGGCAGGGCGGCGGAGCCGCCGGTGAGCAGGGCCGGGAGCGAGCGGTGCCGGCCCACCGACCGGGGGCGGGGTACGACGGAGCGCCAGCGGGTGGTCGGTGCGGTCACGGTGCGCTCTCGTCCTGGGGGTGGTGCGGGTGGGTCTGGTGGTACAGGGGCCGCGGGGGGCGCAGGGGTGGCGCGGTCGATGACCTCGGATCAGGTGGCCTGGTGCGCGGAGCCGGTCTCGACCACCTGCACCCAGGCCTTGGTCATCGGCAGGCTGCGCAGCACGATGCTGTGCGCCTCGCGCTCGAGGGTGAGGGTGACGTGGCCGTCCGGGGTGACCGTGAAGTCGTCGGTGCGCACCGTGTCGTCCGGGTTCGCCTCGCGGGCCGCGGCCACGGCCGCGTCGTAGGCGGCCTGCACGTCGTGGCTGGCCATCCAGCGGTCGCTGGCCGCCTGCGCGGCGGTGGTCGCCTGGTCGGCCAGGCTCAGGTGCGCGGTGCCCAGCGCGATGCCGTCGAAGGCGAGCACGCCGAGCACACCGAGCACGACGGCGACCCGGACCAGCCAGCCGAGGACGATCGAGCCGGTGTCCGGTGCGCGCGCCGGGTCGCGGACGACCGACAGACGGACCACGGCCTCAGAGTCGGCCGGCGCGCCGGCGACCATGCGGTGAACCGTCCGGCCGACCCGGGGTGCGGGTCAGCCGGCCGGGCCGGCCGGCCCGGCCAGCCTGGTCGAACGGTCAGCGGGTCAGGTGATCAGGCGCCGCGCAGCCGCCGGGGCAGGCGGTCGCGGACCGGGCCCAGCAGCGAGGTGAGCTCCTCCACCCGCATCCGGGCGGCCAGCGCCAGGTAGCCGACGGCGAGGACGGCCCCGGCGACCACGAGCGTGACGAGCGCCGCCCCCACGCCCGTGCCGATCACCCGCTCGAGCACGCCGACCACCACCACCGCCGCGACCCCCGCCAGGGCCGCGGCCAGGGTGACCCGCACGACCAGGCGCAGCGAGCGGCCGTCGTCGAGCACCGGCTCGCGGGTCGATCCCGCCATCGCCGCCTCGGACCGGCCACCGGCCAGCCGCCGCCGCAGCAGGACCAGCGACAGCAGCCAGCCGACGGCGTAGGCCACGCCGTAGACGACGCCGAGACCGGTGGCGACCTCGGTGAGCGGCAGCACGGCCGCGGCCAGCAGCGACCCGGCCACGTTGACGACGTTGATCACGCAGGCGACCAGGAAGGGCGTGCGGGTGTCGTCCTGGGCGTAGAAGCCGCGGAGCAGGAGGTACTGGGCGCTGAAGGGCACCAGGGCCAGCCCGAATCCGGCGAGGATCTCGCCGATGGCCCGCCCGGACCCGGCGCCCCGGCAGCGCTGCCGTAGAGCACGGTGCCGATCTCCGGGCCGAGCACGAGGAAGGCGACCGCGGCCGGCACCACGACGACGGCCACCAGCCGCAGACCCTGGGACAGGTCGTCGCGCACCGCGTCCAGCCGGCCCTCGGTGAAGGCCGCGCTCATCCGGGGCAGCATCGCGGTGACCACCGAGACGGTGACCACCGCGTGCGGCAGCTGGAAGACGAGGAAGGCGTTGGTGTAGGCGTTCAGGCCGACGCCGACGTGCAGCCCGGCCTCGGCGGCCCGCTGGTCCACGCCGGTGAGCACCCGGCTGATGACCAGGTAGCCGAGCTGGTTGACCGCGACGAAGGCGAGGGTCCAGCCGGCCAGGCCACCGGCGCGGCCCAGCCCCCAGCCGCGCCAGTCGAAGCGGGGGCGGTAGCGGTAGCCGGTGCGGTGGACCACGGGGACCAGCACGAGCGCCTGCGCGACCACCCCGAGGGTGGTGCCGACGCCCAGCAGCGTGATCTGGGCGGTACTGATAGTGGCGGTGTCGGTGGTGCGGCCGATCGCGATGAACACGGCGCACACCGCGATGACCACGACGTTGTTGAGCACCGGAGCCCACATCATCGGGCCGAAGCTGCCGCGAGCGTTGAGGACCTGGCCCAGCACCGTGTAGACCCCGTAGAAGAGGATCTGCGGCAGGCACCAGTAGGCGAAGAGGGTGGCCACCTCCAGCTCCCGGCCGCCCCAGGAGGAGCTGGCGTAGAGCCGGACCACGAGCGGGGCGGCCAGGGTGGCCACCAGGGTGATCGCGGCCAGCCCGGTGAAGCACACGGTGAGCAGCCGGTGGGCGTACTCCTCGCCGCCGTCCGAGCGCTCCTTCATCGCCCGCACCAGCTGGGGCACGAAGACGGTGTTGAGCACCCCCCCGGCCAGCAGGATGTAGATCGTGTTCGGGACGGTGTTGGCGACGGTGTAGGTGGAGCCCAGCAGCGCGGTGCCGATGGCGGCCACCAGCACGATGCTGCGGACGAAGCCGAGCAGCCGGGAGGCCACCGTGCCGGCGGCCATGAGGGTGCTCGACCGGAGCAGCCGGGTGCCCTCCGCACCTGCGGCTCCCGAGGCCCCTGCGGCCCCCGCCGCCCCTGGGACCCCTGCGGTCGAGGCCGCCGACGTCGGGGCACCCGGGCTGGACGGGGCGGTCACGTCCTGCGGCGGCCCGGCCGGCTGCCGAGCGGGCTGGTCCTCGGGCGCGTCCTCGGCCAGGTCGGTCGGGATCCCGCTGCGCTCCTCCACGCCTGACAGCCTCTCACCGGCGGCGCCTGCGCAACCCTCGCCGAGCAGGTCCCGAGCCGGCACAGGTCCGGTCGGTCGTTCCCCGGCCGTGGCGCCGGGGTCAGCGCGGGCCGGGCAGCGGGTGCGCGCTGCCGTCGCCGGTGCCGGGGCGCTCCGCGCGGCTGCGGTCGGGAGCGGGCGCTGCACCGTCCTGGCCAGCGCCGTCCTCGCCAGCGCCGGCATCACCCGCACCGGGACTGCCCTGATCGACACCGCCCTGATCGGCACTGCCCTGATCGGCACTGCCCTGATCGTCAGCGGCCGGATCGCCAGCTGCCTGATCGACAGCGGCCTGTTCGACAGCCGCCTGATCGACAGCGGCCGGCGGCTGCGAGGGAGCGCCCGCACCACCCGCCGCCTGCTCCGACGTCGCCCGGCGCCCGCGCACCCGCCGGTAGATGTTGTGCGCGGCGCCGAGGAAGAGCAGCAGCGCCGCCCCGGCCGTGACCAGGACCCCGGCCAGCCCGTACTGGGCGATCCGCACCCGGACCGCGACGGCGTCCCCGAGCGGCTCGCCGGCCGGGGTGAGCAGCCGGGCGCCGATGTCCACCACGCCGTTGGCGCGCGCCGTGACCGGCACCAGCACGCGGGCCTTGCTGCCGGGGGCGACGGTGACCGGGCCGGGTGGGCGCACGGTGAGCCGGGGCGAGCCGGAGAAGAAGGCCACCTTCACCGTGACCGGTTGGTCCAGGTCGTTGACCACGGTCACCGGGATGTCGGCGGCGCTGGAGCCGAGGGTCGCGCTGGCCGGCAGGATCCGCACGGCGTCGATCCGGGCCGCCAGCGCGGAGCGGGTCTGGTCCAGCAGCGCGCGGCCGCGGCGCAGGTCCGTGCGCAGCGCCGCGGAGACCAGCCGCTCGCCCTCCACCTGGTAGCCGGTGCGGACCGGGGTCGGGTCCTGGAGCACGGCCGCGGCGCTCTGCCCGCGGGCCACCGTGCTCCCCACGGCCTGCACGTAGTCGGTGGGCAGCGGGGTCACGCGCGCCCGGTCGCCCGGGGCGGCGCCCTCGTCGTCGCTGGCGGGCGGGGGCGCGGTGACCAGCGGGCCGCGGTCGACGTCGGGGGGCGGCACGGCCAGCGCCTCGGAGAGCGTGACCAGCTGCAGCCAGGGCGCCGACGCCGTGAGCGAGAGCAGCTGGGCGGCCCGCTGCGGGTCGACGTCCCAGTCGTGCGGCGGGGCGATGACGACGGTGCGCTGCACGCCGGGGCTCTCGGCGGTCACCATCTCGGTCTCGGCGAGGAACCGCTGGCGGGCCAGCAGCGCGCCACCGGGACCGCTCGGCGCGGTCGAGACCAGCCGGGAGAGCGTGGGGTCCCACAGCGCCACCGGCTCGGCCGCCCCGCCCACGGTGAGGGTGGCGCGGCCGGTCGGGGTGCCGGGAGAGGTCGAGGTCAGCGCGCGGCCGTCGAGCAGCACGGCGTCCGAGCCGGCCGCCCGCAGCGCCTCGAGCTCGGCCTGGCCGGCGAAGCCCCCGGGCGGGGCGGCGACCGCGGTGGTGACCGGGCGGCCGAGCACGTCGGTGGCGGTGGACCGGCCGCGGGCCACCGCCGGCGGCAGCACCGAGGCTTGACCGGCCGCCAGCAGCGCGCGGACGTCGGGGTCGCCGAAGGGCAGGGCGACGACGTCGGCGGTCCCGGTGGCGGCCACCAGGTCCGAGAGGAAGGCTCGCGCGGCGGTCCCGCCGGTGCCCTGCTCGGGCGCGGCGGCCGGCTGGCCGCCCGACCCACCCGCCGTCGACCCTGCCCCTGATGACCCTGCGCCGGGCGCCGCCACCCGGTAGCCCTGGCTCATCGCCCGGGCGTCGTCGAGCAGCATCGGGTCGATCAGCCAGGTGACCGGCCGCCCGGCGGCCCCCTGCACCAGCCCCTCGAGCCGTCCCCCGGGTGCGAGCGAGGCGGCGAGGTCGTCGTCGACGAACACCCCGTCCACCCGCCGGTGCGGCACGTCGGCGAGCGGCCAGACCCACGCGAGCCGGGTCGGAACCGCCTCCAGCGGGTCCGGGGCCCAGGGCAGGAACGTGCGGGTGATCCCGAGCCGGCGCAGGTAGCCGCCGTCCTGACCCCCGGCCCGCACCCCGCGCGCCTCCACCGACAGCGGGAAGACGCCGAGCGCACCGAGCCGGAGGTCGTCGAGCGCCACGGTGAGCGTGAACGGAGCGCTCGCCCCGGGCACCAGGTCGCCGACGTCCGCGGAGGTGCCGGGCAGGCCGATCGGGCTGCCGTCGCGCACCGACCGGCCCGCCGCGAGGGCGGCCAGGTCGCCGCGGCTGACCACCTTGACCCGGCTCAGCCGCAGCCGCACCGACACGTTCTTGACCGTCGCGTTGCCGGCGTTGACCACGTGCCCGGTGACGGCGAGCCGCCCCTTGGGGCGGGGCACGGGCGGGGTGAGGGAGTCGAGGACCACCTGCAGGGGCAGGTCGGCGGTGGTCTGGGCGCGGGTCTGCTCGGCCACCGCGCCGCGGGTGCCCGCCGCGGCCGGCGCGGCCGGAACGAGCAGCCCGGCGAGCAGCACCCCCAGCGCCATCAGCGTGCCGAGGAACCCTGCCAGCACCCGGACCGGGAGCGGCCGAGCCTGCGCTGCGCCGATCGGCAGCGCTGGGCTCACGCGCTGTCCGCGAGCAGCGCGGCGGCGGTGTCGATGAGCCGCCGCTCGCCGGCATAGGCCAGCCGGGCGCGCACGTCCGGCAGCGGCACCCACGCCACCGCGGCCACCTCGACGTCGGCGTCGGACAGCTCGCCGCCGGTGGCGGTGAGCAGGAAGTGGTGCACGGTCTTGTGCACCCGCCGGTCCTCGGCCACGAACCAGAAGTCGATGGTGCCCAGCGGGGCCACCACCCGGCCGCTGATGCCGGTCTCCTCGCGCACCTCGCGCACGGCGGCCATCTCGGTGGTCTCGCCGGCCTCGACGTGCCCCTTGGGCAGCGACCAGAGCATCCGCCCCCGCCGGTCGACCCGGCCGATGAGCGCGGCCTGCGGGGTGGGACCGGTGAGGTCGACGACCAGCCCGCCCGCGCTGGTCTCCTCCACCCGCGTCAGCCACCGGCGCCGGGGCCGGCGCCCTGGCGTCGGCGCAGGGGTGGGGCGGGTCACCCGGCGATCGTAACCAGGCGGTCGGTGCCAGCGGCCCTGCCGCGCGGCCCGGACCCGTGCACCAGCAGGCCGCTCCTCGTCATGGCGGCCGCCCCGCACCGCGTGATCGAGGTGCTCCGCACCGCGCTGTCGAGGTGCCCGCACCGCGCTGTCGAGGTGCTCCGCACCGCCGACCGTAGGCTTGGGTCCCGTGCCTACGACGCCCCGACCCGCCGACGCCGCGCTCCCGGCCGCACCGCCCAGCGAGCCGGACGTGCGGCCTGACGTCGAGGCGGGGGACCGCGAGGACCTCACCGAGGCCCAGCGCCGTGCGGTGAGCGAGCTGCTGCGCGTGTCGCCGGTGGCCGACGACCTCGCGGCCCGCTTCGCCGCGGCCGGGCACGCGCTGGCGCTGGTGGGCGGCTCGGTGCGCGACGCCCTGCTCGGCCGGCTCGGGCAGGACCTGGACTTCACCACCGACGCCCGCCCCGATCAGGTGCTCGCCCTGGTCGCACCCTGGGCGGACGCGCACTGGGAGACCGGGATCGCCTTCGGCACCGTCGCGGCCCGCAAGGCCGGCTACACCGTCGAGGTCACGACCTACCGGGCCGAGGCCTACGAGCGGGACTCGCGCAAGCCGGCCGTCACCTTCGGCGACACGCTGGAGGGCGACCTGGTGCGCCGCGACTTCACCGTGAACGCCATGGCGGTCGCGCTGCCCCAGCGCGAGTTCGTGGACCCGCACGGCGGTCTGCGCGACCTGGCCGCGCGCGTCCTGCGGACCCCGGGCACCCCGGAGGAGTCCTTCTCCGACGACCCGCTGCGGATGCTGCGCGCGGCCCGCTTCGCCGCCCAGCTCGGCTTCGACGTCGCCGCCGACGTCGTGGCCGCCATGACCGCGATGGCCGACCGGATCACCATCGTCTCGGCCGAGCGGGTGCGCGACGAGCTGGTGAAGCTGCTGCTCTCGGCCGACCCGGTGCGCGGGCTGCGCCTGATCGTGGACACCGGGCTGGCCGAGCACGTGCTCCCGGAGCTGCCCAAGCTCAAGCTGGAGATCGACGAGCACCACCGACACAAGGACGTCTACGAGCACACCCTCACCGTGCTCGAGCAGGCCATCGCCCTGGAGCCCGGCCTGCCCTCGACCTCGACCGACGCGTCGACGGCCGCGTCGACCCCAGCCGGCCCGGACCTCACCCTGCGCCTCGCGGCGCTGCTGCACGACGTCGGCAAGCCCAGGACCCGGCGGTTCCAGCCCGGTGGCGGGGTGTCCTTCCACAACCACGAGGTGGTCGGCGCCCGGATCACCGAGGCGCGCCTGCGCGAGCTGCGCTTCCCCAAGGACCTGGTGGCCGACGTCGCCCGGCTGGTGGAGCTGCACCTGCGCTTCCACGGCTACGGCACCGGCGAGTGGACCGACTCGGCGGTGCGCCGCTACGTGCGCGACGCCGGCGACCTGCTGCCCCGGCTGCACGCCCTGACCCGCTCGGACTGCACCACCCGCAACCGGCGGCGCGCGGCCGCGCTGTCCGCGGCCTACGACCACCTCGAGGAGCGGATCGCCCGGCTGGCCGAGGAGGAGGAGCTGGCCTCCCTGCGCCCGGCGCTGGACGGCAACCAGATCATGACCCTGCTCGGGCTGCGGCCCGGTCCGGTGGTGGGGCGCGCCTACAAGCACCTCATGGAGCTGCGGATGGATCGCGGCCCGATGACGCCCGAGGAGGCCGAGGCGGCGCTGCGCGAGTGGTGGGCGCAGCAGCCGGAGGCGTCCCAGGCCTGAGCCGGGCGCGCGCCGTCGCTCACACCCCCACACGCACCCGCCGGCTCGCCTGCGAGTAGACCGCCGCGGTGGCCAGGTAGACGACCGCGACGATGCCGTAGACCAGCCGCGAGGCCCCGCTGGAGGGCAGCAGCAGCGCGGCGAACGCGGCCGCGCCGACGAAGGAGATGTTGAACAGCACGTCGTAGAAGGAGAACACCCGACCGCGGTAGGCGTCGGCCACGCTCTCCTGCACGATCGTGTCCACGCAGATCTTCGAACCCTGCGCCGCGACGCCGATGACGAAGGCGCCGACCACCACCAGCACCTCGTTCAGCGCGGCGAGGTAGACCAGCTCGACGACGCCTGCACCGGCGAAGCACAGGACGATCCACGGGGCGGTGCGCAGCCGACGAGTCGCTGGCGGCGTGACCAGCGCGGCCACGAAGAACCCGACACCGGACGCGCCGAACACCAGGGCCAGGCCGGCCAGTCCCGCATCGACGTCGGCGGGGTCGTTGAAGTGGTTGCGGTAGAGCAGGATCGCCGCGATGGTCGAGATGCCGTAGGCGAACCGGTGCGCGGTGATCGCGGCCAGCGCGTGGGCGGCCGACCGGCGCTGCCACACGTGGCGGGCGCCGTCGGTGAGGCCGCGGGCCACGTGCCGCAGCGCCTCCCGGGTGCCCTGGCGCTCCCCGTCCAGGTCCGGGCCGAGCAGGTCGCGGTCCATGGTGGCGGCCACCGCGGAGGCCAGCAGGTAGAGCGCCGCGGCCACCAGGGCCAGCCGGGCGTCGCCGCCGTCCCCCTCCCCGAGCAGCCGCTTGAGGCCGTAGCCGACGCCGCCGCCGACCAGCGCGCTGATGGTGCCGCTGGTGGTGGACACCGAGTTGGCCATGACCAGCTCGTCGCGGGGCACCACATGCGGCAGCGCCGCGGACAGGCCGGCCAGGAAGAACCGGTTGACCGACAGGCAGGACAGGACGACGACGTAGAGCCAGGGCCCGACCTGGCCGGCACCGACCATGGCGGCCACCAGGACCACCAGCGCGGTGCGCACCACGTTGGCCCACACCAGCACCTGCCGACGCCGCCACCGGTCCAGCAGCACCCCGGCCCACGGCCCCACCAGCGAGTAGGGCAGGAGCGTGACCGCGAACGCGCCGGCCACCCCGGCCGCCGACGTCTGCCGCTCGGGGGAGAAGAAGAACAGCGAGGCCAGCGCCACCTGGAAGGCGCCGTCGGAGAACTGCGAGGTGAGCCGGGTGGCGTAGAGCCGCCGGAAGTCGCGACCGCGCACGACGACGCGCAGGTCGCTGACGAATCCCACCCCGCCAGGCTACGGGCCGTGCCGACCGCCCCCGGCACGGGCCGAGGCCCGGCCCCCTGCGTGGGGACCGGGCCTCGGGCCGGCTGGGCTCGGAACGATCACGGGACCGTGATCACTTCATGCTCACCTCATCGAATCGCGTGAGGTAAGCATGAAGACTCCGAGGGGAGTAGAGCGCGTCAGCGCTCGACCTCGCCCTTGATGAACTTCTCCACCAGCTCACGGCAGGTCGCGTCGTCGTACTGCTCCGGCGGCGACTTCATGAAGTAGGAGGAGGCGGACAGGATCGGACCGCCGATGCCGCGGTCCTTGGCGATCTTGGCCGCGCGGATGGCGTCGATGATGATGCCGGCCGAGTTCGGCGAGTCCCAGACCTCGAGCTTGTACTCGAGCGAGAGCGGCACGTCGCCGAAGTTGCGGCCCTCGAGGCGCACGAAGGCCCACTTGCGGTCGTCGAGCCACGCGACGTAGTCCGACGGGCCGATGTGCACGTTGCGCTTGGGCATCTCGCCCTGCAGCTGCGAGGTGACCGACTGGGTCTTGGAGATCTTCTTGGACTCCAGCCGCTCGCGCTCGAGCATGTTCATGAAGTCCATGTTGCCGCCGACGTTCAGCTGGTAGGTGCGGTCGACGGTGACGCCGCGGTCCTCGAACAGCTTGGCCAGCACGCGGTGGGTGATGGTGGCGCCGACCTGCGACTTGATGTCGTCGCCCACGATCGGCACACCGGCGGCGGTGAACTTGTCCGCCCACTCCTTGGTGCCGGCGATGAAGACCGGGAGCGCGTTGACGAAGGCGACCTTGGCGTCGATCGCGCACTGCGCGTAGAACTTGGCCGCCTCCTCCGAGCCGACCGGCAGGTAGCAGACCAGCACGTCGACCCGGGCGTCCTTGAGCGCCTGGACGACGTCGACCGGCTCGTCGTCGGACTCGGTCACCATCTCGCGGTAGTACTTGCCCAGACCGTCGAGGGTGTGGCCGCGCTGCACGGTGATGCCGGTGGGCGGCACGTCGCAGATCTTGATGGTGTTGTTCTCGCTGGCGTTGATCGCGTCGGAGAGGTCCTGCCCGACCTTCTTGGCGTCGACGTCGAACGCGGCGACGAACTCCACGTCGCGGACGTGGTAGTCGCCGAACTGCACGTGCATCAGGCCAGGCACGCGCTGCTGCGGGTCGGCGTCCTTGTAGTACTCGACGCCCTGGACGAGGGACGAGGCGCAGTTGCCCACGCCCACGATGGCCACGCGAAGGGAACCCATCCGGTGCTCCTTGCTCCTACTTGTCGCTGGTCTCGGACGGGTGCGGGTGGCCCGCCGCGTCCTGCTTCTGGGTGGTGCGGTGGTGGTGCTCGCCCCCGGTGCTGGAGGTGGGGTCGTGCGGGATCTCCTGCCGGGGGAAGCCCTCGGGGGCGCCCGCCCTGCCGTCGGTCTCGCTGGCGATCAGCTCGTTGAGCCAGCGCACCTCGCGCTCGACCGACTCGAGGCCGTGCCGCTGCAGCTCGAGGGTGTAGCTGTCCAGCCGCTCCCGGGTGCGCTGCATCGACGAGCGCGCTCCGCCGAGCCGCTCCTCGAGCCGGCTGCGCCGGCCCTCCAGGATCCGCAGCCGGACGGCCGCGTCGGTGCGGGCGAAGAACGCGAAGTGGACGCCGAAGCCCTCGTCGTCCCAGGCGTCGGGGCCGGCTGAGGCCAGCAGCTCCTGGTAGCGCTCCTTGCCCTCGGCGGTGAGCTTGTAGACGATCTTGGCTCGCTTGCCGCTGAGCGCCGGGGCGGCGTCGTCCGCGCCGTCCTCGGTGATCCACCCGCGCGCCAGCAGGTCCTTCAGCGCGGGGTAGAGCGAGCCGTAGGAGAGGGCCCGGAACGTGCCGAGCACGGCAGTCAGCCGCTTGCGCAGCTCGTAGCCGTGCAGCGGGCCTTCATGGAGCAGCCCGAGGACGGCCAGCTCCAGCACTCCGGTGCCGCGCCGTGCCATCGCCCGCCTCCCTCCGCTGCGCTCGTGGCCCACCGTGCAGCTGGTGCCCGCTGGTGCCGCTGGTGCCGACGGTGCCGACGGTGCCGGACCCGCCGGATGACTCGCCTCGATGTATCGAGTCGATACATCGGGACGATAGGCGACGCCCGCCCCGGCGGCAAACGCGACGCGCCCGGCGCCGTTCGGTGCTCTGCCCGAGCACCTGCGCGGGGCGCCACCGAGCGGCCGTCCGCAGGCCTGCCGGCGGCCGGGGTGACCGGGCTCGCAGCGATCGGGCGGAACCCCCGACGGGCCCCGCGCGTCGGCGTCTGGGAAGGGCGCACGCGTGCGCGGGGCGGGAGCGGGGTACCGGGGCTGCGACGATCTCACCCGACGGCCCACGGCCCGGCCCGCCTCGGATGGCGGCGCCGGGGGCCGCGGGGGTGCTCGCGGGGGGTCCGTGCAGATCCGTGCAGATCCGTGCAGCTGTTGTCGGGACGACCCCTGCGGGTCGCCGGTCGCGAGGAGTGAGACCGAGCAGTGAAGATCGACTACCCGCGGGCCGGGCACACCGGGCTGCGGCGCTTCCTGCCGTCCTGGCGCCAGCTGCTCGGCATCGTCGTGCTCGGCGTCGCGCTGGTGGTGGCCGGGTTCGGCGCCGCCTACGCGCTGGTCGACGTGCCCCAGCCCAAGGACCAGCAGCTGGCCCAGGCCAGCGTCGTCTACTACCGCGACGGCAAGACCGAGCTGGGCCGGTTCGGCGACATCAACCGCACCGCGGTGTCGCTGGACAAGGTGCCGCAGTACGTCCAGGACGCCGTGCTCGCCGCCGAGGACCGGACGTTCTACACCAACCGCGGCATCTCCCCGACCGGCATCGCCCGCGCCCTCTACCGCGACGTGGTCGGCGGCGGCTCGCAGGGCGGATCCACCATCACCCAGCAGTACGTGAAGAACGTCTACCTGACCCAGCAGAAGACGGTGAGCCGCAAGCTCAAGGAATGGATCATCGCGATCAAGGTCGACCAGTCCAAGTCCAAGGACCAGATCCTTGAGGACTACCTCAACACCATCTACTGGGGCCGCGGCGCCTGGGGCGTCCAGGCGGCCTCGCAGGCCTACTTCGGCAAGGACGTCGCCAAGCTCACCCCGGCCGAGGGCGCTTTCCTGGCGGGCATCATCCAGAGCCCGGGCAACGACGACCCCACGGTCGGCCCCAACTCCAAGGCGCGGGCCCAGGCGCGGTGGAGCTACGTCGTCGACGGCATGCACAAGCTCGGGTTCGCCGACGCCGCCGCCAGCGGGGACAAGGCGCAGGCCGAGGGCTTCCCGCAGGTGCAGCCGCGCAAGCAGGTCGACCGGTTCGGCGGCCCCAAGGGCTACCTGCTGCAGATGGTCGAGGACGAGCTGGTCGCGCAGGGCTTCGACCAGGCCACGGTCGAGAGCGGCGGGCTGCAGGTGACCTCAACCTTCGACGTCACGGCGCAGGCCGCGGCCGAGAAGGCGGTCAAGGACAACTTCCCGACTGTGAACGCCAAGGGGGTGCACGCCGGGCTGGCGTCGGTGCGACCCGGCACCGGCGAGATCGTCGCCCTCTACGGCGGCCCGGACTACGTCAAGGCGCCGGGCCAGAACGCCGCCCTGGCCCAGATCCAAGCGGGGTCCACCTTCAAGCCGTTCACCCTGGTCGCCGCGCTGGAGAACGGCATCTCGCTGTCCAGCCGCTACCAGGGCAACAGTCCCCTGCAGGTGCCGGGCGGCAAGCCGGTGCGCAACGAGTTCGGCAAGGACTACGGGCAGTCGGTCGACCTGCACGAGGCGATCGAGCAGTCCATCAACACCGCCTTCGTCGACCTCACCCTGGACCTCGGGGCCAAGAAGGTGCTCGACGCCGCGGTGCAGACCGGCATCCCGAAGGACACCCCGGGCCTGGAGCCCAACGCCGTCATCACCCTGGGCACCGCCTCGGTCGACGCCGTCCAGATGGCCAACGCCTACGCCACCTTCGCCGCGCAGGGACGGCGGGTGGACAGCCCGCACGTGGTGCTGCAGGTGAAGCAGGGCACGAACGCCAAGGTGGTCTACAAGGCGGCGGTCAAGACCGAGAAGGCGTTCGACGCCAACATCGCGGCGAACATCGACGACGCCCTGACCGGCGTGGTGCAGCGCGGCACCGGCACCGCCGCCCGGGCGCTCGGCCGGCCCGCCGCCGGCAAGACCGGCACGGCGGAGTCGAACTCGGCCTGGTTCGTGGGCTACACCCCGCAGCTGTCCACCGCGGTGGAGTTCTACAAGGGCGACGGCACGGTGTCCCTGGACGGCGTCGGCGGCCAGAACGCCTTCTTCGGCGGCGGCTACCCGGCGCAGACGTGGACCGCCTTCATGCAGGGCGCTCTCGAGGGGCAGCCGGTGCAGGACTTCCCGAACGCCCAGCCCATCGGGCAGACCCGCAACCCGGCCCCGGTCACGCCGACGGCGGTGGCCACGCCCACCGACTCGGGCACCCCGACCCCCACCGACACCGCCTCCGCCACGAGCACCCCGACCTCGACGGACACCGGCTCGACCGGGCCGACGCCGTCCGCGAGCGCCAGCGCCACCGCCACCGGTGGCGGTGGTGGCGGTGGCGGCGGCGGCTCGCCCACCGCGACCACCTCCGTCGCGCCCACCGCCGCGCCCACCGCGACCTCCGGCGGCACCCTCACCCAGCAGGCGCGGCCGGCGGGCACCAGCACGGCGCCGGCCGGCTCGACGCCCACGGCCGCCACCGGCCCGTAGGCTCGCCGCCCGTGAGCCAGCCGGTGAACCAGCACGAGTCGGACGGGGCCGAGCTCTCGCCGGACCTCGCGGCGCCCGACCCCGCCGCGACCCCTGCTCCAGGGACCGCAGCCCCAGGGACCGCAGCCCCAGGGATCGCAGCGGCACGGGCTCACGGGCGCATCCCCGTCGACCCGGTGGCCGTCGTGCCCCCCAGCCGGGACGACCCGGTGGTGCGCTCGCTCAGCGAGGTCGTCGGGGGACCGGTGGGTCCGCGCCTGCGGGCGGGGGCCGCCGCGCTGTGGACGCCCACCCGGGTGTGCGTCGTGCTCGCCGTGGTCACGATGGTGGCCGCGCTGGCGCTCAAGCAGCACTGCCGGACCACCGGCTGGGCGTCGCCGGACCAGTTCACCCACCTGTGCTACTCGGACGTCTCGGCGCTGTTCGGCAGCCGCGGCCTGGCCGACAAGCTCTTCCCCTACGTCGGGCACCTCGGCCAGCCGGGGGTGGAGCAGGTCGAGTACCCGGTGCTCACCGGCCTGCTGATGTGGGCGACCGCGAAGGTCGTGCCCGGCTCGGGCTACTCGGTCGACCGGCTGGTGACCTATTTCGACGTCAACCTGCTGGCTGACTTCGCGCTGCTCGTGGTGGCGGTCCTCGCCACCGCCTGGACCGCCCGGCGCCGCCGCTGGGACGCCGCGATCGTGGCCGCGTCCCCGGCGGTGGCGATGACGGCCACCATCAACTGGGACCTGCTCGCCGTGGCGCTCACCGCGGTGGCGATGCTGCTGTGGGCCCGGAACCGTCCCGTGCCGGCCGGGCTGCTGCTCGGGCTCGGCGTGGCGGCCAAGCTCTACCCGGTGCTGCTGCTCGGCCCGCTGCTCGTCCTGTGCCTGCGGGCCGGTCGGCTGCGCGCCTGGACCGGTGCGTTCGCCGGCACCGCAGCCTCCTGGCTGGCGGTCAACCTGTGGTTCATCCTGTTCGCCCGCGACGGGTGGGCCCGCTTCTACGCGCTGTCGCGGGAGCGCGGTGCCGGCTTCTCCTCGATCTTCTACGTCACCGGCTCGGGCTGGTGGACCGCGCACCTGTCGTTCCTCAACGCGGTCGCGTCGCTGGTGATGCTGCTGGCCTGCGCCGGCATCGCCTGGCTCGCGCTGGCCGCGCCGCGCCGGCCCCGGGTGGGCTCGCTGGCCTTCCTCGTGGTGGCCGCGTTCCTGCTCACCAACAAGGTCTACTCCCCGCAGTACGCGCTGTGGCTGGTGCCGCTGCTCGCGCTGGCCCGCCCGCGCTGGCGCGACGTGCTGATCTGGCAGGCCTGCGAGTCGGTGCACTGGGTGGCCATCTGGCTCTACATCGCCGGTTTCACGGCGAACACCCGGGGCCTGCCGCGCCCGGTCTACGACGCCGCCGTCTGGCTGCACGTGGCCGGCCTGCTCTGGCTGGCCGCCATGGTGGTGCGCGACGTGCTGCACCCCGAGCACGACCCGGTGCGCGCCGACGGCGTCGACGACGACCCGGCCGGCGGCCCGCTCGACCGGGCCCCCGACGTCGTCGTGCTGGACGGCACCCGCCCGGTCCGGGTGCCGGCCGACGAGCCCGCGCCGGTCGTGCCGGCCGGGGTGGGCTAGGCCGGCGATGCTGCGCGCCGGGCGTCGGGGACACGACGTCGACGTCGCCGCGCTGGCCATCTGGGGCTGGAGCCGGGTGGCGGTGCTGCTGGTGGCGGCCACGGCCGGGGCGCTCTTCGGGCAGGTCGGCACCCCCTCGACCCCCTTCCTGGCGCTGTGGCGGCAGTGGGACGTCGTGCACTACGAGGCGATCGCGCGGGGCGGCTACGACGCCGAGCCCGACACGCCGCTGGCCGCGTTCTTCCCCGGGCTGCCGCTGGTGCTGCGGGTGCTCGGCTGGACCGGCCTCGACCTCACCGCGGCCGGGCTGCTGGTCTCGGCGGTGGCGGGTGCGGTGGCCGCGGTGGCACTGGCCCGGCTGGGCAGCCAGGACGGCGGGGCCGAGGTGGGCCGGCGGTCGGTGCTGCTGCTGGTGCTGGCCCCGCCGGCGGTGTTCCTGGCTGCCGGCTACACCGAGTCGCTGTTCCTCGCCCTGGCCCTGCCGGCCTGGCTGTGCGCCCGGTCCGGGCGCTGGTGGACCGCCGGGCTGCTGGCCGCCGGCGCGACCTCGGTGCGGGTGAGCGGGCTGTTCCTGGCCGCCGGCCTGGCGGTGGAGTGGCTGACCGGCGGTCCGCGGCGGCGCGCGGACCTGCCCGCGCTGCTCCTGCCGGCGCTGCCCGTGCTCGCCTTCGGCGCCTACCTGCGGGCCACGCGGGGCAGCTGGCTGGCGTGGGTGGACGCCCAGCGCACCGGCTGGTACCGGCAGCTCACCGACCCGGTCACCGCGTTCGGGCGCACCTGGGACGCGGCCTTCGGCGGCCAGCAGACCGAGGCCGTCGCGGTGCTGTTCCGCCTCGAGCTGGTGGCCGTGCTCGTCGGGGGCGTGGTCACGGCCTGGCTGCTGGTGGCCCGCCGCTGGGGAGAGGCCACCTACGTCGGCCTCTCGCTGACCGCGCTGGCGACCTCGACCTGGTGGTTCTCGGTGCCGCGCGCCGCCCTGCTCTGGTGGCCGCTGTGGACCGGCCTGGCCGCCCTCACCGTGCGCCGCCGCTGGCTCCTGCCCGCCTACGTCGCCCTGGCCGCGCCGCTGGCGGTCCTGGTGGCCGCCGCCTTCGTGACCGGCCGCTGGGCCGGCTGACCCGCGGGCCGGTTCGGTCGGAACGATCACGGCCCCGTGATCCCTTGTCGCCGCCCCCGCGGAATTCCGGTGGGCCGGCGACAAGAGCGTGGGGGCGGCGGCCTTCAGGCCTCGACGACCCGGTCGAAGCGCACGGTGGTCATCCGCACCTCGCACTCGACCTCGATGCCCAAGGGCGGCGGCTCGACCCCGGCCGGCAGCAGCACCAGCGAGACCTGCATGTGCGGCGGCTCGGCGAACCAGCGCTTGCGCCCGGCCACGGTGAACGGCGAGAGCACCCGGCCGACGGCCTCTAGCCCGCCCAGGGCCAGCAACTGCGCCCGCTGCCGGGCCGAGGACAGCGCGGCCGGCGCCTCCAGGGCCACCCCGTGCGCGGTCCCGCCGCTGACGACGAGCAGGGTGCCGTCGCCCGACGCCTTGCGCTGGCGGTAGCCGTAGCGGTCGCCCTTGGCCAGCGGCCGGGCGTCCAGCACGGTGCCGGTGGCACGGTAGGCGCCACGGTCGCCCAGCCAGAGCCGGGTGCCGATCCGCGGGCGGACCTGCGCCCCGGTGGCCGCGGCCAGCTCCGCGCAGGCGGCACCGTCCAGGTGCGAGACCCAGAGCGTGCGCACCGGGATGCCGGCCGCGGCGGCGGCGCGGGCCAGCTCGAGGGCCTCGGCGCGGTGGTCGTCGGCCAGCGGCAGGTGCAGTGCGACGCCCTCGAGCGCCACGGCGTCGAGCAGCGCGACGGCGGCCGCCAACTCCTCGCGGCGCAGCCCGTGCCGGCGCATCGACGTCTCCACCTCGAGGACCACCCGCGGCCCGGCGCCCGACTGCTGCGCCTGCTCGGCCAGCGCGCGCAGCGCGTCGAGGTGCGACACCGTCCGGATCACGCGCGGGTCGTCGGTGAGCGGCCCGTCGGGCCCGAGCCACGAGGACGCCCAGGCCGGGTGCCACGGCGTGAGCACCAGGACGTCGCCGTCGTAGCCGGCGCGGACGTCGACGACCTCCTCGGGCACCCCCACCGCCACGCAGCCGGCACCGGCGCGCGCGGCCTCCCGGCCGAGCCGGGCGACCCCGAAGCCGTAGCCGCCGCCCTTGACCACCGGCACCAGTCCGGGCAGCTCGGCGAGCACCGCGTCCTGGTGCGCGCGCCAGCGGTCGACGTCGATGTGCAGCGTGAAGGTCATCGCCTAGTCCGTCCCACCGCCGCCGCGGCGACGCAGGTAGGCCTCGAAGCCGGCGAACAGCAGCCGGTTGAGCGGGAGGTCCCACTCGCCCAGGTACTCCAGGGCGCGGCCACCAGTGCCCAGCTTGAACTGGATCAGCCCGAACAGGTGGTCGTCCGGGTCGAGGGTGTCGGTGATGCCGCGCAGGTCGTAGACCGAGCAGCCGGCGGCCATGGCGTCCTGGATCATCCGCCACTGCACCGCGTTGCTGGGCCGCAGCTCGCGCTTGTGCGACGCCGACGCTCCGTAGGAGTACCAGGCGTGCTGCCCGACGGTGACCATGGTGGTGGCCGCCAGCACCTCGCCCTCGTGCTCGGCGAGGTAGAGCCGCAGCCGCTGCGGGTCCTCCGCGCGCATGGCCTTCCACATCCGCTGGAAGTAGCCCAGCGGCCGCGGGATGAACTGGTCGCGCTCGGCGGTGTGGACGTAGAGGGCGTGGAAGGCGGGCAGGTCCTCGAAGGCGCCCTCGCGGACGACGACCCCGCCCTTGTCCGCCTTCTTGATGTTCCGGCGCCACAGCTGGTTGAAGCCGGCCAGCACGTCCTCCGGGGTGCGCCCGGCCAGCGGCAGCTGGAAGACGTAGCGCGGCTGCCCGGCGCTGAACCCGGCGCCCTCGTCCGGCGGCCGCCAGCCGAGGTCCGCCATCCCCTTGGCCAGCTGCTCGGCGGCGTCGGGACCAGGGGAGTCCGACGAGCTGTCGGAGGGGATGTCGGCCAGGCGCTTCGCCTCCCCGGCGGCGATCGCGTCCTTGACGGTGGCCGCCTCCCAGCTGCGGGTGACGACGGGCGGGCCCATCTTGACGCCGAACGCGCCCCGGCCGCGCAGGTGCTCGACCATCGGCCCGAGCCAGCCGGCGGGGTCGTCGGCGACCTGCTCCCAGGGCAGGTCCGGCCCCTCGGGCAGGTAGGCGAGGTAGCGGGACAGCCGCGGCACCTTGCGGTAGAGCACCAGCCCGGCGCCGACCACCTGGCCGTCGGCGTCCTCCCAGCCCAGGCTCTCGTGCTGCCACTCGGACTTCACCGCGCCCCACGAGGGCAGCTGCAGGAAGCTCACCGAGGGGCGCGTGGCCACGAAGGCGAGGTGCTCGTCGGCGGTGAGCGCGCGCACGCGCAGCGGCATGGGGAGGTCCTCCCGGTCAGCGGGTCGGTCGGGCAGGCGGGTCGAGCGTATCGGCGGCGCGACGCCGGCCCGGCGCACGCTGGCCGCGCAGGACCGGGGCCCTGCGCTTGCACGCCGGCTCCTACCCCGCGCTGCCGCCTTCCCCACCGAGCAGGTCCAGCTGCTCCTCGCGCGCAGGGAGGGCGGGCGGGGCCACTGGGGGCGCGTCGAGGTCGAGGTCGACCACGACGGGGGCGTGGTCGCTGGGGCCCTTGCCCTTGCGGGCCTCGCGGTCGACGTAGGCGTCGCGGACGGCCGCGGCCAGGGCCGGGTCGCCGTAGACCAGGTCGATCCGCATCCCGAGGTCCTTGTGGAACATGCCGGCCCGGTAGTCCCAGAAGGTGAAGGGCCGGTCGCCCTTGCCCGGGCGCGGGACGACGTCGGACAGGCCGGCCTTGCGCAGCTGCGCCAGCGCGTCGCGCTCGGCGGGGGTGACGTGGGTGGAGCCGACGAAGGCACGGGGGTCGTAGAGGTCGTCGTCGGCCGGGGCCACGTTGTAGTCGCCGCAGACCGCGAAGGCGGGGGCGCTTCCCAGCTCGTTGGCCACGACGTCGCGCAGCACCGCCAGCCACTCGAGCTTGTACTCGTAGTGCGGGTGCGCCACCTCGCGGCCGTTGGGCACGTAGACCGACCAGACCCGCAGCGGGCCGCAGGTGGCCCCCACCGCCCGGCTCTCCCGCGTGCCCGGGTCGGGGTAGCCGGGCTCGCCGGGCAGCCCGCGCACGACGTCGGACAGGCCCACCCGGGAGAGCACGGCGACCCCGTTCCAGCGCCCGTCGCCGTGGGCCGCGGTGGCGTAGCCGAGCGCGGCCACCTCCGCCGCCGGGAAGGCCTCGGCCGGGCACTTGGTCTCCTGCAGGCAGACGACGTCGGGAGCGGTGTGCTCGAGCCAGTCCAGCAGCCGGGGCAGGCGCGCCCCCACCGAGTTGACGTTCCAGGTGGCCAGCCGCACCCGCCGCTCCCGTCTGCTCGCCGAACCGATCACTGCCCTGCCGCGCCGTTCCTGCCGTGCTGTCCTGCCGCGCCGGCTCCTGCGCCGGCGGCTGCTCCCGCCCTATGCCGGCGGCTGCTCGCGCCCTATGCCGGAAGCTGCTCCCGCAGCCAGGCGATGTCGGCGCCCTGGCCCTCCGCCCCGCCCGGGGTCTCGCAGACCACCGGCGCCCCGGCCGCGGTGACGACGGCCAGCAGGTCGCCGGGGTCGATCTGGCCGCTGCCGAAGTTGGCGTGCCGGTCCGCGCCGGAGTCGAAGGCGTCGCGGGAGTCGTTGGCGTGCACGAGGTCGATCCGACCGGTGATCGCCTTGAGCCGGTCGACGACGGTGCGCAGCTCCTCGCCGCCGGCGTGGGCGTGGCAGGTGTCCAGGCAGAAGCCGACGTTGGTGAGGTCGCAGGCCTCGTCCAGCGCGTCCCAGAGCCGGGCGATCGCGTCGAGCCGGCGGGCCATGGCGCCGGCGCCGCCCGCGGTGTTCTCGATGAGCACCGGCAGCTTGAGGTCGGTCCGCTCGATGGTCTTGCGCCAGTTGTCGATGCCGACGGCCGGGTCGTCGTCCTTGAGGACGTGGCCGCCGTGCACGACGAGCGCCTTGGCGCCGACCTCCGCGGCGGCGTCGATGTGCTGCTGAAGGATCTTGCGGCTCGGGATGCGGATCCGGTTGTTGGTCGTGGCCACGTTGATCACGTAGGGCGCGTGGATGTAGAGGTCGATGCCGGCCGCGGCCACGGCCTCGCGCAGCGCACCCGCACCGCCGGGGAAGGCCACGACGGGCGCCTTCCAGCCCTGCGGGTCGCCGAGGAAGGTCTGCACCAGGTCGGTCTGCCGGGCTGCCGCCTCGGCGACGGGGTCGGCCTGGTCGACGTGGGCTCCGAGGGCGAGGCTGGTCATGGAGCCGAGGGTAGACGCGGCCGCCGACGCCGGCCCGGGGTGGCCGACCCGGGTGGGGACGGTGCGCGCGATGCGGCCGGCCGGTGGACGAGCGAGCCGGCTCGGCTCAGACTATCGGCTCAGATGGCGAAGCCGCCGTGGGCGAGGGAGAGCCCCAGGCCCAGCCCGGCCAGCACGAGGCCGGGGATGATCACCATCCGCTCGACCCGGGTCGCGGACAGGTACTGGTCGTAGAAGCCGAGCAGCACCCCGGCCAGCCCGGTCACCGACCCGGCCAGGTGCCAGCCCTCCACCATCCCGCAGACGACGGCCGCGACCCCGAGGACCAGCACGACGACGGCCAGGCCCGCCTCGCGCGGGTGGTCGCGGGCGTCCGCGGGCAGGTGCGGGTGGCGCTGCCGCGGCACCGGCGGAGCCGACGGAGCCGACGGGGCCGACCGAGCCGACGGGGGCTGCTCGGCGGGAGGCTGCGCGCCGCCGCGGGCGGCCCTCCTCCGGCTGGTCTCACTGGTGGCCATGGCGACCTCCACCGGCGCGCCCGGGGCCCTGCGCCCCGCCTCGGCGACGCCCTGCGCTCTCGACCGTGCGCCGCCTGTGGACGAGTTTCAAGGCCGGAGGTCCTGCCGGGTACTCTTGCGGTCACCGCAGTGGTCCTCAGCGTCACCCGACGTCAGGCGTCACCCGACGCCGCCGAGACCCGCTGCGGGACGCAGTAGCCCTCCTGCCACGGACCGACCGTGGCCGCCTGAGTCCAAAGGAGGTGGGTTCACGCATGCGTCGCTACGAGCTGATGGTCATCCTCGACCCGGACCTCGAGGAGCGCACCGTCGCCCCGTCCCTCGACCAGTTCCTCAACGTCATCCGCAACGGCGGGGGCACCGTGGAGAAGGTCGACGTGTGGGGTCGGCGCCGCCTCGCCTACGAGATCAAGAAGAAGCCCGACGGCATCTACGCCGTCGTCGACCTGACCGCCGAGCCGGCCGTGGTGAAGGAGCTGGACCGCCAGCTCAACCTCAACGAGGCCGTCCTGCGCACCAA
This sequence comes from Motilibacteraceae bacterium, assembly GCA_051954955.1. Taxonomy (GTDB): domain Bacteria; phylum Actinomycetota; class Actinomycetes; order Motilibacterales; family Motilibacteraceae; genus JBQCHF01. Next base: position 79,422 of record JBQCHF010000140.1, read on the forward strand.
GGTCCTGCGCCCCGATCAGCGCTGATCCGACAGCGCTGACGGCCCCTGTCGTCGGCGCTGTCGGCACCGCCCGCTAGACCTGCAGTTCGCACCCACCGCCCGCCCGCCGATCGACAAAGCCCGACAGGAGTGGCCATGGCAGGGGAGACCGTCATCACGGTCGTCGGCAACCTCACCGACGACCCCGAGCTGCGCTTCACCCCGTCCGGTGCGGCGGTCGCGAACTTCACCGTCGCGTCCACCCCGCGCCAGATGGACCGCCAGACCAACGAGTGGAAGGACGGCGACCCGCTGTTCCTGCGCTGCTCGATCTGGCGCCAGGCAGCGGAGAACGTCGCCGAGTCCCTCACCCGCGGGTCCCGGGTCATCGTCCAGGGCCGGCTGCGCCAGCGGTCCTACGAGACCAAGGAGGGTGAGAAGCGCACGGTGGTCGAGCTCGAGGTCGACGAGATCGGCCCGTCCCTGCGCTACGCCACGGCCAAGGTCACCAAGACCAGCCGCGGTGGCGGGGGTGGCGGCTACGGCGGCGGTGGTGGCGGCGGCTACTCCGGTGGCGGCGGCGCCCCGGCGGAGGACCCGTGGGCCACGCCCGCGCCGGCCTCCGGCGGTGGCGGCGGTGGCTGGGGCGCCCCGGGTGGCTCGGAGGAGCCCCCCTTCTAGGACGTGTCTGGTGGATCTTCCGTCGATCAGGGAGCGGGCCATGGCGCCCGGTCCGGCACGGCGGAGGAGTTCCGCGTAGCGGTGTTCTACGCGGGACGACGACAACACCGCCGGTCGGG
>JBQCHF010000141.1:0-22795 GCA_051954955.1 Motilibacteraceae bacterium
GGCCCGGCGCAGCGCGCGCGACGTCTCGTCCACCGCGGCGTCGGTCACGATGAGCCCGATCGAGCCCTCCTGCACCAGCACCTCCCGGCAGGCCGCCACCGCAGCGCTCAGCGCGTCGGCGACCGGCCGGACCTCGAGCAGCCCGGGGTGCTCACGCACCGCCACCGGCGCGCCCAGCCCGGGTGCGATGGTGGGCAGCAGCCGGGCGGCGAAGTCGATGACGCTGGCCGGCACCCGGTAGCCGCGGTCGAGCACCTCGACGTCGGCGTCGGGCTTGCCCAGGTGGGCCAGCGCCTCCTCCCAGGACGAGGTGGCCCACGGCGTCGTGCCTTGGGCGACGTCGCCGAGCACGGTGGCCGAGCCGGTGCTGCACCGCCGGCCCACCGCGCGCAGCTGCATCGGGGAGAGGTCCTGGGCCTCGTCGAGCACCACGTGGCCCAGCGCCCTCTCGCGCTCGACGACGTCGGCGGCCTCGTCCACCAGCACCGCGTCCGCGGCGGACCAGCGGGCGCTCGCCGGGCCCTTGGGGGCCTTGGCCCACAGCAGCCGCGCCTGCTCCTCGTCGGTCAGCAGACCCTCGGCTGCAGCGGCCAGGAACCCGGGGTCGGACAGCAGCCGCAGCACCAGCCGCACCGGGTCGACCGCCGGCCACAGCGCGTCGGCGTAGGCGCGTGCCGGGCGGGAGCGGGCGACCGCGTCCTGCACCCGGTCGTCGGGGGAGTCGCCCGCGGCCTCCATCTGCACGAGCACCAGGTGGGCCAGCTTCTGCGGCAGCATCGCGCGGCCCGCGCCGTAGCGGACACCGCGCGCCCGGATCTCCTCCAGCATCTCCGACACTGCGTAGGCGGGAACGCGCCAGCGGTGCGATCCGCGTGGCACCACCAGTGCTTCTTCGGGTTCTGCGACCTGCGACCACACCGCGCGCCGGACCACCTCGGCCATCCGCGCATCACCCTTGAGCACGCCGACCTCGGGGTCGTCCACCGCGCGCACCGGCACCCGCGCGGTCAGCTGCTCCACCGTGGTCTGGCGCACGTCGACCTCGCCCAGCGCCGGCAGCACCGACCCGATGTAGGAGAGGAACGCGGTGTTGGGGCCGACCACCAGCACGCCGGAGCGGGCCAGGCGCTCGCGATGGGCGTAGAGCAGGTAGGCGGCGCGGTGCAGGCCGACCGCGGTCTTGCCGGTGCCCGGGGCCCCCTGGACCACCAGAGTGCGGTGCACGTCGGCGCGCACGATGAGGTCCTGCTCGGGCTGGATGGTGGCGACGATGTCGCGCATCGGTCCGGTGCGCGGGCGCTCGATCTCGGTGGCCAGGATGCCGCTGGCCCGGTCGGCCTCGCCGGCGTCGGTGAGGTGCTCGTCCTCGTAGGCGGTGAGCCGGCCGCGCTCGAAGCCGTAGCGGCGGCGCAGCCGGACGCCCATCGGCTCGGTGCGGGTGGCCCGGTAGAAGGGCCGGGAGACCTCGGCCCGCCAGTCGACGACCACCGGGTCGCCGCCCGCGTCGTGCACGTGCCGGCGCCCGACGTACCAGCGGCCGGACAGCTCGCCGTCGGCGACGTCGGTGCGGCCGAAGAACAGCGGGGTGGTGGGGTCGTCGAGCAGGGACCGGGCCCGGTGGTGGAGCGTGGCCTCGAGGTAGGCGGCCGAGACGGCGTCGCCGCCGACGGCCTGCAGTGCCAGGGTGCGTTCGCGCATGGCGGCGAGGTCGGCGCGGGCGCGGGCCAGGTAGGCGGTCTCGGCGGCGAGGACCGGGTCGGCGTCGGCCGCGGGCGGGCGGTGGCTCGGGCCGGCGGGATCAGGGGGGTGCGCGGGTGCGGGCATGCCGGACGACCTCCGGTGGGAGCCGAGGTGGGGGAGGGGGTTGGGCACGGTAGCACCGCCCCGGAGCGGGGGGCACGCGGTTTGTGCAGGGAGCAACCCGGCGAGGATGTGGGGGTGACGACGCGAGGGGACCACATCGTCCTGATGGGGATGATGGGCGCGGGCAAGACCACCATCGGGCGGGCGCTGGAGCGGGCCTCCGGCCTGGTCTACGTCGACAACGACGTCCACCTGGCCCACCGGACCGGGGCGGACACCCGCTCGCTGGCGCGGGCCACCGGACCCGAGCGGCTGCACGCCGCCGAGGTGGCCCAGCTGCGCGAGGCGCTGGACGCGGACGTGCCGGGCATCGTGGCCGCGGCGGCCGGGGTGGTGGACCAGCCCGAGGGGGTGGAGCTGCTACGCGAGGCGTTCGTGGTCTACCTGCGTGCCCGACCCGAGACGCTGGCGGCCCGGGTGGGGGCGGGGGAGGGGCGTCCCTGGCTGGACGGGGACCCACTGGCCTGGCTGACCGACACCCTCGCCCGGCGCGAGGACCGCTACGAGGAGCTCGCCGACGTCGTCGTGGACGTGGACGACACCGCGCCGGAGCAGCTGGCGAGCCGGATCCTGTCCGCGCGGGCCGCGCAGCGGGCCTGAGGCCGCGGAAGACACGACGAGGCCCCCGCCGCGTGATGCGACGGAGGCCTCGTGACGTCTGAGCTGGGCTCAGCTGCCGATCGTCCGGGTCAGATGCCCCGAACCTGCTCGGCCTGCGGGCCCTTCTGGCCCTGCGTGATCTCGAACTCGACGCGCTGGCCCTCGTCGAGCGAGCGGTAGCCGGAGCCCTGGATGGCGGAGAAGTGGACGAACACGTCGGCGCCGCCGCCGTCCTGCTCGATGAAGCCGAAGCCCTTCTCGGCGTTGAACCACTTCACGGTGCCCTGAGCCATGCGTGTACTGCCCTTCGTGTGTCGGTCGTCCCCGGACACCGTGCCCGGGAACGGTGGTCGCTTGCTGAACCCGATCGACCTTCCGACGCCTGATACAGCGAACGCCCGCGGTCCAGGTGTGGGTCCGCGGGCGTTGAAGAACGTTCGTGGAACTGCTGAGTGCAACCTGCGGCCACCGTAGCGCCTGTGCGCTGCGGAGCCAAGCCCCAGCCTACCCCTGTCACGCCAACGCCCGGACCGCGGGGTCGGCCGCGGCCCGGGCGGGCGTGGGAGCAGGTGGTCGGGCAGTGGTCGGGAGCGCTGTCAGACGTCCTCGCCGGCGAGCACGTCATCGGCGTCGACGATGCGATAGGCGTAGCCCTGCTCGGCCAGGAAGCGCTGCCGGTGGGCGGCGTACTCCTGGTCCAGGGTGTCCCGGCTGACCACGGCGTAGAAGCGGGCGCCGCGCCCGTCGGCCTTGGGGCGCAGCACCCGGCCCAGGCGCTGGGCCTCCTCCTGCCGGGAGCCGAACGCCCCGGAGACCTGGATGGCGATCGAGGCCTCGGGCAGGTCGATGGAGAAGTTGGCGACCTTGCTCACCACCAGGGTGTGCAGCTCGCCGGTGCGGAAGGCCTGGAAGAGCCGCTCGCGCTCCTTGACCGGGGTGTCGCCCTTGATCACCGGCGCGTCGATGTGCTCGCCGAGCAGGTCGAGCTGGTCGAGGTACTGACCGATGACCAGCACCTGCTCGCCCTTGTGCTTCTCGACCAGCTTCTCCACCACGTGGTTCTTGGTGTCGGTGGTGGCGCAGAGCCGGTAGCGGTCCTCCGGCTCGGCGGTGGCGTAGAGCATCCGCTCGCGGTCGGTGAGGGTGACCCGCACCTCCACGCAGTCGGCCGGGGCGATGTAGCCCTGGGCCTCGATGTCCTTCCACGGCGCGTCGTAGCGCTTGGGGCCGATGAGGCTGAAGACGTCGCCCTCGCGGCCGTCCTCGCGGACCAGGGTGGCGGTGAGGCCGAGCCGGCGGCGGGACTGGATGTCGGCGGTGAACCGGAAGATCGGCGCCGGGAGCAGGTGGACCTCGTCGTAGACGATCAGGCCCCAGTCGCGCTCGTCGAAGAGCTCGAGGTGGGCGTAGACGCCCTTCCGCTTGGTCGTCATCACCTGGTAGGTGGCGATGGTGACCGGACGGATCTCCTTCTTGGCCCCGGAGTACTCCCCGATCTCCTCCTCGGTGAGGCTGGTCCGCTTGAGCAGCTCGTGCCGCCACTGGCGGGCGCTGACCGTGTTGGTGACCAGGATGAGGGTGGTGGCGCCGGCCGCGGCCATGGCGGCCGCGCCCACCAGCGTCGTGCCGGCCCCGCAGGGCAGCACCACGACGCCGGAGCCGCCGTGGAAGAAGCCGTCGACGGCCTCCTGCTGGTAGGGGCGCAGGGTCCAGCCGTCCTGGCGCAGCTCGATCGGGTGCGCCTCGCCGTCGACGTAGCCGGCGAGGTCCTCGGCCGGCCAGCCGAGCTTGAGCAGGACCTGCTTGATGGTGCCGCGCTCGGAGGGGTGCACCGCGACGGTGTCCTCGTCCACCCGGGCGCCCACCAGCGGGGCGATCTTCTTGTTGCGCAGCACCTCCTCCAGCACCGCGCGGTCGGTGGACTCGAGCACCAGGCCGTGCACGGGTGAGTGCAGCAGCTTGAGCCGGCCGTAGCGGTCCATCGTGTCCGCGACGTCGACCAGCAGCGCGTGCGGCACGGCGTAGCGGCTGTAGCGCAGCAGGACGTCGATGACCGTCTCGGCGTCGTGGCCGGCGGCGCGCGCGTTCCACAGGCCGAGCGGGGTGAGCCGGTAGGTGTGGACGTGCTCGGGGCTGCGCTCGAGCTCGGCGAACGGGGCGATCGCCTTGCGGCACTCGCCGGCGAGCTCGTGGTCGACCTCGAGCAGGAGGGTCTTGTCGGACTGGACGATGAGCGGGCCGTCGGTCACGTGGGGGCCTTCCGGTGGGCACTGGCTGCCACCAGTGTCCAACAGGGGGGTGACAGGGGCGCTTCCCGGCGGGCCCTTGACCGTTTTGCGCACACAGGGTGGGGGCTAGGGGCGGCGTGTCGCGGCGGTTGGGGCACGACGCGCCGGGGGCAGCCCGGGGGTTGTGGGTGCAATTCGGTCTCGGGTCGGCGGCCGTCGGCGGGTAGGACCACTCGGCCCGGTCAACGGCGCTGGTGACGGCGGCAGCGGGTGGGGCGGCCGGTGCTGCTGCCGGCCGCAGGACCGGGGGGAGGCGGCAAGTGGAAGGGTCTGGCACGACACGCCGGCGTGTCGCTCGACAACCTTCCACTCGAGCCCCGGCGGCGTCCGGAGGTCGGCCGCTCGGCCCGCCCCCTGCCCGCGAGACCGCGGTGGACGAACAAGATCAACCAGCCTGGGTGAGGGTGCCCCTGACCCAATAGGTTCGGGTGAGGGGCACCCTCACCCAAGTCAGGCGGCCGGTCGGTGCGCTCACATGTCCGGTGGCAGGGTCTCGCGCTGCCACTCGTCGACGTCGAGGAGCTCGTCGCGGTCCTGGGTGGGGATCATGGTCGACCCCTCGAGCTCCTCCTCCTCGAGCTGCTGCTCGACCTCCGAGGCCAGGCGCGGGTCGATCTGCTCCTCGCGCGGCTCGTCGTCGGCGTGGTGCAGGTGGGCGTGCAGGCGGTCGTCCATGGCGCACCTCCTCCTCGGCCCCAGCCTCGTCCGTCCCGGAGGGCAGGTCGCGGGGCGGAGGTCCCGCGTAGGGTCCGGCCTCATGCGGGTGGTGGGGCTGTGGCGGTATCCGGTGAAGTCGCTGCGCGGGGAGGCGCTGGCGGCTGCCGACGTCGTCGAACGCGGGCTGGTGGCCGACCGGGCCTGGGCGGTGCTCGACCCGGACGGCAAGATCGGCAGCGGCAAGAGCACCCGGCGGTTCCGGGCCATGGACGGGCTGCTGGAGCTGTCGTCGGCTCTGCGCGGGGACGAGCCGGTGGTGCGGTTCCCAGACGGGTGGGAGTTCGGGCCGGGCGAGGATCTGGACGAGGCGCTGTCCGCGCACGTGGGGCGGACGGTGCGGCTGGCCGCGGAGGGTGCGGTGATGCACCACGACGACGGTCCGGTGCACGTGCTCACCACCGCCGCGCTCCGTGCGGTGGCGGACCTGGTCGGGCACGAGGTGCCGGTGGAGCGCTTCCGGCCCAACCTGCTGCTCGACGTCGGTGGCTGCGTCGACGTCGACGGCTCCGACGCCGAGGCGGAGCTGGACTGGGTCGGGCGGGTGCTGACCGTGGGCGGGGTGCGGCTGCGGGTAGCCGCCGGGATGCCGCGCTGCGTGATGGTGACGATGGCGCAGGCGTCGCTGGCAGCGGACGGGACCGTGCTCAAGGCGGTGACCGAGCTGACCGGCGGCGACCTCGGGGTGTGGTGCACGGTCGAGCGGCCGGGGCGCATCGAGCTGGGCGCCGACGTCGAGCTGGCCTGACTCCTACAGCGCGTCGCGGTCCCACGGGTCGGGCCAGTTGTCCAGCAGCAGCCCGCCGTCCTGCACGAGCACGCTGCCGTTGACGTAGCGGGCGGCGGGGCTGGCCAGGAAGACGATGGCGGCCGCGGTCTCCTCCGGCGTGCCCATCCGGCGGGTGGTGCGCAGCCCCATCCCCTCCAGCTGCTCGAGCTCGAGCGCCTCCACCACCTCGCCCTCGTTCTCGCGCATGCCGCTGGTGTCGATGATCCCCGGCGCGATCGCGTTCACGGTCACGTTCTTGGGGCCCAGGAACGAGGCCATCGTCCGGGTGAGGCTGACGACGCCGGCGCGCGCCGCGCCGGAGTGGGCGAACAGGCGGGCGCCGCGGTCGAAGGAGTAGACGTGGACCACGTTCACGATCGCCCCCCGGCCGGCCTCGGCCATCGGCTCCATGAACCGGCTGATGACGTTCCAGGTGCCGTTGAGGTTCAGGTCGACCACGCTGCGCCAGCCGTTGTCGCTGATCGCGCTGGGCACGGCGGGGAACTGTCCGCCGGCGTTGTTGACCAGCACGTCCACCCGGCCCAGCTCGGCATAGACGCGGTCGCGCAGGGCGTCGACGTCGGCGGTCTCGCGGATGTTGGTGGTGACGGCGAGGGCGCGCACGCCGTGCTCCTCCACCCTCGCGCGGGCGACGTCGAGGGCCTCGGCCCGGCGGCCGGCCAGCACGACGTCGGCGCCCAGACGGGCGAACGCCAGCGCGGTGGCCAGGCCGATCCCGGTGCCGCCGCCGGTCACCAGGGCGACCTGCCCGCGGAAGAGGTCCGGGGCGAAGCTGCCGACGGGGTCCTCGGGGATGGTCATGGGCCGCAGGCTAGTGACGGCCGGGCAGCCGGGCGGGGATTGGGTGAAGGGCACCTTCTGGCGAACCTATGGGCACAAGGGCACCTTCACCCAACGGGTCGGTCAGTCCAGGGCGCGGCGGTCGAAGCCGCGGATGCCGAGCGCGCCGAAGCCGGCCAGGGCGGCCAGCAGCACCAGCAGGCAGATCCACGGCGCGATGTGGTCGACCTGCGGGGTGAGCGCGGCGCGGGTGGCCTCGCTGACGTAGGTGAGCGGGTTGAGCGCGGTGACCACCTGGAACCAGCGCAGCCGGTCCAGCGACGGCCACGGGTACTGGCTGCAGCCGGTGAACAGCAGCGGGGTGAGCACCAGCGCGAAGACGATGTTGATCCGGCTCGGGGTGACCAGGGTGCCGAGCACCAGGCCCATCGCACTGCCGACCAGCGCGCCGAGCACCAGCGTGAGCACCAGCAGTGGCGCCGCACCGGCCGGGAACGGCACCGAGCCGAGGATGAGGACCCCCACCGGGAACATCACCGCCGCCGCCACCAGCGCACGCATCGAGGCGAACACCATCTTCTCCACCGCGACCCACGACGTCGGCATGGGCGCGAGCAGCCGGTCCTCGATCTCCTTGGTGAAGCTGAAGTCGATGACCAGCGGCAGGGCGGTGGACTGCACCGCGGTGAGCGTGGCGGTGAGGGCGACGATGCCGGGGAAGAGCAGGTCGGCGTAGCCGGCGCGGGCGTAGCCGAGCTCGGTGAGCACCTTGCCGAACACGAACAGCAGGAACAGCGGCTGCAGCACCACCTGCGCCAGGAACACCGGCAGCTCCTTGCCGGTGACGACGACGTCGCGGCGCAGCACCGCGAGGAAGGTGCCGAGCTGGCTGGGCCGCGGGGTGAGAGCGGTGGTGGTGGTCATCGCAGGGCACGTCCGGTGAGGGAGATGAAGACGTCCTCCAGGCTTGGGCGCCCGAGCGCGACGTCGGTGAGCTCGCTGCCGCGGTCGGTCACGGTGCGGGCCACCGGGGCGACCAGCATCGCGGCGTCGCCGCCGACGTAGAGGCGGGCGCGCAGCGGGCCGACGTCGGGGCGCTGCGCGGGTGGGGCGCCGGTGGGGCGACCGCCGGGGTGGCCGCCTGGGTGGCCGCCGGGGCGGCCGTCCGGATGACCGCCGGGGGCGCCGCCCGCTCCGGCGCGGACCTGCTCGACCCGCTCGACGCCGTCGAGGGCGCCGAGCTCGGCCAGCAGCGCGCCGCGGTCGGTGCCGTGCGGGTCGACGGTGACGTCGAGGGTCTGGCTGCCGGGCAGGTTCTTGGTGAGCGCGACCGGGGTGTCCAGCGCGAGCAGCCTGCCGCGGTCCATGATCCCCACCCGGTCGGAGAGCTCGGCGGCCTCGTCCATGTCGTGGGTGGTGAGCACCAGGGTGGTGCCGGCCTCGCGCAGCTCGCGGACCCGGTCCCAGACGAACAGTCGCGCGGCCGGGTCCAGTCCGGTGCTGGGCTCGTCGAGGAAGAGCACGCGCGGGGAGTGCATGAGCGCGCGGGCGATCATCACCCGCTGCGACTGGCCGCCGGAGAACCGCTCCGGCTTCTCCGACGCCCTGTCGGACAGGCCGAAGACCTCGAGCAGCTCGCCGGCCCGCTGCTCGGCCTGCTTGCGGGGAACGCCGTGGTAGGCGGCATGGAAGAGCAGGTTGTCGCGGATGGAGATGGACCGGTCGAGGTTGTTGCGCTGAGGCACCACGGCGAGTACCGCACGGGCGCCCACCGGGTCGCGGACGACGTCGACGCCGCCGACCCACGCCTGCCCGCCGGTCGGCCGGGCCCTGGTGGTGAGGACGCCGATGGTGGTCGTCTTGCCCGCGCCGTTGGGGCCCAGCAGTCCGAACACCTCGCCGCGCTCCACGGTGAAGCTCACGCCGTCGACGGCGTTGGCCGGCGCCTTGGGGTAGCGCTTGACCAGGTCGCGCACCTCGACCTCGGCCACCTGCCCGTTCCCTCCCTGCCCTCGGTGGTCCTGACGCGGAGACCTGGGACCGATCTCACCGTAGGTCGAGCCGGTCCGGCCCGCCCGTCGAGCGCCGCCGGCCCGACCCCTGACCGGTTTGCGCACACAGGTGGCGGTCCTCGCGCGGCGTGTCGTGGCCCTGCCGGGCCGACACGCCGCGCGCGGGCAGGGGGTTGTGTGCGCAAAACGGTCAAGGGTGGGCGCGGGACGACCGGGCGCACCTGGCAGGGTGATCGTCCGTGACCGCCACCACCGACCACGTCGTCGCATCCGACCGACCGCTCGCCGAGGTGCTCCGCGCCGCAGCGATGGGGGACTGGCCCGAGCCGGACGGGCGGGTGGAGGTGGTGCCGCGGGCCTCCGGCGGGGCGGTGGCGGCGGTGCTGGCGTTCCCGGCGCACTTCGTGGTGGCCGCCGACGTCGAGGCGGGCTGGGTGGCCGAGCTGCTGCCGCCGGGCGACTTCTGCGCGCCGACCGGCCCGCGGTTCCTCACCGCGCTGGCCGAGCGGGTGGGCGGCGTCGTCGGCTGCGAGGACGTCGTGCTCAGCGGGCTGGGCACCGGCGAGGGGCCGCGGCTGACCCGCCCTGGCACTGCGGACGGTCACCCGCGGCTGGAGCGGGCCAAGGTCTACCGCGAGGACCTGCAGGTGCTCACCACCCCCGACGAGGACGCCCTGCTGGTCGTCGCCCGCGGGCTGGCCGGGCGCTGGGAGGCCGCGTTCGAGGTGGAGCCGCAGCACCGACGACGTGGCCTGGGCCGGGCGCTGGTGGCCGAGGCGCTGCGGGTGGTCCCGGCCGGCGAGCCGCTGTTCGTGCAGGTCTCGCCCGGCAACGCCGGCTCGCTGCGCGCCATCCTCGCCGCCGGCCTCGATCCGATGGGCGCCGAGGTCCTGCTCGCCCCCGCACCTCGTTCGTGATCATGCAATTCCCGTGATCATGCAATTCCCGCGATCTCCGTTGAAGCTAACGCGCGGCATGATCGCTTGAATTGCATGATCACGTGGATTGCATGATCACGCCGGTCAGCGGCGGCGGCGGTAGTAGGGCGGATAGGTGCGCCGGGGTCGGGGTGAGGACTGCTCGTGCTCTTGCTCGGCGTCGCGCCGGTCCTGCGCCTCGACGTCGTCATCGTCGGCGTCCTCGTCCACGAAAGCGACGCCGGTGATCCGGTGCAGGGCGAAGGTGCGCACCTCGCCGCGCAGGTGGTCGAAGGCGCTCACGTGGCCGCCGTCGAGGGAGATCGGGTCGATGACCCGCTGGCTGGCCTGGCCGTCGCCGTTGACGTAGCCGATCCACAGCGACTCGTCCGCGGCGATCGCGGACTGCACCGCGGCCAGGGTGTCCGCGGGGGTGCTGCGCGGCAGCGTGCCGGGCGCAGACCCCTCCGCCGGCCGGCGCGGGGTGGCGGCCACCTTGTCGCCGGCGCGCAGCGCCTTGACCGCCGCGCTGAGCAGGGTCTGCTTGGGCGCGGGCGGCTCGCCGTGCAGCCGCGGCGGGCGCTGGCGCGGCGGGGTGCGCCGGGCGTCGGGGCGGCGCACGACGACGTCGCCCTCGGGGGTCTCGGCGGCGGGGGCGTAGCCCATGGCGCGCAGCCGCTCCAGCACGGTGTCGGCCGGGGCCTGCGCGGCCAGCACGGTGGGCGCGAGCCGGCGCAGCCGCAGCTGGGCCGAGCGCCGGTCGGCCACGATCTCGGCCAGCAGCGCCTCGTCGTCGGCGCGGACGTAGGCGCTGGCGGTGCCCACCCGGACCCGGCCGTGCCGGCGGGCGACGTCGTCGACGAGGTAGCTGAGCGGCTGCGGCACCGGGGTGCGGCTGACCCGGCCGAGCAGCTGGTGCACCTCGTCGGCGCTGCGGCCGGCGTCCAGGGCGCGGCGGACCGAGGACTCGGTGAAGCGGTAGACGGTGGCCCCGCCCTTGCTCTCGACGTCGGCCAGCAGCGCGAGCTCCTGGGCCAGCGGGGTCTCCAGCGGCCCGGGCGCCACGGCGGTGAGGTCGGCCTGCAGCAGCACGTGGTCCAGCGGCCGGGGCAGCAGCGGGGCGAGCAGCGCGGCGGCGGTGCCCGGGCCCTGCTCCAGCAGCGCCCGGCCGGGCCCGGACAGGGCGCCGCGGCCGGTGACGCCGAGCAGCTCGGCCTCGCGCAGGGTCCACGGCACCATCAGCGCCCGCAGCCGCCCGTAGCGGCGGGGGCGGGCCCAGTCCAGGCGGGCCTGCAGCGTGTCGGGGGTGGCGGCGAGCCCGGGCGTCTCGGCCAGCGCGCCCAGCAGTCCGGCGCGGATCTCGGGGGCGGGCGCACGGTCGATGTCGTGGCCGAGGGCGGCGACCACCTTGTCCTTCTCGTCCCTGCTGCCGACGGCCCCTGCCACCCGGGTGGTGAGCAGCCATCCCTCGGCCAGCAGCGCCCAGCGCTCGGCGGTCTCCCGCCCGAGCCAGGTGTCGTAGGCCGGGGTGGGCCACCACTCCTCGTCCACCTCGCCGGAGGCGGCCAGCAGCCCGGCGACGTAGGCCAGCTCGACGACGAGGGCGGCGTGCCACTCCTCGACGTCGAGGCGCTGGGCCAGCCGGCGCAGGTCGCGCACGCCGAGCCCGCCCGCGCGCAGCACCGGCGGCGGCTCGGTGGACCAGTGCTCCAGGACGTCCTCGACCAGCCGAACGATCTCGAAGGCGGCGCCGCCGGCGGCGTGGTCGACGTCGGCCTCGGCCCGCTCGGTGCCCTCCAGGGCCGGCGGCTCGGGCTCGAGCTGGCGGTGCAGCCGGCCGCCGCGCAGGTGGACCGCGATCTCGCGCGGCAGCGCCACCTGGGTGAGCGAGGTGATGACCAGCAGCCCGCGCGCGATCAGCCAGTCCACCGGCGCCTCGGCGTGCGCGACGTCGAGCAGCTCGGTGCGCGGGGTGACGCTGCCGAAGGGCGTGCCCCAGGTGAGGCGGTCGAGCACGTCGCGGGTGCGCGCGTCCTCGTGGGCGGCGGCGTCGGCGACCAGCCGGTCGATGACCGCGGCGTCGGTCAGGTGCGCGGCCAGGGCGTCGGCGCCGGCGGCCGGGTCGCCGTGGGGCGGCAGCCCGGCGTCGGCCAGCAGGGTGGCGATCCGGCTGGGGGCGTAGGTGCCGAGCACCTCGCGCAGGGCCGGGCCGAGCCCGGCCGGGGTGGGCAGCAGCTGACGCGCGGTGCGGACCAGCCGCAGCTCCTGCTCCGGGCCCCACAGCAGGCCCTGCTCGCGCAGGGTGGCCAGCGCCGGGCGCGGGTCGGCGCCCAGCCAGCGCTCGACGTCGGCGGCGGTGGTGGGCTCGGGCAGCGCGGCGACGACGTCGAGCACCTGCAGCAGCCAGCGGTCCAGCCGGTCCAGCGCCCGGCCGGTGCTGGTCTGGGTGGCCGCGCGGACGGCGAGCTGGCCGACGTCGGCGGGCACCGGGGTGAGCAGGTCCGGGCGGGCGCGCAGCAGCGCCTCGAGCTCGGCGTCCGAGCGCGCGCGCAGGTCGTCGGCCAGGCTGCGCGGCGCCTCGGAGGCTTGTGGCTCGGGGGGCGTCGGCTGCGTAGCGGGCTGGGGGCTGCGCGTGGACATCCGCTCCACGGTAGTCAACGGACCGCCGACCCGCCCCCGGTGGTCCCGCCCACCTGCGGTCTCAAGATCATCTGCATGGGGTGAGGGTGCCCCTGAGCCAATAGGTTTGGCTCCGGGGCACCCTCACCCAATCCACACCGGGCGCGCGGGGCCGGGGTCAGGCCGAGCCGAGGGCGAGGAACGCGGCGGCGGTGGCCACGGCGAGGGGGTCGCCGGAGGCGGCCGCGGCGCTGCGCGCGGCGAGCAGGGCCTGCGGGAGCGAGGCGCCGGCGCGCAGGCGCCCGTGGACGGTGAGCATGAGCGGCACCGTGGCGGCGTCGTTCACCGGGACCACCGAGGCGAGCAGGCCGGCGGTGCCCAGCGGGATGAGCGCGGTGGCGAGGCCCAGCAGCTCGTCCGCGCCGGTGGGGATGCCGAGGCCGGACTCGCAGGCCGAGAGGACCACCCGGTAGGGGGCGCGGCGCAGCCGGCCGAGGTCGTGCACGGTGAGCGGGCCGTCGTCCATGCGCAGCGCGGAGAACATCGGGTTGTCGGTGCGGAAGTCGCCATGCGCGGCCAGGTGCGCGAGAGCCGCGCCGTCCATCGCGGCGAGCACCGCTTCCGCGGTGGCCGAGCCGCCGCCGAGCGCCCCGGCGTCCTCCCACAGCTCGGCCAGCGCGGGCACCTCCGCGCCGCCGGTGCCCAGGTCTGGCCCGTGCACGAGGACGACCTCGCCGGTGCGCGGGGGCCGCCGCTTCCTACCCTGCAGCCACACCGACGCCGACGGCGCGACCCCCACCTCCCGGTCCCGCAGCGACGGCAGCAGGCCCCATGGGACGGCATGGAGCCGACCGGGAGGCACGACGACGACGGGACCGTCGCCGAGGGCGTCGGCCGCGGGGCCGAGCAGGGCCTCCTGCAGACGCTGCCCGGTCGGCTCGAGGGCGCCGGCCGCGGAACGTGCCGTCAGCTCGCCTGCGCGCCCGGACGGCGGGCGCGAGACCCGGTGCAGGGTGAAGCGGGCCAGGTCGACCTCGCGCGTGGCCTGCTCCACGTCTCCCACGACGTGGTGTCGGACCTCGACGCCGTCGACGACGAGGGCGTGCAGCAGCCCGTCGACGTCGACGAGTTCCACCAGGCGGGCATCGCCCAGAGCGGCGCGGAGCCGCTCGATCGAGAAGGCGTCCCTTGCCGCGCCGTCACCCGCGGCCAGCAGCGCGCGCCGGCGCACCGCCTGCTCCACCTGCGAACGCTCTCGGCGCATCGCACCCACCGGGCGTCCCTCCGACAGTGCGTCGGACTCGGCGCGCTCCAGCCGGCGCAGGGTGGCCAGATCCCGCTGCAGCTCGCCGTCGTGCGGCGGACTGACCGGTGGCAGCTCGAGCGCGGTCGCCCGCCAGCGCTCGGCCCAACGCAGCAGGAGCTCGGGTGAGCCCGTGCGCAGGGCGTGCCGCAGCGCCAGAGCGGAGGTCTCCGCGCCGTGCCGGGTGATCGCGGCCCGCAGCTCGACCGCGCCGAGGCTTCGCCGGTGCTCGTCCAGGGCCCGCAGGCTGCGCTCACAGGCTGCGAGCACGTCGGTGGCCCGGCGGTCGAGCACTTCGGCGCGTAGAGCCCAGGCGAACCAGGCTCGGCTGCGCACGGAGGGGTCCGCAGCGCTCCGCAGCCCCTTGACGCTCTCCAGCACTGCCACCGCGGGCCGGCGACGACCGGCGTCGATGAGGTGGCGCGCGAGCACCAGAGCGGCGGTCAGTCGCTCCGTGCCGGAAAGACGGTTGTCCGTGGACGAGCGGAGCAGGAACGCGCGCTCGCGCGGAGCCAGCTTCCTGGTCTGCACCCCGGCGGCCATGGACATCAGGCGGGCGCGCGCGAGATCAGTCGTCGACCCGGTCCGCCTCGCCGCCTGCTCCGCCACGGCGGCGTGTCGCCGGGCCGCCTCGCCGTCCCCTGCCGCGAGCGCCGCCTCGGTGGCCTGTCGAGCCACGAAGGACACCTGATGGCTCGGTGCCTCGCCGAGCAGCCGCAGGGACTCGGCGAGCAGGGCGGTGGCGTCGGCGACCAACCCGGCCCGCAGGTGCGCCTCGCCCAGATCGGCGTGGAGGACGGGGTGGTCGATCCCGAGCCGCAGGGTCGCCTCCCTGGCCTCGCCGAGCAGCCGCATCGCCCTCATCAGGTCGCCCCGCAGCAGAGCCGCATAGCCCAGGTTGTGCGCCGACACGAGCTCGCTGCGGGCCTCGCCGAGGTCGCGGAAGACAGCTCGTGACTCCCGCCAGTCCCGCTCGGCACGGTCGAGCCGGCCGAGGTTCAGCCAGCACAGCCCACGGTTCTGCCGCGCCAGGGCCTCCCACCGCCGATCCCCGTGGCGGGCGAAGTCCCGGACCGCGGCGCTCAGGTCGCGTACCGCCTCCTCATGCCTGCCGTAGTTCGACAGGGCCGCGGCGAGCCGCATGCGCACCCGCGCCCGCTCGACCCCCTTCGCCCGGGAGAGAGCGAGGGTGAAGACCTTCTCGGCCTCCCGTGGACGCCTCCGATAGACCAGGACGGTGCCGAGCGTGGCCCCGATGTCTGCTGCCCGGTCGTACCATCCGCCACCCTCGGCGAGACGGAGCCCAGCGCGCAGGGAGTGAGCGGCCTCCTGCAGCTGCCCGCGGTCGCGCAGCACGATCCCACGGGCGTGCAGGGCGTAGGTCCTGGCGTGGGCGTCGGGTGACCGCTCGAGCAGCAGGTCCGCCGCGGCCAGAGCCTGGACCGGGTGCCCGAGCGCGAGGGGTAGCAGGTCGGCGGGGTCGTCGAGCAGGTGCGCCTCGACCAGTTCTGGAGCACCCTGCACCCGCTCAGGCTAGGGCCGGTATCACCGGCGGCTGGTGGAACCTCTGGCATCGGGGACCAGCACCGGTCCTCGATGGGGAGGGGATGTCATGGCGGAGGGTCCTGCCGGGAGGTCGCGGCGCTTCGAACAGGAGGTGGCGCGGGTCAAGGCGGCAGCCGGTCGGCGACCGCACCACTCGTTCCATCTGGGGGTGGCTCCGAACACCTGGGCGGACGAGGGAAGGGCGTACTACCTGTTCAAGGAGAGCCAAGTCCTCGTGCACGACGCGGACCTCGACCGGGTGATGGCATGGCTCGCAGCGCACGACCTCGAGCCGCGCGTCGAGGACCCGCTGATCAGCGGTGTCACGCTCGTCGGAGTCACGGTCGAGGACCTCGAGGGGACCCTCGAGCAGCTCGACGACGCCTTCGGGGTCGGGGTCGTGACCCCGAACCACGTGCTCGACGTGCAACCACTGGAGAACCTGTGTCCGGCCACCGAGCCGGTGCCCGCCTCCGTCGACGACCGGTGGCCGCTGGCGCACGACCCCTCGCTCGGTCAGGGAGTGCGGGTGGCCGTGGTCGACACCGGGTTCCTGGTCAAGTACGCGAGCGATCCGCAGACCCCGTGGCTGGCCGGCGTCGACGTCGAGGGATCGGACCCGGACGACGACGCCTACCTGCCGGACGGGCGGATCGCCCCCTACGGCGGCCACGGCACCTTCTCCGCCGGCGTGGTGCTCTCCACCGCTCCGTCGGTCGAGGTGACGGTGGACGACGTGCTGGTGGGCGGGGTCGTCGACGAGGCCACCATCGTGAAGCAGCTGGTGCAGGCACTCGCGAAGAGCCCGGACGTCATCTCGTTGTCGGCCGGCGCCTACACCCGCAAGAACGTGCCACCAAAGGCCTTCACCGCGTTCTACGACCACCTGCTCCAGCACCACAAGGGCGTCGCGCTGGTGGCGGCGGCCGGCAACAACGGGGGACGCGAGCCATTCTGGCCGGCTGCCTTCCCCTGGGCGCTGTCGGTGGGCGCGCTGACCAGGAGCGGGGACCGGCGGACCAGCTGGACCAACCACGGTGGATGGGTGGACGTCTACGCGCCCGGCGAGGACGTCGTCAACGCCTTCCCGGCCGGGGACTACGAGGACCTCGAGGGGCAGGTGCGCTCTTTCACCGAGCCGGCGGCGCGCTGGAGCGGCACCTCCTTCGCCACCCCGCTGGTGGCCGGGCTGGTGGCCCGCCGGATGGCGCTCACCGGCGAGAACGGGCAGGAGGCGGTGGAGTCGCTCAAGCGGCTCGCGCAGCTCACGTTCCTGCCCGGGGTCGGGCCGCGGCTGCTGCCCTGAGCCTGCGCCCCCGAATCCAGCCCCGAATCCGGCCCCGAATCCAGCCCTGAATCCGGCCCTGAATCCGGCCCTGAATCCGCGGCGCCCCAGCGGGTAGTGGGGCGGCGTGACGAGCAGCGACGCCGCCCCACAGCTCCCCGAGGAGCCCGCCCGGATCGTGGTCGGGTCCGGTGCCACCATCACCCCCTACGAGGACGGGCCGCTGGTGGTGCGCGGCGACGTGCGCATCACGGCGCCGGACGGGACCGTGGTGGACCCGGGCCGGGACACGTTTGCGCTGTGCCGGTGCGGGCGGTCGCGCCGCAAGCCGTTCTGCGACGGCAGCCACCTGGCCGCGCGGTTCCGGGCGCCCGCCGGTGACGGGCGCCCGGACGAGCTCAAGGGCCGGCTGGCCGCGCGGCTCGACGCAGTCTCCGACGAGGCGTAGGACTACGCCGCTGCATCCTGCTCGCGCAGGGCCCCCCAGCGGTCCAGCAGCCGGGTGCCGAAGCGGACGTCGAGAGCCAGGTTAGCCGCGGCGCCGAGCAGGACCTCGTGCCCTCGCTCGGGATTCTCCGCCGCCCAGCTGCCGCAGACGTCGACCGCCGCGAGCTGCTCGTGCACCGCGTCGGCCTCGACGTGCTCGTCGAAGTGGCCGGTGGCTTCCGGGCCGAGGCCGAGCCGGCGCAGGCCCTCGGCGTAGCGGGACATCGGCAGGCTGCTGGTCATCTCGATCGAGGCGAGGTTGCCCAGGCAGGCGCCGACCTGCCTGGCGTGCAGCCCGAGGTAGGACATGAGGTTGAGGCTGGCGAAGGACTCGGCCAGGGTGACCGGCCAGTGCGCGCCGTAGGTGTCGTCCAGGTCGAGGGCCCGCATGGCGCGGGCATAGAGCTCGCAGTGCGCCTCGCCGGGGCGGCCGTTGCCGTACTCGTCGGACTGGATCTCCACCAGTGCGGACTTGGCCCGGCCGGCGATGCGGGGGATGGCCAGGGTGTGCGGGTCGGCCTCGCGCAGGTGGTAGGCCGAGCGCTGGGTGACGTAGTCGCGCACCTGCTCCAGGGTCGCCTCGCGCAGCACGTACTTGGACAGCGACGGCCCGGCGTCGTGAGCCACCAGGCCGCGCAGGCCGATGACGACGTCTTCACCTGGCTGGAGCGACACCCCGGCGGCGGTGGCGAAGCGCGCCGCCTCCTCCCGCACGGCGGCGTCGAAGGCGGCCTCCAGCACCTGGCGCACCGAGATGAGCGCGGCGTCCCACTCGAGGTCCTCGGCGGCGTCGTCGAAGCCGCGGAAGTGCGGCTCGTAGAGCACCGCCAGCGTGAGCTGGACGTCGTCGTCGGCGAGCAGATCGGTGCTGGCATCCGTCGCGCGACGGGCGAGCCGGCGCAGCCGCGGGCCGACGACGTCGCCGGTCCGCATCGCGTCGATGACGGCCTCGCTGAGCGGGCCGCGGGACGGGGGTAGCAGCACGGGCGGTCCTTCCGACGACCTCCGGGACGAGTCGTTGTAGTACCCGCCAGGCAGGGCGGCAACCGACCAGTAACCCCTGGCCCCTGTTCGCAGGGGGCCGCTCAGGAAGCCGTGATCGTCGGCAGCGGGGCCGGCGGCGCCGCCTCGTCCAGGCGCACGGCGTCGTCGTGGGGCGCCAGGCCGTTGGCCGCGGCGGGCAGGTGCCGCTCCAGCCGGAGGGCGACCGCCGAGAGGAACGCGCAGCCGAGCAGCAGGAGCACGACGAACAGCAGGCTCAGGCGCGCCTGCAGCAGGAAGCCGGCAGTGGCCGGGGCCACGATCGCGCCGACCTGGAAGGCGGTGGAGGCGGCCGCGTTGTAGCGCCCGCGCAGGCGGTCGGTGGCCAGGGAGTTGGTGAGGGCCGGGGCGACCGGGGACAGCAGCGTCTCGCCCAGGCCGAAGATGACCAGGCTGGTCACCAGCAGCACGGCCGAGAGCCAGGTGCCCGGGACCAGGCCGGCCAGGCCCATGACCAGCCAGGCGATCGCCCAGACCCCGCCGAGCGCCGCCATCACGCGGGTGCGCCGGCGGCCCTGGATGCGGGAGATGACGAGCATCTGGAAGACCACGATGGCCGCGGTGTTGCCGGCGAACGCGAGGCCGATGGTGCGAGTGGACGCCTCGCCCACGGTGCGGGCGAAGCCGGTCCAGCCGGCCTCCATCATCCCGTAGCCCACCAGCGAGGAGGCGAAGCTGAGCAGCAGCGCGCGGCGGAACGGGCTGTCGGCCAGCACCTCGCGGTAGGAGCCCGGCTCGCGGTGGTGCTCGGCGTGCGCGTTGCCCACGTGGCGCAGCGGGCCGAGCAGGATCGCCAGCGGGGCCAGGAAGCTCAGGCCGTCCAGGACGTAGATGAGCTGGAACGTGCCGGGGTGGGTGACGGTCACGAACGCCGCCCCCGCGATGCCGCCGACGCCGATGCCGGCGTTGAGCAGGCTGAAGGACAGCCCGAAGTACCGCTGCCGCCTCTCCTCCGGGACGATCGTGGAGACCAGCGCCTGGTTGGCCGGCCAGAACGCCGCGTGCCCGACGCCGACCAGGCCCTGGGCCAGGAACGCCAGCGGCGCGGTGCGGACCTGCGACATCGCGAGCATCCCGACGACCTGCGCGGCGAGGGCCACGACCTGCACCCGGCGGGCGCCGAACCGGTCGATGAGCACGCCCATCGGGCCGAGCAGCACCAGCGCGACCACCGCCGGCACGGCCGCGATCAGGCCCACCGTGGACAGCGTCAGGTGCCGCACGTCGTGCAGGTAGACGACCAGGAACGGCAGCGCGAGGCCGGCGCCGAGGGCGTCGACGGCGACGCCGACGAGCAGCACCCGGGCGTCGCGGGGGAGGGCGGGGGCCGAGGCGGAGGACCGGAAGGGTCGGTGCAGGAGCGGCATGGCGCGGACAGGGTCGCACGCAGGGATGACAGGAGTCGAACCGGTTTCGGTCCTTACTTCCATCCGGGGTTCTGGCCATGGCGTGGACCACCTGCCCGGCTCCCCTCCGGCCGGTAGCGTCCTTCGCCATGAGGGGGATGCAGGCGGGGGTGCAGGCAGAGGCATCGACCCTGCGGGACGGGGGTCGCCCCGGTCATGGGCTGGAGCTGGCGGCTGTGCTCATGCTGACCGTGGGGTCCCTGGTCGTGGTGGTCGGCTGGCTGGTCGGCGTCGTGCTGCTGTGGAGCAGCGCGCGCTGGACCAGGGCGGAGAAGTGGCTGGGAACCCTGGTGGTGCCGCTCGGGGCCGGCGGGATCGTCATGGTCGGCGGGCTGCTCACCGCGCGGACCTGCGCGACCGCGGAGTTCGCGACGGGGGCGGGCATCGCGTCCACTGCCCAGACCTGCGGCGGGCCCCCGGCATGGATCGCTCCGGGCCTGTTCCTGCCGGCCGGGATGGCCGGCCTCGTCGTGGCCGTCGTCCTCTACCGCCGGTCGCTGCGGCGGTAGGACAGCACGACGGCGCCCGACCGCGAGGGCCGGACGCCGTCGGCGTCGGGGGGCGTGCGGAGTCAGCTGCCCGTGCTGCCCCCGGGCACGTCCACGTGCTGGGGCAGGTTGTTGCGCATCTGGTCCACCTGGTGCTGCAGCCGGTTCACGGCGGACTGGTTGTTCAGGAACGTGGTGACGCCCACGCCCACCGCGATGGCGAGCAGGGTGCCGATGATGGCCAGGACGAGGCCGCCGATGGCGGTGCCCTTGCCGGTGACGCCCGGACGGCGCGCCATCTTGAGGCCGACGACGCCCAGGACGATGCCGATGATGCCCAGCACCAGGGCCAGCGGCGAGAGCACCACGGTGAGCACGCTCAGCAGCGAGGACAGGCCGAACACCAGCGCGAACACCGCGGCCGCGCTGGTCTTGGCCGGGCGGGTGGAGATCCGCTGCTCGTAGCCGTCGGCGTCGACGAGGTCGCGCCGGGTGAGGTCGTGGGTCCGGTCCAGGCCGGCATGCTCCGTGCGCCGGTCGCGGGTGAGGTCGACGTCGTCGTCACGGCGGAGGTCGGTGCGGTCGAGGTCGGTGCGGTAGAGGTCGTCGTTCGCGCGCAGCCGGTGCGCGCCGTCGTCACGGGACATGGGGCGGGACTCCCGTCAGTCGGGCTTCTCGCTGACCCGCCGCTCGTGCGCAGACCGTCTGGTCGAGCCCCAGGGGTCCCCGAGCCGGCGGGGCGGAAACGTGCAGCAGCGGACGCATCGGCTGGACGAACTGCTGGTGGCCGCGGCCCGACGACGGCAGGATGCGAGGCGAAAGGCGCTACGACGTCGTGGCGCCGCGCCCGACCGCGGAGGTGCTTCGTGCTCGCCAAGCCCGCCCTGTCCTACGCATCCGGCACCTCGGACGTCCCCCTGCTCGGGGTGACCATCGGGGAGGACTTCGAGCGGACCGTCGCCCGCTACGGCGACCGGGAGGCCCTGGTCGACTGCGCCACGCAGCGGCGGTGGACCTACTCCGAGCTCGACGTCGAGGTGGACGAGGTCGCGCTCGGGCTGCTCGAGCTCGGGGTGGCCAAGGGCGACCGGGTCGGGATTTGGGCGCCCAACTGCGCCGAGTGGGTGCTGGTGCAGTACGCCACGGCGAAGATCGGCGCGATCCTGGTCAACGTCAACCCGGCCTACCGCATGCACGAGCTGGAGTACGTGCTCAACCAGTCCGGGGTGAAGGTGCTCGTCTCGGCGGTGGCGCACAAGACGAGCGACTACCGCGGGATGGTGCAGGAGGTGCGCGGGCGCTGCGCCGCGCTGGAGCACGTCGTCCTCATCGGCGAGGACTCCTGGCGGGACCTGGTCGAGCGGGGCGGGCGGGTGGACCACATGCGCCTGGAGGAGCGGATGGCCACCCTCTCCTTCGACGACCCGATCAACATCCAGTACACGAGCGGGACGACGGGTTTTCCCAAGGGCGCCACGCTCTCCCACCACAACATCCTGAACAACGGCTACTTCGTCACGGAATTGATCGGGGTCACGCACGAGGACCGGCTCTGCCTGCCGGTGCCCTTCTACCACTGCTTCGGCATGGTGATGGGCAACCTCGGAGCGACCTCGCACGGCGCGGCCATCGTCATCCCGGCGCCGTCGTTCGACCCGGTCGCCACGCTGCAGGCCGTGCAGGACGAGCGGTGCACCGCGCTGTACGGCGTGCCCACCATGTTCATCGCCGAGCTGGGCCTTCCCGACTTCGCCTCCTACGACCTGTCGGCGCTGCGCACCGGCATCATGGCCGGCTCCCCGTGCCCCGTGGAGGTGATGAAGCGGGTCATCGCCGAGATGAACATGCACGAGGTCGCCATCTCCTACGGCATGACGGAGACCTCGCCGGTGTCCACCCAGACCCGCCGCGACGATGACCTGGACCGGCGCACCGCCACGGTCGGCCGGGCGATGCCGCACATCGAGGTGAAGATCGTCGACCCGGCGACCGGCGTGGTGGTGCGCCGCGGCGAGCCGGGCGAGCTGTGCACCCGCGGCTACTCGGTGATGCTCGGCTACTGGGAGGAGCCGGAGAAGACCGCCGAGGCCGTCGACGCCGCCCGCTGGATGCACACGGGCGACCTCGCGGTGATGCGCGAGGACGGCTACGTCAACATCGTCGGGCGGATCAAGGACATGGTGATCCGCGGCGGGGAGAACGTGTACCCGCGCGAGATCGAGGAGTTCCTCTACTCCCACCCCGACATCGCCGACGTCCAGGTCATCGGCGTGCCGGACGCGAAGTACGGCGAGGAGCTGATGGCCTGGGTGCGGATGAAGGACGGCCGTGAGGCGCTGACCTCCGACGCGGTGCGCGAGTTCTGCACCGGAAAGCTCGCCCACTACAAGATCCCGCGCTACGTGCACGTCGTCGACGCCTTCCCGATGACGGTCACCGGCAAGATCCGCAAGGTGGAGATGCGCGAGGAGTCCGTGCACCTGCTCGGCCTGGAGGCCGTCGCGGCGCAGAAGCACGCCTGACCCGGATGGGGTCGGGGGGGGGCGGGGGGGTCGGGCGCCAAAAACCACGGGGCCCGCCCCCACCACAGCCGGGGGGGGGGGGCGGGGAGGGCGAAAAGGGCGGGGGCGGCGGGGGGGGGGCGGGGGGGGGGGGGGG
>JBQCHF010000142.1:0-61707 GCA_051954955.1 Motilibacteraceae bacterium
CTCGTGGAGAACCTCTACCGCGGCCTGGCCGACAACAGCGTCGGCAAGGTCATCGAGACCCTGCTGCGCCACGACCTGATCATCTGCGACGAGGTCGGCTTCGCCCCGCTGGACAGCACCGGCAGCCAACTGCTGTTCCGGTTCGTCGCCGCCGCCTACGAACGCCGCAGCCTCGCCATCGCCAGCCACTGGCCCTTCGAGGACTGGGGCCGCTTCCTACCCGACCACTCCACCGCCGTCAGCCTCCTGGACCGGCTCCTGCACCACAACAACGTCGTCGCCACCGACGGCGAGAGCTACCGCATGCGCGAGGCCCGAACCAAGACCGGAGGACGCCCCTCGAAGAGCTAACCCACCCCAGCGAGGTGGGGACTTTCACTGGCCACCAGCGGGGACCACGAGATGGCCATTGACAGAGATCGAGCGGTGGCCGGGCCCCGGTCGATGAATCGCGGAATTCGAGGACGGCGGTGGGGAGATGGCCGAGGAGGGCTCGCCGAGCGAGCTGGATCAGGATGTTGTGGCACCTGCGGCGAGCAGGTCCCGGAGGTCCCGGAGTCGCCTCTGTCTTGGGGCGTGCGGAGTGAATCAGGGTGCGAGGGACGTCGGCGCGGACAGCTCCGCGCCTACTGGGCGGGGCGGCCCCGTCCGCCGCCGCCTCCTCCGAAGCCGCCTGCCCCTTCGACGGAGCCGCCGCCGAACCCTCCGCCGCCGAACCCCCCGCCGCCCAGGCGGCCGAGCCGTGCCGTGACGGTGTTGCTGGCGGGAACGTCGGCGCGCAGGTCGGCCAGGATGACCGGTGTCCCGTCGGCGAGGCCCTTGGTGATCTCCGCTCGGACCGCCCCGACCAGGCCGACGCTGACCCGCTGCACGACCGGGACACCGGCCTGCAGCACCTCCACGGTGGTTCCCGAGCCGGTGCGGTGGAGTGCACTGGTCGGCACGGAGAGCACGTCGTGGTGGGTCCCGATGACGACGTCGACGCTTGCCTCGACGCCGAGCGGGGCGCCGGTCGCGCTGTCGTCCACCGCTACGGTGACGGGGTAGGACACCGAGCCGGAGGCCGCGGCCGCGCTGCCGGCCGAGCTGCCCCCGGAGCTGCCGTAGACCGAGATCGCGGCAACGTGTCCGGTGAGGGGTGCGGTCGCGCCGTCGGGGGTGATCCGGGCCGGCATGCCGACGGCGAGCTGTCGGACCTGGGCCTCGCTCACCGCCAGGACCACCTGCCGGCCGCCGGGGCCGACGATCCGCACCTTGGAGGCGGAGGTGGTGCGGGCGCCGGGGGTGAGGCCGAGCGAGACGACCGTTCCGGCCAGCGGCGCGGTGAGCGTGGCCGCCTGGAGGTCCTGGCGCGCGGCGTCGACCTGCGCCTGCGCGGCGTCGATGCCGGCCTGGTCGGCGGCGATGTCGGCCGCGCTGACCGTGCGGCCGCCGGCGGAAGGACCGCCCCCGGCGTGGAGGCCTCCGGGGGCGGAGGTGGCGCTCGAGCTGCCGGTCGACGCCGCGGTGGTGCCGGCGATGCCTCCGCCGGTGCTGAGCGGTCCGGCGAGGGAGGAGAGCAGGGCGGTGAGCTGGGTCTGGGCCCGGGTGAGCCGCTGCTGGTCATCGTTCAGCGCGGCGGCGGCGGCGAGCAGTTGTTGCCCGGCACCCGCGCAGTCGGCCCCCGGCGTCCCGGGCGGTTCCGGTGACGAGGGCACGGGCGCGGGGCTGGGCGACGTCGGCCGCGGGGAGCGGGCGGGGCCGGAGGTGGCGGCGGCCAGGGGCGCGCTGGGTGCACCGCTCGCGGTGGGGCTGGGGGTGGGGGGCGGGCTGGAGCCGTGCGTGGGCGTTCCGCTGGAGACCGGTGTCGCCGTGCCGCAGGCGGCCTGCACGGTCGCGGTCGCGGCCCGGGCGGCGGCGAGCGATCGGTCGGCGGCCTGCTGGGCGTCCAGCACCGCTTGCTGAGCGGAGGCGATCTTCGCCGACGACGCGCCGCCCCCCGACCCCGAGCGCCCGCCCGCGCCGGACGTGCCGCCGGTGCTTAGCGAGGCGGAGGTGCTGGGCGAGGCGGAGGTGCTGCGCGAGGCGGAGGTGGCGGCGGTCTGCGCTGCCTCGTCGGAGGCCAGCTGGGTCTGTTCCTGGGCCACCCGGGCCTGGGCCGAGGTGACCGCGGCCTGCAGCGCGGCGGGGTCGAGGGTGGCCAGGACCTGACCGGCTGTCACCTGCTGACCGACGTGCACCGCGACCGTCTTGACCGTCCCGGAGACCGGGAACGCCACCGCCGCGTCGTCGGTCGCCTCCAGGGTGCCGCTCAGGCTCACCACCTGCTCCACGTCGCCGGGGGCGGCCAGGGCGGTGCGGTAGCGGGGGCCGCCGGTGCGGCCGGCGGCCACCGCTGCGGTGGCCCCGCCGACGACGGCGAGCGTCACCAGAGCGCCCACGCCGGTGCGCACGGCCCGGCGCCGGGATCTGGCCCGGCGGCCCGGCGCACCAGGGCGCGGCTTCCCGTCAGCGGCGCGGTCAGGCATGCGCGTCCCCGCCGCTCTGCCCCTGGCCTCCCTGGCCGAAGGAGCCACCGAACCTGCCCGCGCCACCGAATCCGCCCTGCGTGCAGGAGCCGTCCACGGGCTGGCTGATGGTGATGCTTCGTGCGGTCACGGCGCCGGTGTCGTCCGCCGGACCGATCGCCGCCGCGCACACGCCGACCTTCGCTGCGCTGGAGGTCGCCGCGACGGTCTGCGTCCAGCTGGTCGACGGCGTCGTCGTCACCTGCACGGTGCTCGTCGTCGGCGCTGTCGCGGTGGTGCCCGTGCCGTCCCCGGGCCCGCGTCGGGTCTCCTGCAGGCTGAAGCCGTCGGCGCTCACGGCGGTGACCGTGCCGGAGGCACCGAACCCGCCGAACCCACCGAACCCACCGAGCCCACCGAACCCACCGGAGCCGCGGCCGCCCGGCCGGGTCCCGGGGGCGCCGGGGCTCAAGCTCGGCCGGGGTGAGGCGGTGACGCGGTCGCGCTGACCGCCGAGGCCGCCGGCGAAGCCGCGCCCGGGACCGCACTGGCCGCCCTGGGCGGCGCTGATCTCGACGCTGCGGGCCGTGATCGGACCGGTGGGGGAGTCGGGCGCGCCGCCGGAGGTCGGCGGTGCCGTCGGCCGCGCGGTCGGTGCGCTGGTCGAGACGACGACGACGCAGTCGCCGACGGCGAGCGCCGAGGCGCTCACCGCCTTCACCTGCTGCCAGGTCGTCGAGGAGGTGAAGGTGACCGCGGTCTGCCCCGCGCGTGGGTCCTGCACCTGCAGGGTCGAGCCGGTGAGGTCGGCCACCAGGCCGGACGCCGCGTTGAACCCCCCGGCCCCGCCGGGGCCGCCGAAGCCGGCGCCGCCACCGCCGGGCCGCGCGGAGGAGCTCGGGGCGGGAGCCGTCGAGGGAGCCCCGGCTGCCGTCGGGGTGGTCGGGCCGCAGGCGGTCAGCACGAGCGCCAGCCCGGCCGCGGGCAGCGCGCCGGCCGCGAGGGACCTGCGGTGCGTGGAGGTCAGATGGGTGGCTGGGAACACGGCGATCACTCCGAACGAAGCGCGTCGATGGGGGCGAGGCGGGCGGCGCGGCTGGCCGGGTAGACGCCGAAGCCGATCCCGATGGCCAGCGCGACGGCGATGGCGAGGGCGGCCACCGGCAGCGAGAGGGCGACCGGCTGGCTGGCCAGGTGCGGCAGCAGCCTTGCTCCGACGATGCCTAGGAGAACGCCGAGGACCCCTCCGGCCAGACCCAGCACCGAGGCCTCGACGAGGAACTGGCGACGCACGGCGGAGGGGGTGGCGCCGAGCGCCTTGCGCAGGCCGATCTCGCGGACCCGCTCGGTCACCGAGACGAGCATGATGTTCATGACCCCGATTCCGCCGACGAGCAGCGAGATGCCGGCGATCCCGGCCAGCAGGACGGTCAGGGTGCGGTCCACGCTGGTGGCGGCGGAGACGATGGACTGCTGGGTGGTCACGGTGAAGTCGGCGTCGGCTGCTGTCGTGATCCCGTGCAGGGCCAGCAGCTCGGTGTCGACCTCCTGGTAGGCCGCCGACAGGGTGCCGGCGCCGGTGGCCTCGACGTAGACGGTGCTGACCGCGTCCCGGGCCGAGCCGCCGAGCAGCCGCTGGGCGGCGGTGCTCAGCGGGACCAGCACGGTGTCGTCCTCGTTGCTGGCGGCCGAGGACCCCGTCGGGTCGAGGACGCCGACCACGGTGAACGGCAGGGTCCCGACGGTGACCGTCTGGCCGACCGGGTCGCGCGGCCCGAACAGTTCCCCGGCGGTGGTCGGGCCCAGCACGGCCACGGTGGCCGCGGCGGTCATGTCCTGGTCGGTGAGGAACCGGCCGGTGGCCACCGAGCGGTTGCGCACCTGGAGCCAGGCGGGGGTGACGCCGACCGTCGAGGAGCTCCACGTGCTGGTGCCGGCAGCGAGCTGCTCGGAGCGGGACACGGTGGGGGCGACGCCGGCGACGTCGGGGGCCACCACCGGCGAGGCGAGCGCGGCAGCGTCGGCCTGGGTGAGCGTGGTGGCCGAGCCGAACCCGCTGCGCACGCCGGTGCTCGACGTCGTCGAGCCGGGGGTGACGATGAGCAGGTTCGAGCCCAGGGCGTCGATCTGCTGGCGCACCTGCTGCTGGGCGCCCTGGCCCAGGCCCACGGTGAGGATGACCGCGGCGATGCCGATGAGGATGCCGAGCATGGTCAGCGCCGAGCGCAGCCGGTGCGCCCGCACCGCCGACAGGCCGGTGCGGAAGGTCTCCAGCCAGGTCACCGGGCACCGCCGCTCGACCGGCTGGCGGCCGCCTCGGGCTGGTCGGCCAGCAGCCCGTCGCGGATCCGGATGGTCCGCCCGGCCGCTTGCGCGACGTCGTGCTCGTGCGTGATCAGCACGATCGTCCGACCGGCCTCGTGAAGCTGCGCGAACAGGGCGAGCACGTCGGCGGTGGCGGTGCTGTCCAGGTTGCCGGTGGGCTCGTCGGCCAGGACCAGTGCCGGGTCGGTCACCAGGGCGCGGGCCACCGCGACCCGCTGCTGCTGGCCGCCGGACAGCTCGCTGGGCCGGTGCTCCACGCGGTCGCCCAGACCCACCCGCTCGAGCGCCTCGTGGGCCCGCCGGCGCCGCTCGGCCGGCGCGACGCCGGCGTAGCAGAGCGGCAGCTCCACGTTCTTCCAGGCCGACAGGCTCGGCAGCAGGTTGAACTGCTGGAAGACGAACCCGATGCTGCGGTTGCGCACCGCGGCGAGCTCGACCTCGTCCATCGCGGCGACGTCCTCGCCGTCGAGCAGGTAGCTGCCCGCGGTGGGCACGTCCAGGCAGCCGAGGATGTGCATGAGCGTGGACTTGCCCGAGCCCGACGGGCCCATGACCGCCACGTACTCCCCTTGCTCCACCTGCAGGCTGATGCCGCGCAGCGCCTCCACCTCGAGAGACCCGGTGCGGTAGGTCTTGCGGACGTCGGTGAGCTCGAGCACGGCGTGGGACCGGTGCAGCAGGTCCCGCCCGCTGAGGTCCGTGCCGCTGGTGCCCGTGCCGCTGTCCATGGTCGTCATTGGCCGCCGCCGTTGCCGCCGCGCTGGAAGCCCCCGGCACCGCCGCGCTGCAAGCCACCGCCAAACCCACCACCGAAACCGCCGCCGCCGAACCCGGCACCGCCAGCGCCGCGGCCGGTCCCCTGGCCACCGCCGGCGGTGCCGGAGCTATTGGTGCGACCGGGGAAGACGAACGTCGTGTAGACGACGTCCTCGCCCTGCTTCAGGCCGCTGACGACTTGCGTCATGCCGTTCACCGTGTCGCCGACCTGCACCGGTCGGCTCGAGCGCTGCCCGTTGCTGTCCACGGTGACCGTGGCGGAGGACCCGTCGTAGTGCACCGCCTGGGCCGGCACCTCGAGCACGTTCTGCAGCTGCTTGACGACGACGTCGACGGTCGCGCTCGAGCCGCCGTAGAGGCCGGTCTGGGTGCCGGTGAGGTCCACGACCACCGGGAACTGGGGGGCGCCGGAGGTGGTGGAGGGCACCAGCCCGACGGACTTCACCGTGCCGAAGTAGGTCTTGCTGTCCCCGCTGGGGCTCACCACTGCCTGCAGACCTGCCTTGAGCCGGCTCACCGTGCTGGCGTCGGCGGTCGCGTTCACCACGAACCGCCCGGTGGACACAACCACCACCTGGGCGGTGCCCGAGCTCGTCGAGCCGCCTCCCGATCCCTGCCCGCTACCGGCGCCGCCCGAGCCCGCAGAGCCACCCGCTCCGCCGGCCACCTGCTGGCCCACGGTGAGGTTCACTGCGGTCACAGTTCCGTCGATCGGCGAGCTCATGGACGCGGCCGCCAGCGCCGCCTGGGCATCGGCCAGCTGCGCCTGCGCGGCGGTGAGCGAGGCGGCGTCGGCGGTCTTCTGCGCGGCCGTCGCGGTCGAGGACGACGCGTCGTCGGAGACCTTCGCCTGGTCGTTGGCGACCGTCGCCTGGGCGCTGGCCACCGCCGCACGCAGCGAGGCGGAGTCGATCGTGGCCAGCTGCTGGCCCTTGCTGACCTTCTGCCCCACGGTGACCGCGACCGACGTCACCCGACCGGAGGCCCCGAAGCTCAGGTCCTCCTCGTCGGCCGGGGCAACGGTGCCCGACATCGAGACCGTCTGCCGCAACGTGCCCAGGCTCGCCGCGACCACCCGGGTGGTCTGCTGCGGTCCTGCGGGCGCCGCGGTGGTCGAGGCGCGGGTGCGGGCGTAGGCGGCGCTCCCGCCGACGGCGAGGACCGCGACGGCGAGCGAGGCGGCCACCGTAGCGTTGCGGCGGTCGCGCAGGGACGTCAACGAGGGCACAAGGACTCCGGAGGACGGGACTTCGCCGAAGGCTGGCGGGGACGGCTCAGACGAGCCTGCGCACACCCTGTGAGAAGACTGAGACTGCGGTCACGGAACGCGATCTCCGGGGGCCTGGGTCGGCCAGCCCCTGACCGCGGCTGCACGCAAGGGGGCGCGGCTCTTCGTCTCCTCGCCGAGAATCATCCGGTGATGCGGATGTAGGGGCCGCCCTCCTCTGCGGGCTCCTTGCTCCGGCCGCCTTCGCGCTCATCTGCCAAAGTCAACGTCTCGATGTAGTCCAGCCCGCTGGGGACGGCTGCATGTCCGTGCAAGTACCACCAGAGGCCTCACACGCACTCGTCGAGGGGCGCCGCGGGCGTCACCCTGCAGACCAGCTCTCTCAGATCGCGCTCGCGGTGGAGCTTCCCGACAGAACGGCCGCGGCACTGCTCGCCGAGGGATCTCCCGCTCACCGGGCATGGTTGGCACTCAACGAGATCGGAGGGATCGGCTGGGTCACAGCCGGGTGAGTACGGCGTCTAAGGATGGGTGAATCTGGGCCAATGTCGGTCACGGACGGTGACGAGAAGGGGCGCATCCTGGCCCACGTGGGGGCGTGCTGGAACGGGCGGCGGTAGCCCTTCGCGGTTAGCCTCCCCTCGTGTCGGCTGACAGCAGCAGCGTGTTCAACGACCTCTTCGGGAACCCTGCGGACCCACGCCGGAGACGCCGGTCCTGCTCGGCGGCCCCCGTTGACGACGGGGTCTACGCCGTGGACTACGGGGACGAAGACCACGCCTTCCGGGTCACGGTCGAGGTGGTCCCACGCCGGCGCTGGACGCCACAGGAGCCGCTGCTCGTCGGCCAGGTCGACCTGGTGGACGTGGAGCTGGTCGCGGTCATGGTCGACAACTTCGTGCACGTGCGGCTTGGCGCCGCACCCACCGCCGAGCGCGCCCGGCTGACCCGCCTCTACGACGACGCCTGGCAGCGCTGGGCGGCCACGGTGAGCGAGACGATGGCGGCCCCGCCGGACAAGCCGGCCGAGCTTCTGGGGCAGGTCTCGGTCAAGGTGGCTGACGACCTCGGGACGCCCTACGGCCCCTTCGTGGCCGAGGTCGGCATGGACGGTGCCGAGTGGATGCTCCGCCGGTCCTTCGGGCCCCGTCCACCCGTCGATGCCCACGAGTTGCGCTTGACCTTGCAGGCGCCCGGGCAGTCCGAAGTCTTGGTTCCCGTCGCGCTATAGCCCCTCGGCCCCGTCCTCTTGTGGCGGCCGAGGCTGACCGTAGGCGCTCACCTTCCGTGACTGGCGAGCGCCCTGCTGCTGCGAAACGCTCGCTTGTTTAGCCCAAAAAACCATCCTTAGACGCCGTACTCACAGCCGGGGAGTTGCTGGCCCGCAAGCGGCCACACCTCATCCCCGTCTACCACGAGGTCGTCCGCTGCGTGCTCGGCGCTCGGGCCCAGTTCTGGGTGAACCTGCACGCCGCCCTGACCGGTGACGACCAGCTCCTCATTCGGCTCGCTGACCTGCCCCGACAGGCAGGGCTTGAGGCGAGGGCCCGTCTCATCCGGGTGCTCGATGTCGTTCGGCGGACGTACCACCAGGAGGATCACCAGGCAGGGCGTTGCGCGCAGGCGCTGGTGAACGTCGTTGGGAGGTCGGCTCCACCCGTCCGGGCCGCTGGACCGCCGGCGCCTCGCGCGCCCTTCGCGCCGGTGAGTACCGATCCCCAGTAGGGGTGCTTCGCCGCCCGCAGAGGCGCAGACAGCGGATTCTTGCCGCCTGTGGGGCCGCGAGAACACCTGCGCGCCCGGACTAGCCGACACAGGGCACCACCAGGCGGCACGGGATGAGCGCGCCCGGCAGGATTTGAACCTGCGACCCACGGATTAGAAGATGAACCAGATTCGTGACAGGCCGTGCGCTCCGGTCCTGCTGGTGCTGTTCCCGCTGGTCAGGTCCATGATCTCGTTCCGTCTCGTCCAGCTCGTGATGGCGGGTGCCGGGCCGTCCGGCCCCACATCGGCCCCACATTGATCTTCACTTGAGTTCTGCATCTCCAGCCTGTTGCCGCAGGCTCAGGCCGGGAGCCCGAGTGCCTGGAGGGCGGCTTGGGCAATGTCGCGATCCTCCGAGTGGTGTGCGCCGGACACGCCGAGGCCACCGACCAGGCGGCCGTCGATGGTCAGCGGATAGCCGCCGGCGAAGGCCGTCAGGCGGGGGCGATGGGCGATCTGGGCCACGGCGGGGTCGTCGTCGAGGAGGTCGCGCCAGGCGTGGGTCGGCATGCCGTTGGCCGCGGCCGTCCAGGCCTTGTCGATGGCGATGTCGACGGACAGGAGGGAGGCGCCGTCCATCCGCGCGAAGGCCTTGAGTAGGCCACTGTGGTCCACGACGGCCACGGTGACAGCCAAGCCACGGGCATGCGCGGCGCGCGAGGCGGCCTCGGTGAGCGTCTGGGCGGCTGCGGCACTGACGCTGGCCGCGTTGATGGTGAACGGTGTCATGGCGGGTCAGCGCTGGACACGGGCGTTCCCGCCGCGGGCCAGGGCTTCGACCTCCTTCCGAGTGGCCATGGAGGTGTCGCCGGGGGTCGTCATCGCGAGGGCGCCGTGCGCCGCCCCCAGCTCGACGGCCTCCTGCAGGCGGCGGCCGCCGAGCAGCCCGAACACCAGGCCTGAGGCGAAGGAGTCGCCGCCACCGACCCGGTCGAAGATCTCCAGGCCGGCACGATGGGTGGCCTCGACGACACCGGTGTCACGGGACCAGGCGATCGCACCCCAGTCGTTCACCGTGGCCGAGCGCACGGTGCGCAGGGTGGTGGCGACGACGCGGAAGTTGGGGTAGCACGTGACCACCTCGCTGATCATGTCGGCGAAGGCGCTCACCTCGAGGCGGTCGAGGCGCTCGTCCACGCCGGCCACCTCGAAGCCGAGGGCGGCGGTGAAGTCCTCCTCGTTCCCGATCATCACGTCGACGAAAGGCGCGATGGCCCGGTTCACCTCCTGGGCCTTGGTCTGGCCGCCGATCCCCTTCCACAAGCTGGGCCGGTAGTTGAGGTCGTACGAGGTCACGACGCCGTGCCGCTTGGCCGCCTGGACCGCCTCGACGGCCACCTGGGCCGACGACTCGGACAGGCCGGCGAAGATCCCGCCGGTGTGGAACCAGCAGGTGCCGAGCCCGCCGAACACCGCGTCCCAGTCGACGTCCCCGGGGCGCAGCTGCGCGACCGCGGTGTGGCCGCGATCTGAGACGCCGACCGCACCGCGGACGCCGAACCCACGCTCGGTGAAGTTGAGCCCATTGCGCACCGCGCGGCCGATGCCGTCGTGCTCGCGCCACTGCACCAGCCGGGTGTCGACGCCGCCCTGGCAGACGAGGTCCTCCACCAAACGGCCCACCTCGTTGTCCGCGAGCGCGGTGACCACCGCGGTGCGCAGGCCGAACGCCTTGCGCAGCCCGCGGACCACGTTGTACTCGCCGCCGCCCTCCGACGCAGCGAAGCATCGCGCGGTGCGGATCCTCCCCGGCCCGGGGTCCAGGCGCAGCATCACCTCCCCGAGGGCGATCGCGTCGAAGGCGCGGCCCTCGGCCGAGGGGGCGGGGAACTGAGTCATGACGACGCTCCCGATGCGAGGGTCAGGGCCATGCGGGCCAGGGTCGTGACGGGGGTGAAATCGCCGTTGCGCTGGCAGCCGGCCGGGGTGAGCCAGGTGCCGCCGACGGCGGTGACGTTGGGCAGGGCCAGGTAGTCCCGGAGGTTGTCCACGGTGACGCCGCCGGTCGGGACGAAGGAGACCTCGGCGAACGGGCCGGCCAGCGCAGACACCGCCTTGGGACCGCCGGAGCTGGCCGCGGGGAAGAACTTCAGCAGCCGCACCCCGAGCTCGAGCGCGGCCATGACCTCGGTCGCGGTGACGGCGCCGGGGAGCACCGGGACCTGCGCCTGTAGGCAGAGCGCGACGACGTCGCGGGACACGCCGGGGGACACGGCGAAGCGGGCGCCGGCCTCGATCGCCGCCTCGGCGTCGCGTCCGCACTTGACGGTTCCGGCCCCCACCACGATGTCGGTCTCGGCCGCCATGCGCCGGATGCACTCCAGGGCGGCTGGTGTCCGCAGGGTCACCTCGGCGCAGTCGATCCCGCCGGCCAGGAGCGCGTGGGCGAGCGGCACGGCCGCCGCCGGGTCCTCGATGACGACCACCGGCACGACCGGGCTGCCGAACAGGGTGGTGAGCTCGGTCAACGGAGCACGTCTCCCTCGTGGGCGACCCGGAGCGCCTGGGCCGCGATGGTGAGCGCCGGGTTCACGGCCGCGGACGACGGGAAGAACGATGCGTCCACGACGAGGAGGTTCTCGACGTCGTGCGTGCGGCACAGCGGGTCCAGCACGGAGGTGGCCGGGTCCTGCCCGGCCACGCAGGTGCCGCACTGGTGCGAGTTGGTCGCGATCCCCATCGTCTCGGTGAGCACGAGGGGGAACCCCATGCGGCGCAGCGCGGCGCTGGTGCGCCGCACCAGGCCCCGGTGGGCGGTGAGGTTGTTCGGGGTCCAGGTCAATTCGATGCGCCCGCCCGCCCCCAGCGTCAGCCGGTTCTCCGGGTCGGGCAGGTCCTCGGACTCGAG
Organism: Motilibacteraceae bacterium; assembly: GCA_051954955.1. Classification (GTDB taxonomy): domain Bacteria; phylum Actinomycetota; class Actinomycetes; order Motilibacterales; family Motilibacteraceae; genus JBQCHF01. The sequence continues at coordinate 11,432 of JBQCHF010000142.1, forward strand.
GTAGAAGTCCCAGGAGCGGGTGGTGACCGTGTCCAGGACCCCGACCGGGATGCGCGGGCGGCCCGCCTTCACGATGGCGCCGCGCAGCTTACCGAGCATCTGCACGTTGCCCAGCGGGAATGCGTCCGGGCTGTTCAGGTACCAGTCGTTGACCATGAGGGTCTTCTGGAAGTCGACGCGGTTGCGCTGCCGGGGGTCCACCGCCACGACGAAGGTGGCGTTGTGCACCATGTAGTTCCGGCCGACCAGACCCGAGGAGTTGGCGAGCCCGTCCGGGTGGCGGTCGTTCGCCGAGGCCAGCAGCAGGACCGCGGAGTTCACCGCCCCGGCCGAGAGCACGAAGGTCCTGGCCCGCAGCTCGACCTCCTCGCCGTCCCTGGCGCCCAGCGCCCGGGTCACCCGTCGGCCGGAGGCGTCCGTGTCCAGCCTGGTGACCCGGAAGCGGTCCAGGAGTCGGGAGTGCCCCGAGGCCAGGGCCGGGGCGAGCGCGGAGGTCTCGGCGTCACCCTTGGCCTCGACCTGGCACGGGAACCCGTCGCAGGTGGCGCACAGGACGCACTTCCCGCCCGGACGACGGTCCACCGCCATCGGCGCGAACGAGGGGTGCAGCCCCAGCGACTCGAAGCCGCGGATGACGCGGTCCAGGGCCGGGTGGTGCGGCAGCGCCGGGTACGGATAGGGCGCTGACCGCCACGGCTCGGTCGGGTCCGACCCCGGCGTGCCGTGCACGCCGTACATCCGCTCGGCCTGCACGTACCAGGGCTCGAGGTCGGCGTAGGCGAAAGGCCAGGCGGGGGAGGTCCCCTCGGCGTGCTCGAGGACGCCGAAGTCCTGCTCGCGGAACCTGGGCAGACTGGCACCGTAGACCTTGGTGTTGCCGCCGACGACGTAGTGCACCCCGGGCGCGAACCACCGCTGCGCGCTCGTGTCCCACCAGGGGTCGTCCGCCTTGTAGCGGCCCTTCTGGAAGACGTGCTCAGGCTGCCAGTTCTCCGGTTCCCGGGGCAGGAACGTGCCCCGCTCCACCACCAGCGAGCTGATGCCGCGCTCGGCCAGGCCGGCGGCCAGCGTGGACCCGCCCATGCCGGAGCCGATGATGACGACGTCGGCCTCGTGAATCTCGCGCACGGTTACTTGACCGATCCTGACGTGAGGCCCTGGACGTAGAACTTCCCCAGGGTCAGGTAGGCGACGAGCGTCGGGACAGCCGCGATGAGCGCGCCGGCCATGACGATGTTCCAGTCGACCGTCTGGGTGCCGGACAGGTTGTTCAGCGCGGCGGTCACCGGCTGCATGCCGGGGTTCGGAATGACGACGATGCCGAAGAGGAAGTCGTTCCAGATGTTGGTGAACTGGAAGATCCCCGCCACCACGAAGCCCGGCGCCGACAGCGGGACGACGATGCGCCAGAAGGTGGCGATGAGGCCGGCACCGTCGAGCGACGCGGCCTCCACAAGGGCGGTGGGGATCGTCGCGGTGTAGTAGTTGCGGAAGATGAGCGTGGTGATCGGGACGCCGTAGACCACATGCGTGAGCACGAGCCCCGGGATCGTCCCGTAGAGGTGCACCAGCTGCAGGAACTTCACCAGCGGGATGAGCACGGACTGGTAGGGGATGAACATCCCCACGAGCATCAGGGTGAAGACCAGGTTGTCGTAGCGGAAGCGCCACTTCGACAGCAGGTACCCGTTGAAGGAGCCGAGCAGGCTCGAGAGCGCCACCGCGGGCACGACCATCTCGAACGAGTGCAGGAAGTTAGGTGCCAGCGCCCGCCACGCCGCCCCCAGGCCCTGCGTGGACAACGGGTGCGGCAGCTGCCACATCGTCGAGACGTCCGCGTTGGCCGAGGTCTTGAAGGCCGCGGAGAGCAGCACGTAGAGCGGCAGCAGCATGACCGGAACCAGGACCACGAGCACGGCGAGCTGGATGCGGCGCGCCAGCGGCCCGAAGGCCTGGTGCCCGTGGCGGTCGCGCCGGCCCGGAAGCATCAGCGTCTGCGGGGCCCGGGCAGCCACCGGGTTCGTCATGACGGCGTCACTCATGAGCGTCCTTCCGTCCGGTCTGCACCAGGTACGGGACGACGACGGCGCAGACCATGAGCAGCATGACGACCGAGGCAGCCGCCCCGCGGTTGGGCTGCAGCGCCTTATAGATCGTCTCGTAGACGAAGATGCCGGGCATGTCGGTGGCGAAGCCGATCCCGCTGCCGCTCATCGCATAGATCAGGTCGAACATCTTGAACGCGACGTGGGCGAGGATCACCGCCACCGTGACCGCGAAGGGCTTCATGAGCGGCATCACGATCGAGCGGTAGTAGCGCAGCCCGGTGGCCCCGTCGAGCTGTGCGGCCTCGAGGGTCTCCTCCGGGACCGAGGAGAGCCCGGCCAGGAACATCGCCATCGCGAAGCCCATGAGCTGCCAGGCCGAGGCGAGCACGACCGCCAGCAGAGCCAGCGGGATGCCGAGCTTGACCTGGATGAAGTGGCCTCCCGGGAGCACCTTTTCCAGCAAGGCGCTGACGTCGCCGACCACCGTCGGCGACGAGGTCCAGTCGGGCTTGAGCGGAGCGCCGGTGACCTGCTCGTAGGCCGACGACAGGCCCGACTTGGCCAGGAGGAGGTTGAGGCCCGCCTCGGGGTTGAACAGCCAGCGCCAGACGACGCCGGTCACGATGAAGGACAGCGCGTAGGGGAGCATGAACACCGAGCGGAAGAAGCCCTTGGCCACCAGCGCGTTGTGCACCAGCACGGCCAGGACGAACCCGGCGCCGACGGCGAGGACCAGGAAGAACACGGTGAAGACCAGGTTGTTGCGCACGTCGGCCTGGAACCGTGCCGACCGGGCCAGCGCCTGGTAGTTGGCGTACCAGGGGCTCGCCGGGGTGAGGTCCGGCCTGGCCGCCCGCCAGTTCTTCGAGACCGAGACGGCGACCGTGTAGGAGATGAAGACGTAGACGAAGACGCTGACCACCAGGAAGCTGGGCAGCAGCCACACCAGCCCGGGCGGCAGGCGGCGTCGACGTCGTCGGGGTACGACGGGACGTGGGGGAGCGGGCGTTCCGACATCGAGCTCGGACACGGCGGTGGCCATGGCGTCTCCGGTGCGTGAGGGGGACCAGCTGTGGGGCCGCCGCAGGTGCGGCCCCACATCTGGCGTGCGGTTCGGCCGGGTTACTGGTTGGAGGCGAAGGCGGTGTCCATGGCCTTCGCGAAGGCCATGGCGTCGCCGTTGGCCTCGAGGAGCGTGGTGGCGTCGGAAAAGGCCTGGCCGATGGCAGCTGGCAGGCGCGGGGCCCCCTGGACCAGCGAGGGCACGAGGGAGCCGCTGGCGAGGGTCTTGGCGGCCTGCTGCTGGTAGGCGCCGAGCGAGGACGTGTCCACGTCGGTGCGGAAGGGAGCCGAGCCCTTGCGCTTGTTGAAGTTGACCTGGGCGTCCTTGCTCATCACCGCCGTCAGGTAGGCGGCGGCGCCGGCCGGGTTCTTGCTGCCCTTGCCCTCGACGAAGGCGTCGCTGACCGTCACGAAGGTGTTCGGGTCGCCCAGGACGGTGTAGCCGAAGTCGGTGCCATCGGTGAGCTTCTGCTTGACGACGAGCTCGCCGTAGGCCCAGTCGCCCATGATGTTGAAGGCGCACTTGCCCTGCGCGAGCTCGGCAACGGCCCCAGTCCAGTCCTGGGACTTGTGGTCCGGCTGCGCCCAGCCGATCGTCGTGTAGGCGTCCTTGACCGCCTGGACCACCTTCGGGTCGCTCCACTTCAGCGAGCCGGCCATCAGGTCGTTCCACCCCTGCGCCCCGACCTCGCCGATGACGGTGTCCTCGACGACGGTTGCGGCGGTCCAGATGGCGGTGTCCCCGAGGCAGACCGGCGCGACCCCCTTGGCCTTGAGCTTGGACGCGATGTCCTGGAACTGGCTGAAGGTCATGCTGGCAGGGACGTCGACGCCGGCGGAGGAGAGGACCTTCTTGTTGTACCACCAGACGTTGTTGCGGTGGACGCCGGTGATGACGGCGTAGATCTTGCCGTCGTATGTGATGCTGTCCAGCAGGGTCTTGGGCACGACCTTGTCCCAGCCGTTGCTGGTGTAGAGGTCGGTGAGGTCGGCCACGACGTCCTGCTTGACGTAGTCGCCCAGGGCGCCACCGGCGTGCGTCTGCCAGGTCTCGGGCACGTCGCCGCCGGCGAGCCGGGTGGCCAGGACCTGCTGCGCGTTGGTGCCGGCGCCGCCGGCCACCGCGGCGTTGACGAGCTTGAGGTCGGGGTTGGCGGCCTTGGTGGCGTCGAAGAGCTGCTGCAGCGCGGCGCTCTCCGACCCCGAGGTCCACCAGGAGAACACCTCGGCCGAGCCGGTGGCGCCGGTGCCCTTGGCGGAGGTTGAGCCTGCGGCGGCCTGGGACGAGCTGCCTCCCGAGCCGCCACCGCAGGCGGCGAGCAGCAGGGTGCTCACGCCGATCGCCGCTACCGCGGCGACGCGCTTGTTCTTGGTCATGCGTTACTCCTGGGAGTCGCTCGCGATCCAGACGCGAGGCTGGGTAGGGTGAACCGTCAGCGCTGGGTGGAGATGAGCTCGCCGCCGAGGACCTTGTCCAGGGCCTCGACGAAGAAGTAGTCGCCCCACATCACGCTTTCATCGACTCCCAGGTTCTTGGTCTCGTGATAGCTGCCGTGCTTGAGGATGCCGTCCCATTCATGGTCAGACGAGGCCAAGAACCTGGGGCTTGACAGCGTTCGGATCGTTTCGAACGCGTAGGCGGCGTACCGGTCCGCCCGGTCGGGGTCTTCGACCAGTGCCGCCAGCTGGAGCAGCCCGCTGGCCGCGATCGCGGCAGCGGAACTCTCGTAGGGGAGAGCCGGGGAGGGTTCGTCCCAGTCGTTGGGCGGCACCAGCCGGGAGCCGGTCCGCTCGATGTAGAAGTCCGCGCAGGCGGTTGCCGTGCGCAGGAAAGCACGGTCCCCGGTGAAGGCGAACGCTGTGCCGAACCCGTAGAGCGCCCACGCCTGGCCGCGGCCCCATGAGGAGTCCCCGCGCCAGCCCTGCTGCGTGGACTGGCGGAGGAACTCGCCGGTCTGCAGGTCGAAGACGCCCTCGTGCGAGGTGCTTCCGTCGCCACGGACGAGGAAGCGGCGGGTGCGCTCGCAGTGCGTCTGCACCCGGCGGAGCAGGTCCTCGTCACCCGTCCGCTGGGCGGCGTAGTAGATGATCCCGACGTTCATCATGATGTCGATGAACGTGCTGTCCTCGGCGAGGAACGAGCGCAGGAAGCCTGCCTTCTCGTGGAAGCGAAGGCCCATGGTGCGGCCCGCCTGCACGACCACCTCGTCCAGCGCCGGGGCGCCGCTCCGTAGGTACCACGCGCGCCACGTCGGCCAGAACGTGAAGCCGAGGTCGTGCACCTCCCGGTCGAACTGCCGCCCGTCCAGCAGCCGGGAGTAGTGCTCGGCGCGCGGGCGCCACACGGCGACGTCCAGGTGCCTCTCGAAGACCCACATCATCCCGGCGGGGAAGCCCTCGCACCAGTTGGTCCAGGGCTCCTCGTCGTGCAACCACTTCCCGCCCTTGGTGAACAGGGGCAGGAGGTCGGGGTGGTGCGTCACCAGCCGGTCGACCTTCTCGGCGGCCACCGCGATCGCGTGCCGGGCCAGCTCGACGACGTCGGCCGGGGTCTCGATCCTGGTCACAGGGCGCTCCCGTCGAGCCAGCTGGTGCGCGGTCCGGTGCGCATGGTGATGGTCTTGAGCTCGGTGAACTGCTCGACGGCCGCCCGGCCGAGCTCGCGTCCGATGCCGCTCTGCTTGTAGCCGCCGAAGCTCAGCTCCGGGAACCCGTCCATCCAGCAGTTGACCCATACCGTGCCCGCCTTCACCCGCCGGCTGAAGGCCAGCGCGGTGTCCACGTCTTGCGTCCAGATCCCCGCGGACAGGCCGTAGACGGTGGCGTCGGCGATGCGCAGCGCGTCCTCGAGGTCGGCGAACCGGAGGGTGGACAGGACCGGCCCGAAGATCTCCTCGCGCGCGATGTCCATCTCCGGGCTGACGTGGTCGAAGACCGTGGGCTGGTAGAACCGCCCGGTCGGGGAAGCGAGCCGTTCGCCCCCGAGCAGCAGCTCCGCGCCCTGCTCGCGCCCGGCACCCACGAGGGCCTCGATGGTCCCCAGCTGCGCCGGGCTCGCGATGGCGCCGACCAGGGTGCTCTCCTCCAGCGGGTCGCCGACCCTGACCTGCTCGGCCCGCGCGACGACCCGGCCGACGAACTCGTCGGCGATGTCGTGCTGGACCAGCAGCCGGCTGGCGCTGTTGCAGCACTCGCCCTGGTTGAAGTAGACCCCGAAGACCACGGCGTCGACCGCGCGGTCCAGGTCGGCGTCGTCCATGACGACCTGGGGGTTCTTGCCCCCGAGCTCGAGCTCGACCCGCTTCAGCGTCGACGACGCCGCGGTCATGATCTGCTTGCCCACGGCCGTGGAGCCGGTGAAGGTGATCATGTCGACGCCCGGGTGCTCGGCCAGCCGGCCGCCGACGTCGCGCCCGGCCCCCGTGACGACGTTGACCACGCCGTCGGGCAGCCCCGCCTCGCGGCACAGCTCGGCGAGCCGAACCGTGGTGCCCGACGTCAGCTCGGCCGGCTTGACCACGGCGGCGCAGCCGACGGCCAGGGCGAAGGGCAGCTTCTGGCTGACGATGAGCAGCGGGAAGTTCCAGGGTGTGATCATGCCGACGACGCCGACGGGCTCGCGGACCACGAGGCCGAGGTACTGCTCGCCGAGCGCGTTGTGCGCGTCGCCGTAGGCGTGCTGCGCGAGCGTGGCGGCGTAGAACCACAGCTCGGCGCTGGCCGCGACCTCACCGCGGGCCTGGCTGATCGGCTTGCCGCTCTCCAGGGCCTCCAGCCGGGCCAGGTCCTCGAGGTCGCGCTCGACCAGCTCGCCCACGCGGCGCAGCACCCGGGCCCGTTGGGAGCCGGACATCCGCGGCCAGGGGCCCTGGTCCACCGCCCGTCGCGCTGCGGCGACGGCACGGTCGGTGTCCCCGGCGCTGCCGCGCGGGAAGCGGCTGACGACCTGGTCGTGCGCGGGGCTGACGCGCTCGAACGTCTCGCCGGACAGCGCGTCCACCGACGCGCCGTCGATGAGCATCCGGAATGTCTGTGCGGTGAGCATCCTCATCGTCCCTTGAACAGGGGGGCGCGCTTCTCCTGGAAGGCCGCAACCCCCTCGTGGAGGTCCTCGGTCGAGACCGACAGCGCGCCGGCGAGCGCCTCGAACCCTTCGAGCACGTGACTGGCCGCGGTCGGCGCGGACATGACCTTCTTCGCCAGCTGGACCGCGACGGCGGGCTGGGCCAGGAGCCGGTGCACGACGTCGTCGACGGCGTCGTCGAGGGACTCCGGCGCGCACGTGGACGTAACCAGCCCGCTGCGCGCGGCCACCGTCCCGTCGACGACCTGCGACAGGAGCACCATCTCCCGTGCGCGGACCGGGCCGACCGCGGCGGCCAGCCGCAGCGTCCCGCCCCAGCCCGGCAGCGTGCCGATGCCCACCTCGGGCAGGCCCAGCGCGGCGGTGGTGGTGGCGATCCGGAGGTCGCAGGCCAGCGCGAGCTCCAGGCCACCGCCGAGCGCGTGCCCGTGGATCCGCGCGACCGTCGGCTGCGGCATGGCCGCCAGCTGTGCGGTGACGCGGTGACCCACGGCGATCCAGGTCCGGCGCGCGGAGTTGGCGTCGTGGCTGGCGAACTCGGTGACGTCGGCGCCGACGGAGAAGCTGGCCCCGGCGCCCTCGAGTACCACCACGCGGGTCGAGTCGTCCTCGGCCAGCTGTTCCAGGTGGGTGCCGAGCTCGCGGAGCATCCCCAGGGTCAGGGCGTTGCGCTTGGCCGGCCGGTCCAGCGTCAGGCGTGCGACCGCGCCGGAGCGCGAGAGCTGGACGCTCACGAGCGCCTCCCCAGGGCCGGCAGCAGGCCGCCGGTGTCCTTGGCGAACAGCGCCGGGTCCATGAGCTCGAGCGGGTCCGCGACGAGGAGCGGGAACTCCGCCTTGTCGAGGACGTCGCGCTGCAGGTCGACACCCGGGGCGACCTCGACGACGGTCAGGCCCTCCGGCCGCAGCTCCAGCACGGCCCGCTCGGTGACGTAGAGGACCTGCTTGCCCTGCGCGAGCGCCTGCCGCCCGGAGAAGGTGACCCGGGCGACGTCGCGGGTGAGCTTGGCCACCGGCCCGTCCGTGCGGATCTCGAGGCCGCCGTCGCCGACGCCGATGTCGCGTGCTCCCGCGGTGAAATAGCCCGCGAAGACGAGCCGGGGTGCTCCGTTGACGATGTCGGCGAAGCCGCCGACGCCCGCGGTCACGTGCGGCCGGGAGGGGAGGTAGGACACGTTCACGTTGCCGTGCCGGTCGATCTCCAGGAAGGAGAGCATGGCGGCATCGATGCCGCCGCCCTGCAGCAGCGTGAACTGGTCGGCGCTCTGCATGATCGCGTCGGGGTTGAGCGCGCAGCCGAACGCGAAGCCGGTCAGGGGGAAGCCGCCGACGGGACCCTGCTCGATGACCCAGGTGACCGCCTCGCCGTGCCCCTCCTCGTGCAGCACCCGCGGGACGCCCGCGGAGATGCCGAAGCCCAGGTTGACGATCCAGCCCGGCCGCAGCGCGCGGGCGGCGCGTCGGGCGATCACCTTCTCCAGCCCGAAGTCCAACGGCTGGACGTGGTGGTCGGGGGCGAAGATCTCGCCGGACAACGCCGGGTCGTGGGGGGTCTGCGTGGTCTGCCACTGCTCCGGCGCGAGGACGACCGCATCCACCAGGATCCCGGGCACCCGCACCTGCTGCGGCGGGATGGTACCGGCCTTGACCAGTCGCTTGACCTGGGCGATGACCAGGCCACCGTTGTTGTGCGCGGCGTAGGCCTGGTCCAGCGCCCCGAGCGGGGAGCCCTCGTGCTCGTAGGTGAGGTTGCCGTGCTCGTCGGCCGTGGTCGCCCGCAGGATCGCGACGTCGGGACGGATGGCCGGGTAGGACAGGTATTCGCAGCCGCGGACCTCGACGACCTCGACGTAGTCCCGCGGGGTCGACGGCGTGAGGGCACCCCCCTGCCGGCGGGGGTCGATGAAGGAGTCCAGGCCCACGGTGGTGACCACCGCCGGCTGGCCCGCCGCGCCGGCACGGTGCTGCTGGAACAGGACGCCGCTCGGGAGGTTCCAGGCCTCGATCGAGTCCTCCGCGATCCGTTGCCAGATGAGCGGAGGCTCCATGGAGGAGGGACCGCTGGGGTAGGAACCGGCGATGATGCGCCGCAGCAGGGTGGGCGCGGCGATGTGGTCGACCCCCTTGACGCCGTACATGTCACCCGCGGCGATCGGGTGGATCGCGGTGAGCCCGCGCGGCGACCCGGTGCGGGCGTGCACCTCCCCGAGGGCGCGCAGGACCTCGTCCGGGCAGCCCAGCGCGGAGGAGGAGGACACGGTGACGACCGCGCCGTCGGGGATGAGCTCGACGGCCTCGGTGGCCGAGAGCACCCGCGCGTGCTTGCCGGTGCGGGCCGGACGGATCATGCGGCACCCCCGGTGATCTCGGCGACGTGCACGCTGCGGTGCCCGCGTGCGGACTGCCGCGCGGCCAGCGCGACGGCGAGGCTGGCCATGCCCTCTCGCGCGGTGCAGGTGGGGCTGCCCGTCCCGGCCACGGCGGCGCGGAACGCCTCGAGGATGACGACGTACAGGTCCTCGCGCTCGCCGACCTCCACCTCGGTCTCCACCCCGTCGCGGCGCAGGACCAGCCGGCCGACCGGGTCCTGGGTGAGGACGTCCCGCAGGTACAGGGACGCCTCGCTGCCGTGGACCTCCACGGCGGTGAAGGCGTGCGGCACAGCGAAGGACTCGTGCGTGGTGGCGACAGCGCCGCCCTCCAGCGTCATGACGCAGAAGGCGGTGTCCTCGACCTCGGGACCACCGAATGCCTGGCTCGCCGTCACCGCGGTGACCGTCTCGACCTCGCGACCGGTGAGGAACCGCAGGGTGTCGGCGTCGTGGACGGTGATGTCGAGGATGACGCCGCCACCCGCCTCGGCGTCGGCGATGCGCCAGCCGCGCAGCCGCTCGGGCAGGAAGACCGCGTGGTGCATGCGCACGGCCCGCAGCTCGCCGACGGTGCCGTCGGCCAGCAGGTCGCGCGCCGCACGGATGACGGCGGAGGAGCGCAGGTGGTGGTTCGTCGCGACGACGACGCCGCGGGCCGTGCCGGCCTCCACGATCGCCTGCGCGTCGGCCATGCTCAGCGCGAGCGGCTTCTCGCACAGCACGTTCAGGCCGGCCTGCGCTGCCCAGACGGCCTGCCGGGCGTGCCACTGGTTGGTGGTGCTGACGTAGACCGCGTCGACGCCCCAGGTGCGGACCTCCTCGAGGTCGGTCGTCCAGCGCGGCAGGTCGTGCTCGGCGGCGTAGGCCTCGGCGCGCTCGGCGTTCGAGCTCACCACCCCCACGACGTCCTCGCCGACAGCCCGCAGCGCAGGCATCACCCGCGTGGCAGCGATGTCGCTGGCTCCGACGAGCGCCCATCTCATGACGCCGAACCTCCGTCGTAGTGGCATCCGCAGGAGGCCCGCACCGACAGCGAGTTCGGGACGACCACGTCGCCGTCGGCCTCCCCGTCGTCCATGTAGGCCAGGAGCTTCTCGCCGGCGATGGACCCGATGAGGGCGGGCCGGGAGTGCACGGTCGTCAGCGGCGGGATCGTGTAGCGGGCGCCGAGGACGTCGTCGAAGCCGACGACGCGGATCTCCTCGCCGACGCGCACGCCGGCGTCCGTCAGGGCGGCCAGGGCGCCGATGGCGACGTTGTCGTTGTAGGCGAAGATCGCGTCCGGGCGGGCCTTGGGCCGCTTGACCAGCTCGCGCGCCGCCTCGTACGCGGCGTCCCGGGTCGGCGTCGCGGGCACCGTGGTGAGCTCGGCGGTCCCGCCGGCCACGGCGAGGGCCGCGACCAGTCCCTCCTCACGCTCGCTGAACGGGGACGAGCCGGCGAAGCCGCCCAGCATGGTGATCCGGCGGGCACCGTGCTCGAGCAGGTGCTCGCCGGCCTTGCGCGCGCCGCCCTGGTTGTCCGAGCCGACGTAGGGGGCGAGCACACCGGGGACGCGCCGCGAGACCAGGACGATGGGGATGCCGGCGGTCCGCAGGCGGGCCAGGTGGTCCACCGGCGTGCCGAAGGCGGCCATCACCAGGACGCCGTCGACGCGGTTCTCGAGCATGACCTCTATCTGGCGCTTCTGGCTGGCCAGGGACTCCGAGTGCTGCGTGAACAGCAACGTCCGCCCCTGCTCGCTGACCTTGGCCTCGACACCGGCGACGAGCTCGGCGGCGAAGGGGTTGGAGATCGAGGCGACGATCAGGCCGACGGTGCCGGTCTTCTTGCTCCGCAGCCGTGCGGCGGCCCGGTTGTAGACGTAGCCGAGGCGTTCGATCGAGGCGAGCACCTTGGCCCGGGTCTCCTCCGCCACCAGCGGGCTGTCCCGCACGACGAGAGAGACGGTGGCCTTCGAGACCCCGGCGTCCTCCGCGATCGTCGCGAGCGTGACCTTCCGCTCCACCCGTCGCTCCTTGTTAGACCGGTCTAAGACGGCGCTATGTCAATGCACCGGCGCGGCAGGGAGCAAGAGCAGGCGATCGATCGTGACCCGTTCGTTACCTGCGGCGTTCGGTTTGAGGCGGTACACGGCATCTCAGATCACGGTCCGGTAACGACAAGAGGTCGACTCTTGCGCTGGGCGATGGCATCTCGACCACACTCTGTCGCGTTAGACCAATCTAAGGACGGATGGAATGAGCGATCTCCCTGTCACCGTGGACTACGTGGTCGTCGGCGCGGGTGCCGCGGGCTGCGTCGTCGCCAACCGCCTGAGCGAGGACGGCTCGTCGGTGCTGCTGGTCGAGGCCGGCGGCCGGGATATCAACCCCCTGATCCACATCCCGGTGGGCTTCACCAAGCTCACGACCCCGGATGTGAACTGGGGCTTCGAGACTGTCCGGCAGCCGCAGATGGACGACCGCCCGATGTGGTACCCGCAAGGGCGGACCCTCGGGGGCTCCACCTCCATCAACGCGATGATCTACATCCGGGGGAACCGCTACGACTACGAGCGCTGGGAGGAGCTCGGCAACAAGGGCTGGGGCTACGACGGGGTGCTCCCGTACTTCCGCCGGTCCGAGCACCACGAGCGGTACGCGAACGAGTACCACGGCTACGGCGGCGAGATGGCCGTCAGCAGCCAGATCGAGTGCAACCCGCTCTCGAAGGCCTTCGTGCGCGCCCTCCAGGAGCTCGGTGTCCCCTACAACGCCGACGTCAACGGGGCCGACCAGTTCGGCGTGACCTTCTACGACGTCACCCAGCGCAACGGGCGGCGGGAGAGCGCGTCCACGGCGTTCCTGCGACCGGCCCGGGATCGCGACAACCTCTACGTGGTGACCCGCGCGCTCGCCTCGCGCGTCGTCGTCGAGCACGGCCGCGCCGTGGGCGTCGAGTTCCTCACGCAGGACGGCACCCAGCGGACCACCGTCCGGGCCGAGCGCGAGGTCATCCTCAGCGGCGGCGCGGTGAACTCGCCCAAGCTGCTCATGCTCTCCGGCATCGGCGACGCCGCCGAGCTCGAGGCTGTGGGCGTGCGGCCCGTCCACCACCTGCCGGGGGTCGGCAAGAACTTCCAGGACCACATGGATGTCTACCTCACGGCCGAGACCGAGCCGGTCAGCTACAACCGGGAGGACCGCTGGGACAGGGCGGCCCGCCACATGTTCCAGTACCTGCTCTACCGCAAGGGGCCGATGACGGCGGCGGTGTGCGAGGCCGGAGCCTTCGTGCACAGCCGTGAAGGCCTTCCCGCCCCTGATATCCAGATCCACTGTCTGCCCGCCTACGTCATCGACCACGGCAGGCAGCGCCGCAAGGGGCATGGCATCACGATCAACACGTGCAATCTGCGCCCGCGCAGCGTTGGGTCGGTCCGGCTGCGCTCCGCCGCCGTGACCGACCACCCGCTCATCGACCCCAACTTCTGCGGCGACCCGGAGGGTTACGACTGGTCGGTGTCGATGGAGGGATTCCGTTGGGGGCGGCGCATCCTCGAAACCGAGGCCTTCAAGCCCTTCATCAAGCACGAGTTCATGCCGGGCAAGAGCGTGCAGTCCGACGATGAGGTCCGCAAGTACGCCCGTGCCTGGTCGAAGACCGACTACCACCCCGTGGGGTCCTGCAAGATGGGCAGCGACGAGATGGCGGTGGTGGACACCCAGCTGCGCGTCCACGGGCTCGAGGGGCTGCGCGTGGTCGACGCGTCGGTCATGCCCACGCTCATCTCCGGCAACACCCAAGCGCCCTCCATCATGATCGGCGAGAAGGGCGCCGCCATCATCCGCGCCGGCCAGCTCGTCTGAGGCTGGCGCATCGCGTGCCGAGCCCACGGGTCCGGTCAGTCGGTGAGCACGGCGGCGAGGGTGGCGTGGCCGGCGCGGTCGAGCAGCGGACGTCGGCCGAGTGCCTGACGAGGACGAGGGCGAGCGCGATGGCCCAGCCGCGGGCGCGGAGCACGAGGGCGTCGTCCACCTGCCCGCCGCCGTCGGCGAAGGCGTCCCAGAACCGGTGCCGGGTCTTGGCCGGTACGAGCGACCAGGCGACGCAGAAGTCGGTGGCCGGGTCGCCGGCGGTGAGGTCGCCGAAATCGATGACGGTGCTGATCCTGCCTTGGCCGACGAGGACGTCGGCTGGGTGCAGGTCGCCGTGGCACCAGACCGGGGCCGATGACCAGCCCGATGCGGTGACTGCCGCCTGCCACCCGGCGTCGAGGTGGTCGGCCGTGCCGGGCGGCAGAATGCGGCGGGCGGTGCCGAGGTTCTTGGCGACGGCGCCTGTGCGGGCCGGCAGCGGGACGCCGCACACAGGGCTGCGCGGGGCGTCATGGGGCGCGGGGGTGTGCAGGGCGGCGAGGAAGGCGGCCAGGTCGCGGGCGGCGCTGTCTGTGTCGTGCGGGGGAGTCAGTGCGCGATCTGGCTGGGCAGGTATCGGAGGATGCTCCACGGCCCGGGGTATCGCTGGCTCGGCTCGCCAGTCCGGACCGGCGCGGGGACTGGGAGCGGGAGCTGCGGGGCCAGGTGCGGGAGCCAGCGTTGTTCGTTCCGGGTGACGTCGGCGGCGGCGCGGCGGGGGAGGCGCACGACGAGGTCGTCGGCGAGGCGGAGCAGCACTTTGTCCCACCCGCTGGCGAGGAGCGAGAGCGGTCGGTCGGCCAGGTCGGGCTGCTGGTCGGCGAGGAGGGTGCGGACGAGCTCTGGGCCGATGTCGAGATCGGCGGTGGGTATGCGGTCAGGCACGGGGACAGGGTGCCAGGAGAACAGCGGCAGCGAATTCTCTCCGCGTCGTGGGGGAGAGGTCTTCCACGTGTCCGCACTAGCCGGCACGACATGGCACTGGACGGCACTGAACAGGCGCGCCCGGCAGGATTCGAACCTGCGACCCACGGGTTAGAAGTCCGCTGCTCTATCCGCTGAGCTACGGGCGCCAGGGCCCGGAGGCCCCGGGGTCATGGTCCCATGGCGGGCCAGTGATCTTCGACCGGCTGGGAACTAGGCGACGTCGGGTCGGCGGGCGGACTTCTGCCGGTACATCGCCTCGTCCGCCGCGTGCAGGAGGGCACTGGCGGTGGCTGCGGGGTCGGGGCCGGCGGGGAGGGTGGCCCAGCCGACGCTGCAGGCGGCGGTGATGGTGACCGGGCCGGTCGGGGCGGAGACGAGGAAGGGTTCGACGAGGGCCTCCCGGATGCGTTCGCGAAGGCGGTGCGCATCTGCGGGGCCGTGCGCGCCGGGAGTCTCGGCCAGCAGCACGGCGAACTCGTCGCCGCCAAGCCGGGCGAGGGTGTCGCCGGAGCGCAGGGCGCCGCGCAGCCGCTCGGCGACGGAGGCGAGCAGGCGGTCGCCGGTGGTGTGCCCGTGGACGTCGTTGACCTGCTTGAAGCCGTCGAGGTCGCAGTACATGACGCAGACGCTGCCGCCGGCGCGGTGCGCGAGGACCGCGGCGTGCTGCAGGCGGTCGGTGAACAGGGCCCGGTTGGCCAGGCCGGTCAGCGGGTCGTGGAAGGCGAGCCAGCGCACCTCCTCCTCACGGGCCTGGACCTCGCGCAGCAGGACCAGGTTGTCCGCCACGGAGGCCAGCTGGCGCGCGAGCATCAGCGCCACCAGCAGCACCGCCAGCGCGACCGTGAAGGGGTCGAGCGACCCATGCGCCGCGGTCCAGCCCGCCGCCCCGATCGCCGCGGCGAACGGCACGTAGGGCAGCCACACGTCCCGTCGGGCCAGCACCCGCCACCGGGCGCCGTCGGCCACCGGTGCCCGGAGCGTGGCCGGTTCGGCGGCGGGATTGCGGTGGACCAGGGGAGCGCTCGCTCCGGCCCCGTGGGCGGCGGAGACGACGAGCAGCGCGGCCAGCAACCAGCCGGTGTCGCTGAGGCGCCCGGTCGCATATGTCCCCGCACTGGTGAGGTAGGCGAAGGCGCTGTCGGCGACGGCCATCGCGCAGGGGGAGGCGGCCAGCAGGAGCAGCCGGACGTCCCGGTGCTGAGACGTGCGGGAAAGGGCCAACAGGGCCAGGGAGCCGACCAGGACGTCGCCGACCGGGTAGGCCACGCTGATGACCAGCGCGAGGTGGGAGTCGGCGCCGGCGTGGAAGACCGGGCCGAGCACGGTGAGCCAGGACAGCGTGAGCAGCCCGGTCCCGACCAGGGCTCCGTCCAGTGCCGCCTGCAGCCGGCGCGCCGACGTCGTCCCGCGGCCGGTCAGGGCGTAGAGCGCCGCCGCACCGGCCACCGGGTAGGTGAGGAAGCCAACGTCGGCGACGGAGGGGAAGGGAACCGGCCGGTGCAGGGCCAGCTCGAACACCGACCAGGTGGTCTGCCCGGCGGCCCAGCCGGCCCACGACAGCGCGACCAGCGCCCAGCCGCGCCGCACGTCCCGGCTCGAGCGCGCGGCCGCCGCGGCGGCGGCGACCGCAGCCAGCCAGGCGCCCCCGCTGGTGACCACGTCGTCGAAGGGCACGACGAACCCGTCGCCGGCCGGGGTGATGAGGAGCACGGCGACGAAGACCGCCAGTGCCGCGACGAGGAGGGCCGGGACGACCAGCCGTCCCGAACCGGGGCGCTCACGGACGAGGACGGCACCCAGACCGGGCGGCACCTCGCCAGGGACTGCGGCCATCCTCACCTCCCGTGGTCTGCGCGGCCCCACCTGCTGACACTGGAGATCGGGAGGGCGTGTCGGCGGCTTGAGGGGCCGGGGAGCGGAACAGCGTCGCGCCTCCGCAGACACAGACCACGGCCCCGGACGGGAGTCCGGGGCCGTGGTCGACCACCAAGGGCGAGGTCCGGCAGTCGTCGGCCGGGCCCGGGTGGAGTCCTCAGGCGCCTCCACCCTGGACCGAGGTGCGCGAGCCGCGCAGGTCCACCATGTCGCCGGCCCGCTGGCGCACCGCGGACAGCGGGGAGGCGACCTCCTCCAGCGACCTGCCCTCGGCGGCGATGCCGAGCACGATCTCGACGATGCCGCCGAGCACCATGGCGCCGGCGCCGATGAGGTATCCGACGAACAGGCGGTTCGGGTCGCTGCCGTCGCCGATCAGGTTCCCGTAGACCACCGGGCCCAGGGCGCCGAAGCACTGGGCGATCGCGAAGAACACCGCGATGGCCTGGGCACGGACCTCGAGCGGGAAGATCTCGCTCACGGTCAGGTACGCCGCGCTGGCGCCGGCGGATGCGAAGAAGAAGATGACGCACCAGGCGATCGTCTGCGTGACGGCGTTCAGCATGCCCTGCTGGAACAGCCACGCGGTGATGGTGAGCAGGATGCCCGACAGGATGTAGGTGCCCGCGATCATCTTCTTGCGGCCGACGGTGTCGAAGAGGTGGCCGAGCAGGAACGGTCCAGCCAGGTTGCCGATCGCGAACGCGATGAGGAACACCGGCGCCATCGACGAGCTGACGCCGTAGAACTTGGTGAGCACCAGCGTGTAGGTGAAGAAGATGGCGTTGTAGAGGAACGACTGCGTGATCATCAGCGTGGCGCCGAGGATCGACCGGGTCGGGTAGTGCGTGAAGAGCACCTTGAGCAGGGTCAGGTAGCCGGTCCGGTCGGTCGGCTTGATCTCGATCGCCTTGCTCTCGTCCACCGGCGGCAGCTCGTGGCCGGCGTCGGCCACCTCCTTCTCGATGTAGGAGATGGACTTCTCGGCGTCCTCCTGGCGGCCGTGCATGACCTGCCAGCGCGGGCTCTCCGGCAGGTGCCGGCGCACGACCAGGATGAACAGGCCGAGGACGGGGCCGAGCAGGAAGCCGAGCCGCCAGCCCACGCTCGGGCTCAGGACGTTGAGCAGCAGCAGCGAACCGAGCGTGCCGATGATGGCGCCGCCCCAGTAGGTGCCGTTGACGGCGATGTCGACACGGCCTCGGTAGCGGGCGGGCATCATCTCGTCGATCGCGGAGTTGATGGCCGCGTACTCGCCGCCGATGCCCATGCCGGCGATGAACCGGGTCGCGTACAGGAAGATCACCCAGCCGGTGCTTCCACCGAAGGTGAGCGCCGTCAGGCCGCTACCGACGAGGTAGACGCCGAGGGTCACCATGAACAGGTTGCGCCGGCCGAGCTTGTCCGAGAGCCGACCGAAGACCAGCGCACCGACGACCTCGCCGGCCAGGTACACCGTGGCCACCGCGCCGACCGCGGTGGAGGACAGGCCCAGCGTGGACTTGTCGTTCAGCACCCCGGCGACCGCGCTCGCGACGGTGATCTCGAGGCCGTCCAGCACCCAGGCGACCCCGAGCGCGACAACCATGCGAGTGTGGAAACTCGACCAGGGAAGCCGGTCGATACGTGCGGGGATCGTGCTGCGCACTGGTTGCGCGACGTCAGTGACCATGGCCCACCTCCTCGTGGCGGAGCCAGTGCTTCCCGGTCGCATCGCGGCTCACACCCGAATCGTCAGCGCGCACGATCACCCGGGGCGGGCCCGCGAAGGCGCGGTGGGGACGTCAGGATGCGACGGAGCAGGGCCCGGGCGACATGACGCGGGTGAGCTCGGGGTAGGACTGGCGGTAGGTCCCGCTGCCGTCGGCGTCGAAGTACTGGTGCGCCTCGTACACCACGCCCGGGGCATCCACCCAGGGGCGCGGATGGGTCGTGGACCAGCCGGCGGCGTGCGACCACTCGTACCCCGGCACCAGCACGGTGCGTCGCGCATCGAGCCGGCGGACGGCGTCGACGACGATCCTGGTGGCCGCCTCCCAGGCGGCAGCCCCGCCGGGAAGGTCGTGCGGCTCGTTCATCAGGTCGTAGGCGGCGAGGCCCGGCTCATCGCCGAAGGCGCCGACCAGCCGGCTCCACAGATCCGCGAGGTCGCGCACCGGAAGCTGCGGATCGCCCAGCCGCCACACCTGCCTGCGCCCGTCCGGCCCGGTGCCGGCGAACCGCCCGTAGTTGTGCAGGTCGAGGACCACCGAGATGCCGGCCCGCCTGGCATCCTCCAGCACGGTCCGCACCCGGCCCACCTCGGTGTCGTCCAGAGGCTGGCCCAGCCGGGGCTGCAGTCGCTCCCACATCACCGCGAGGCGGACCGCGTGGATGCCGTGCGCGGCCAGCTGCCCCAGGAACTCCGACGACGGGTAGGTGTAGTCCTCGCCGTACCTGCCCGGGTTGGCGGCGGAGTAGCTGCCGGCGTCGCCGAGGTCGGCGCCGAACGAACCGCCGGCGAGGTCGACCCCGCGCAGGCCCGCTGCGCCGCCGCCCGCCGGGCTCGCCGGGCTCACGGGGCTCGACGGGCTCGCTGGTCGCCCCACGTGCTCCTCCACCACCGGGGCCTGCGGGCCGGAGACCAGCTGCCCGCCGGCCCCGGAACGGTAGACGGCCAGCGGGTAGGTCGCCGACCAGGCCTGGGCGGCGCCCCACACGAAGACGCCCACGTGTGCGGCGTCGGCGGCGGCGAACCAGCGCCGGGCCAGGTCGTTCCACCGCTCGGCCTCCGGGCCGCCGGGCCAGCCCACCTCGCCGACGACGCCGGCGACGTGGTTGGCGTCCAGCCAACCGGTGAAGTCGGACAGGTCGCTCATCGCGCGTGCGGTGGGGCCGTCGCACTGCGGCACGCCGGAGCTGCTCGAGCAGCCGGCGGTCAGCAGCGCGACGACGCCGAGCGCCGCCGCGGCTGTCCGGCCGCGGCGGCGCTCGGTGATGACGTGCTGGGGGGTCAGGCGGTGCCGTCCCTTCGACAGATCAGGCGCGGGAGAAGTCGTCCTCGAGCCGCTCGATGTCCTCTTCCCGGAACTCGCCGTAGGCCACCTCCACGAAGCGGGCGGTGTGCGGGCCCGGGCTGGCGGCGCGGTGCACCGAGCCCCGCGGCACCCACACCGAGCCGCCCGTCGGCACCAGCGACTCGGTGCCGTCCACGTGCACGTGCAGGGGCCCGTCCAGCACCACCCACAGCTCGCCGCGCTGGGTGTGCCGCTGCAGGCTCAGCCGCCGGCCGGGGTCGACCTCGATCACCTTCACCGTGGTCGTCTCGTTCAGGCTGAGCCGTCGGAAGGAGCCCCACGGGCGCCGGTCGAGCACCTCGCGCCCGCGCGGGTCGAGGTCGGGGGCCGAGACTGCGCCCAGCGCCTGCTCTCCGTCGGCGGGGCGGGTGAGGCGCGCCAGGTGCCGGGCGAAGTGCATCCCCTGGCGCAGGCTCGCCTTCGACGTGCCCGCCTCCCGCTCGGCGAAGCGGTAGGGCACCTCCACGACGCGGTCCCAGCGGCCGCGGACGAGGACCTCGAGCAGGATCTTGAAGCCGGTCGGGGCCAGCGTGACCCCCTCGAGCACCTCGCGCTGCACGGCGAAGAAGCCACCGAGCGGGTCGGTCACCTGCCGCAGCCGAGGCTGCAGCGCGAAGACCGGCCAGCGCGCCGACCGCGAGACCAGACGCCGCCACGGCCCGTCCAGGCCGGCTCCGGCGTCGGGTGCGGAGCCCGCGCAGTAGCGGCTGGCGACGGCCACCTCGGCCTCCCCACGCAGCAGCGGGCCGACCAGCTCGGGCAGCACCTCCGGCGGGTGCTGCAGGTCCGCGTCCATGACCGCGAGAACCTGCCCGCGCGCCGCACGGAAGCCGGCGAGCACGGCGCCGGACAACCCGTCCGGCCGCTGCCCCGCCGGTCGGTGCAGCAGACGCACGGACGCGGTGTGCCCGCCGCCTGTGGAGGCCGGCTGCCGGTCCAGCGGCTCGGCCAGCTGCTCGACCAGCTGCGGGGTGTCGTCGTCGCTGTCGTCGACGAACAGCAGCTCCCACCGGCAGCCCAGCGGGGCGAGCGCGGCGGTGCTGCGCTCGAGCAGCGGCCGCAGGTTGGGCCCCTCGTTGCGGGTCGGGACGACCAGGGTCAGCGCCGGCGGCTGCTCGCGCAGGTCGACCAGCTGCTGCTCGACGTCGTCCACCACCACGGGGCGGGACTCGGTGACGGTCATCGGTCCACCTTCCTCAGCTCGATGCGCTGGTCGCCCCGGCCCCATCCGGCCACGACGTGCGAGTTCTTCAGGGCCGCGCGCAGGGTCGGGCCTGCGTCACGGGAGGTCGTCATGATCTGGCTGGCCACCACGTAGTCGATCTGCCGCCAGCTGCTCACCGTGCGGTCGACGTCGGGGTCGGTGTCGAGCTTGCTGAACCAGATCAGGTTCTTCATCGGCCAGCCGTCGTCGTGCAGGTCGGTCCAGGTGACGTTGTCGACCACGAGCCGCGCGCTCTTCGGGATGTGCTTCTCGATGTACGCGGTGGACTGCTGGTAGGGCCGGTCGAAGTCCACGTTCTGGGCGGCACGGTCGCGGTAGTACCAGTGCGGGGCGGCGGCGGCCGCACCCGCGCCGGCGAGGACCACCACGGCTGCCGTGGCCACCGCCCCGGCCGCTGCGACGGCGCGCCGGGCCGGCGACCGGTCGGGGGTCACCAGGTCCGGCACCCGGGCGGCCGCGCTGCGCACCACGGCGTCGACCAGCATGGCCAGCGAGATCGCGGCCAGCGGGATCAGGGCCACGACGTAGGGCACCGGCAGGTAGCCCGGGCGCAGCAGCATCAGCACCGAGAACACCAGGGCGGCGGCCACCGGGCGCACCGCCCGCAGCCGGCGCATCGGAGCCAGCACGACGACCAGCGCCGCGGCGGCGCCGATGGGGACAAGGTAGGGGTCGGCCGTGAGCCAGGAGTGCAGCACGCTGCTGGCGTCGCTGGTCGGGTCGAAGATGCTGCCGGAGGAGGTGCGTCCGAACAGCTGGAAGACGATGCCGCCGACCAGGCTCACGTGCGCGGCGCCCGGCAGGACCTCGCCCTTCACCAGGGCGAACAGCGGGTAGAGCACCATCGGCGTGACGACGCCGATGGAGAACACCGCCATGCACATCCGCCGCGTGGGGCCCTTGGCGTGACGCCACAGCGCCCAGACCACGAACGGCAGCAGCAGGATCGAGGTCTCCTTGCTCAGCGCGGCCGCGCTCATGGCCAGGCCGGCGGCCAGGGCCGCGGACAGCCGCCGGCGCGGGGAGAGCACCAGCAGGAAGGCGCCGAGGACCAGCGGGACGGCGATGTTGTCCAGCAGCACCATCCGGTGGAACTGCAGGGCGAGCGGGCTCAGCCCCATCAGCAGCCCGGCCGCGGCCGCCGCGATCCGGCTCCCGCCGACGCGGCGGGTCAGGGCGAACGTCAGCAGCACCGAGACGACGTCGAGCAGCAGCATCAGCTGCCGTCCCTGCCCGATCAGGTTCGGCGCGTGCTCGGGAATCCACGGCACGGCCAGCCAGCCGGCCAGGATCATCCAGCCGAACGGCGGGTGGTCGTACCAGTAGGTGTAGGGGGACAGCCGGCCCTGCTGCAGCAGCGACTGCGCCTGCGAGACGTAGGTTCCCTCGTCGTCGAAACGGATGGGGGAGACGTACATGCCGCGGGCGTGCACCACCCACACCACCGCGGTGACCGCGAGCGCCACCACCGCGGTGAGGGCGGCCCAGGCCAGCTGGCGGCGCGGGGGACCGTCCGGAGAGCCGGGGACGCCGACCTGGTGGCGCCCGACGGCGGTGGCCCCGGCGGCGCGCAGGTCGACCTCGTCCGGGCGCGGCTGACGCTCG
Organism: Motilibacteraceae bacterium; assembly: GCA_051954955.1. Classification (GTDB taxonomy): domain Bacteria; phylum Actinomycetota; class Actinomycetes; order Motilibacterales; family Motilibacteraceae; genus JBQCHF01. Next base: position 33,584 of record JBQCHF010000142.1, read on the forward strand.
GGCAGCGAGCGGTCGCCGACCGCTCGGCCGTGCAGGGCTCGGTCGTGCAGCACTCTCTCGTGCAGAGGGATGGACGCAGGACCAGGAAGCTGGTCGGTCACGGCAGGGATCTCCAACGTGATCGGGCGGGCGAGGATCGCGCACCGGGGTCGCCGGCACGCAGAGGGCAGGGGGGGAGCGGTGGCTCAGCCGCGCTGCTCGGGGCGGACCGCGGTGTCCAGGGCGGGCGAGCGCAGGTCGATCTCGGCGACGTCGGCAGCGGCGGGCGCCGGGACGCGGTGAGCGCCGGTGTGCGCGGTCTTCTCCCAGCCGCGCTCGCCGCGGACCTCGCGCCAGACCGCTCGCACGGCGGCGAAGGCCAGCAGCCACTGGTAGGGCACGGTGCCGAGGACCAGCCACAGGTAGTGGCGGAGGCGGATCGGGACGTCGTAGTCGCGACCGAACTCGTGCAGCGCGACGGCCTCCACGATGACCGACGCCAGGACCAGCAGCAGCGGCACGAACGCGGCGAGCGTGATGACCACGGGGGTCTTGGCGAACAGGATGAGCAGCGCCGAGACCGGCACGAGCAGGCCGGTGAGCGCCTGCAGGAACGGGGTCACCAGGGTGTAGCGGGCCAGGCCGCGCTGGCGTGCGGTGGGCAGCCCCTTCCACTCGCCCTTGCGCAGGACCTGCAGGAAGCCCTGGTTCCAGCGGGTGCGCTGCTTGACCAGCGCCCGCACCGACCCGGGGGTCTCCTCGCGGGTGGCCAGCGCGGGCTCGTAGGCCACACTCACCCAGGCGCCGAGGGAGCTCAGCCGAACGCCGAGCTCGCAGTCCTCGGCCAGGCACTCGGCGTCCCAGCCGCCGACCGCGCGCAGCAGCGAGGTGCGCACGAAGACGGTGTTGCCGCCCAGCGGGATGAAGTCGCGGTCGGCGTGGAAGTGCAGCCGGCTGCGGAACCAGAAGAAGTACTCGAGGCAGTTGCGCAGCGACCACCAGGACGACTGCACGTTCATCAGCTGCACGCCGCCCTGCACCACGTCGGCCCGCTCGCTGTGGAACGTGGTCTCGATGGCGCGCAGCAGGCCGGGAGCGACCTCGTCCTCGGCGTCGAAGACACCCACGACGTCGCCGGTGCACTCGGCCAGCGCGGTGTTGAGCGCCTTCGGCTTGTTCTTCGGCCAGGAGTGGTCCACGACGACGCGGATGCGGTCCGGGTGCCGCTCGGCGGCGGCCCGCGCGACGGCTCCGGTCTCGGGGTCGTCGTGGCCGATCACGCAGAGGATCTCGACGTCGTCGTGCTCGAGGGCGGCGAGGCCGTCCAGGGTGTGGCCGAGCACCTCGTCCTCGTGCCGGGCAGGCACGATCAGGCTGAAGCGCAGCCGGCGCGCGGTCGTGGGCTCTCCGCGGGAGAAGCGCGTGGCGGCCAGCCCCTCGGGGCTGCGCCAGGCATAGAGCATCCACGCGAGCGTGAGGGTCGCGACGCCACCGAGCACCAGGGAGGTGACGAGGACGATCGTGCTGACGACGGCAGGCAAGAAGCACTCCTGTGAACGGTCGGAAATGGAGCACCGACCGTCGTCATCGACGGCTCGGTCTGGACGTCCGGCGGTCGCCGGACGGGCAAGTCCCCGAGTGGGCCCCCGCCGGAGATGCCGTTGCGGGCCGGGGGGACTCCTCACCCACCGTATAAGGTCAAAACCACCTGAACCGGACGAACCCCCCCTGGGGTGCTGGTGCAGCACACAAGCGCGGGGCAGCCCTGAGGCGTCGCGCCGTCGTGATCGGCACCGCCCGCGGTCGCGGACGTCTTCGCGATGAGGTTGGACTGGACGGACTGGGGCAAGATGGACAGCCGGTCGCCCGGTCGCTGCTGTGCCGGCGCACCACCGCCGGGGCCGTCGGGGAGGCCCGGCCTCCCAGCACGTACCGCTCAGCCTCCGTCACGTGCCCTCGTGCGCACCGCGACGGCGCCTGGAGCGGCCGCCCTGCCTCACCGCTGCCCCGAACGAGGAGCCCATGCCCCTTCTGCGACGTCTGCTGGCCATGGCCGGCGAGTTGGCCCGTTTCGGCTCGGTGGGCCTGGTCGCGCTCGTGGTCGACATCGGCACCTTCAACCTGGCCCGGTTCGGGGTCGGCCTGGGGCCGCTCACGTCCAAGACGCTGAGCGTGCTGCTGGCCACCGCGGTGGCCTACGCCGGCAACCGGTGGTGGACCTACCGCCACCACGCCCGGCAGGGAGTGGTGCGCGAGTCGATCCTGTTCCTGGTCCTCAACCTGGCCGGGCTGCTCATCACCCTGGCCTGCCTGGGGTTCTCGCACTACGTGCTCGGCCTCACCGGCCCGCTCGCGGACAACATCAGCGCCAACGGCGTGGGGCTGGTGCTCGGCACCGCCTTCCGCTTCTGGTCCTACCGCCGCTTCGTCTTCCGGGTGCAGGCGCCGGCCGGGGAGCGCGACGCAACGGTCGACCTGCGGGACGAGCGGCTCGGCACCACGGTCTCCGGCTGAGCCCTCACCCCGCCGGAGTCGGCACCGGCTCGCTGCCGACCGCAGGCCCCGCCGCCGGCTCGACGTCCACCGCGGCGGCGCGGAACTGGGCGTCGTAGAGGCGTCGGTAGGCACCTCCTGCGGCGAGCAGCTCGGCGTGCGTCCCCTGCTCGACGATCTGCCCGGCCTCCATCACCAGGATCAGGTCGGCGTCGCGGATGGTGGACAGCCGGTGCGCGATGACGAAGCTGGTGCGGTCCGCCCGCAGGCGTGCCATCGCCCGCTGCACGAGCACCTCGGTGCGGGTGTCGACCGAGCTGGTGGCCTCGTCCAGGATCAGCAGTGCCGGGTCGGCCAGGAACGCGCGGGCGATGGTGAGCAGCTGCTTCTCGCCGGCGCTGACCCCGCCGCCCTCCTCGTCGATGACCGTGTCGTAGCCGTCCGGCAGCGTGCGCACGAACCGGTCGACGTAGGCGGCCTCCGCGGCGGCCACGACCTCCGCCTCGCTCGCGCCGGGACGCCCGTAGGCGATGTTGTCCCGGATGGTCCCGCCGAACAGCCACGTGTCCTGCAGGACCATGCCGATCTGGGCGCGCAGGTCGGCGCGCCGCATCGCGGTGATGTCGACGCCGTCGAGGGTGATCCGGCCGGAGTCCAGCTCGTAGAAGCGCATGACCAGGTTGACCAGCGTGGTCTTGCCGGCGCCGGTGGGTCCCACGATCGCGACGGTGTGCCCCGGCTCGGCGACCAGCGAGAGGTCGTCGATGAGCGGCCGGTCCGGCTCGTAGCGGAACGCCACGTGCTCGAACTCCACCCGCCCCCTACGGACTGTAGGAGTCTGCGGGGCGATCGGGTCCGGGCGCTGCTCCTCGGCGTCCAGGAGGGCGAACACCCGCTCGGCCGAGGCGACGCCGGACTGGAGCAAGTTGGCCATCGATGCCAGCTGGGTGAGCGGCTGGGTGAACTGGCGCGAGTACTGGATGAACGCCTGCACGTCGCCCAGGCTCATCGCGCCGGTGGCCACCCGCAGCCCGCCGACCACGGCGATGGCGACGTAGGTGAGGTTCCCGACGAACATCATCGTCGGCATGATGATCCCGGAGACGAACTGGGCGCCGAAAGCCGCCTTGAACAGCTGCTCGTTCTCCTCCTGGAACGCGGCCTCCACCTGCTCCTGCTTGCCGAACACCTTGACCAGCTCGTGCCCGGTGAACGCCTCCTCCACCTGCGCGTTGAGCCGGCCGGTGCGGGTCCACTGCGCGACGAAGAGCGGCTGCGAGCGCTTGGCGATCTGCGCGGTGACCACGATCGACACCGGGATGGCGACCAGCGCGATCAGCGCGAGCAGCGGCGAGACGACGAGCATCATCACCACGACGCCGACCACGGTGAGCAGCGAGGTGAGCAGCTGGCTCATCGTCTGCTGCAGCACCGTCTGCACGTTGTCGATGTCGTTCGTGACGCGGCTGAGCAGCTCACCGCGCGGCTGCGCGTCCACGTAGGGCAGCGGCAGCCTGTTGATCTTGTCCTCGACGTCGGCGCGCAGCCGCTGCACCGTGCTCTGCACCACGTGGGTGAGCAGGAAGCCCTGCGCCCAGGACAGCAGAGACGCGACGACGTAGAGGCCGAGGGCGAGCAGCAGCACGTGTGCCAGGGCGGTGGTGTCGATGCCGCGCCCGGGCACGAGGTCCATCCGCGCCAGCATGTCGGCGATGTTGGAGCGACCGGCGGCTCGGGCGGCCTGCACCGCCTGCTCCTTGGTGGTGCCGGCCGGCAGTCGCTTGCCGACCACCCCGCTGAAGATGATGTCGGTTGCGCGACCGAGGATCTTCGGCCCGAGCACCATGCCGGCCACGCTGAGCACACCGAGGGCCATGACCGCGCCGACGCGCAGCCGCTCGGGGGCCAGCCGCTGCGCCAGCCGGCGCCCCGAGGACCGGAAGTCCAGCGCCTTCTCCGTCGGCATCCCCATCCCGCCGAACGGGCCGTGCCCGGGACCGCCGCGCATCGGCGGCCGGGGCGGGCGCGGCGCCGGCACGCTAGGCGCCTCGCTCCTGCTGGTGCTCATGCCGCGGCCTCCGCGCTCAGCTGGGACTCGACGATCTCGATGTAGGTGGGGCAGGTCCGCAGCAGCTGCTCGTGCGTGCCCACGCCGACGACGGCGCCGTCGTCCAGCACGACGATCTGGTCGGCGTCGACGATCGTGGAGACTCGCTGGGCGACGATGACGACCGTGGCGCCGGTCACGTGGGGGCGCAGGGCCGCCCGCAGCCGGGCGTCCGTGGCGACGTCGAGGGCGGAGAAGGCGTCGTCGAACAGGTAGATCTCCGGTCGGCGCACGAGGGCGCGGGCGATCGCCAGTCGCTGGCGCTGCCCACCCGAGACGTTGGTGCCGCCCTGGCTGATGGGCGCCTCCAGCCCGCCGGGCATCGCCTCGACGAACTCCCGCGCCTGGGCCACCTCCAGGGCCCCCCACAGCTCCTCGTCGGTGGCGTCCTCCCGCCCGTAGCGGAGGTTGCTCGCCACCGTCCCGCTGAACAGGTAGGCCTTCTGCGGCACCAGACCGATCCGGCTCCACAGCGCGTCTGGTGCCAGCTCGCGCACGTCGACCCCGTCCACCCGCACGCCGCCGCCGGTGACGTCGTAGAGCCGCGGCACCAGGGAGACCAGCGTGGTCTTGCCCGAGCCGGTGCTGCCGATGACGGCCGTGGTCTGCCCGGGGCGCGCGTGGAAGGAGACCCCGCGCAGCACGGGTGCCTCGGCCCCGGGATAGCTGAACTCGACCGCGTCGAGCTCGAGATCGCCACGGGAGGCTGGGCCGTGCTCGCCGTCGAGGTCCGGGCTGACGCCGCGCTGCGGCGGGACGACGCTGCTGGAGGTGGTGAGCACCTCGCCGATGCGGTCGGCGCAGACCGCGGCCCGCGGGACCATCATCGCCATGAAGGTGGCCATCATCACCGACATGAGGATCTGCATGAGGTAGGCGAGGAACGCGGTCAGGCTGCCCACCTGCATCTGGCCGCTGTCCACCCGTGCCGCGCCGAACCACAGCACCGCCACGCTCGAGGCGTTGAGGATGAGCATGACGGTCGGGAAGATCAACACCATCAGCCGGCCGGCGTGCAGCGCGGTGTCGGTGAGCTCGGCGTTGGCGCGGCCGAACCGCTCGGCCTCGTGCTGCTCGCGCACGAACGCGCGCACCACGCGCAGGCCGGAGAGCTGCTCGCGCAGCACCCGGTTCACGGCGTCGATGCGCACCTGCATGAGCCGGAACTGCGGGATCATGCGACGCAGGATCAGGCTGATCGAGACCACCAGCGCCGGGACGCTCACGAGCATGAGCCAGGACAGCCCGACGTCCTCGCGCAGCGCCATGATGATGCCGCCCACGCACATGATGGGCGCGGCCACCAGCATGGTTCCCGTGGCCAGCACGAGCATCTGCACCTGCTGCACGTCGTTGGTCGTGCGGGTGATGAGCGACGGCGCGCCGAAGCGGTTCACCTCCCGGGCCGAGAAGGTGCCCACCCGACGGAACACCGCGCCGCGCAGGTCGCGGCCGAAGGCCATCGCGATGCGGGCGGCGAAGTAGACCGCGGCCACCGAGCACACGATCTGCACCAGGCTGATGGCGAGCATCACCGCGCCGGTGCGCAGGATGTAGCCGGTGTCACCGCGGGCCACGCCCTGGTCGATGATCCTCGCGTTCAGGCTGGGCAGGTAGAGCGACGCGATCGTCCCTACGAGCTGTAGGAGGACGACCGCCAGTGCCTCGTTCCGGTAGGGACGAAGGTGGTCGCGGAGCAGGCGGGTCAGCATGTGCGCCTCACTTCCGTCCGATCCCGTCGAGCAGGAGCGAGACGATCTCGTCGGGGGACAGGGGTCGGTGGTCGGTGATGGCGGGGTGGGTGCAGGCGAACACGAGCAGCCGCAGCAGCCGGACCGCCTCGGCCGGCTCCACCCGCAGCTGCTCGCGGTCGGACTCGAGCAGCGTGGCGGCCACGGCCAGCGCCGCGCTGTGCCGCGGCGGGTCGTCGGGGCCGCACTCCTGCTCGTGCGGAGGGCGAGGCATGCCCAGGGCGTCCAGCAGGTGGAAGACACCGGACAGATGCCGCTGCAGCACGCCGACGACGAGGACCAGCCGCTCGCGCAGTGGAAGGGTACGGTCGACCCGGTCCAGCGCGGCGGCCAGCGGGGCCGGGTCGAAGGCGTGGGCCACGGCCGCATCCACCAGCTCGTCCTTGCTGGCGAACACCCGGAAGATCGTCCCCTCCGCCACGCCGGCGGCCCGCGCGATCTGCCGGGTGCTGACATTGCGTCCGTGCTCGCGGACCAGCGCCAGCGTGGCGTCGACGAGCAGGGCGCGCCGCTCGTCCGGGGGGAGCGGGGCGGCGCGGCGGCGGGACAGGGCGGTGCTCACGTCGGGCACGCTAACTGAGTGAGCACTCACTCGCTACCGCTTTGGGGGGTGGTGCCGTCGCCGACGGCTGGGCCGGGTGGCCAGGTGCGTCCTGCGACGGGCCGGGCAGGATCGGGGCGGACCGGACCCGCCGCGGCGGCGGGCGGAGGGAGGGACGAGTGACCCCGCAGTCAGGGATCTTCGCGCTGGGCACGGCCGCGCAGTGCTACCTCGAGCTCGACCGGCGCGACGGCGTCGACGCCGGCTCGTTCGTGACCGCCCTGGCGGCACTGGACGAGCCCAGCGCGTCGATGGGCGGGGCGAACGTGGTGGTCGGCGTCCGGCCCGAGCTGTGGGCGCAGGTGGCGGGCGAGGACGCGCCGGGCGGCGTGCAGGACTTCGCTGAGGCCGTGGAGGGTCCGGACGGTTTCGCGATGCCGGCCACCCAGCACGACGGGTGGGTCTGGGTGGCAGGGGCCAGCCGTGACGTCGTCTTCGACGTCGCCAGCGGTGCGGCCGCGGTGCTGCACGAGCTGGCCGACGTGGCCGACGAGGTCGACGGCTGGCCCTACCACCGCGTGCGCGACCTGACCGGCTTCGTCGACGGCACCGAGAACCCGCCGGTGGTGGAGGCGCCCGAGGTTGCGCTGGTGCCGTCCGGGGAACCCGGCGCCGGGGCGTCGGTGGTCCTGGTGCAGAAGTGGCGGCACCTGGCGCGGGAATGGTCGGCGCTGGATGCTGCCGCGCAGGAGAGGGTGATCGGACGGACCAAGCCGGACAGCGTGGAGCTGGGCGAGGACGTCATGCCGGAGGACTCGCACGTCTCGCGCACGGTGGTGGAGGAGGACGGCGAGGAGCTGGAGATCTTCCGCCGCAACACTCCCTACGGCGGGGTGCGCGAGCACGGCACCTACTTCGTCGGCTTCTGCGGTCGGCAGCGGGTGCTGCAGGTGATGCTCGAGCGCATGGCCGGCGTCGGCGACGGGCTGCGCGACGCCCTCACCCGCTACGCCCAGCCGCTGTCCGGCGCCTACTACGTGGTGCCGTCGGTGGAAGCGCTGCGCCGGCTGCGTAGGTAGCCGACCTCCCGTCCGCGCACCCGTTGTGCGGGGCGCACGACCTGCTACATACTCCTGACGACCGCCGCTGGCCTCGTGGCACGTCTTCGGCCCGGGGCGCGGGACTCGGCAGGAGGCGCGCCATGACGACCACCGACGAGCGGATCGGCTCGGCCCCGGACCCCTCCGGTCCGGTCAGCCGCATCGACTACTCCACGCGGATCCCGAACAACGTCGACCTCGCCACCGACCTGCGGCTGCAGCGCGCGCTGGAGGGCTGGCAGCCGAAGTTCCTGGACTGGTGGAAGACGCTCGGCCCGTCGCTGCCCACCAAGGACGTCTACCTGCGTACCGCGGTGGCCGTCGGTCGCGACGGGTGGGCGCACTACGAGTTCGTGCCGATGGAGCAGTACCGCTGGGGCATCTTCCTGGCCGAGCGCGACGGCGAGCGCACCATCGGCTTCGGCCAGCACAAGGGCGAGCCGGCCTGGCAGAGGGTGCCCGGTGAGTACCGCGCCGAGCTGCAGCGGCTGATCGTCATCCAGGGCGACACCGAGCCGGCCAGCGTGGAGCAGCAGCGCCACCTCGGCCGCACCGCGCCCAGCCTCTACGACCTGCGCAACCTGTTCCAGGTGAACGTGGAGGAGGGGCGGCACCTGTGGGCGATGGTCTACCTGCTGCACGCGCACTTCGGTCGCGAGGGACGGGACGAGGCCGAGGAGCTGCTCAAGCGCAACAGCGGCGACGTGGACAGCCCGCGCATCCTCGGCGCGTTCAACGAGGACACCAGCGACTGGCTCAACTTCTTCATGTTCACCTACTTCACCGACCGGGACGGGAAGTACCAGCTCGGCACGCTCAAGGAGAGCGGCTTCGACCCGCTCGCGCGCACCTGCGAGTTCATGCTCAAGGAGGAGGCCCACCACATGTTCGTGGGCACCACCGGGGTGCAGCGGGTGGTCGAGCGCACCGCGCAGCTCATGGCCGAGCACGACACCGAGGACCTCCTGCCCCTCGGCGGCATCCCGCTCGACGTCATCCAGAAGTACCTCAACGCCCAGTTCTCGGTGTCCATGGACCTCTTCGGCTCCGAGCTGTCCAGCAACGCCGCGGCCTACTTCACCGCCGGGCTCAAGGGCCGGTGGATGGAGCCCCGGCGCAAGGACGACCACGTGCTCGTCGGCGCCACCCGCGAGATGACCCGCGTCGTCGACGGGAGCTTCGTCACCGAGACGGTGCCGATGCTCAACGCGCTCAACCTCGACCTGCGCGACGAGTACGTGGCCGACTGCCGCAACGGGGTGCGCCGGTGGAACCAGGCGCTGGAGGAGCGCGGGCTCCCGCACCGTCTCACGCTCCCGCACGAGGGCTTCAACCGGAACGTGGGCGTCTACGCCTCCACCCACGTGAGCCCGGACGGGCAGGTCCTCTCCGACGCCGAGTGGGAGGCGCAGAAGGACCAGTGGCTGCCGTCGGCCGACGACCGGGCAGCGGTGGCCTCGCTCATGCAGCCGGAGTACGAGCCGGGGAAGTTCGCCGGCTGGATCAGCCCGCCCGCGCAGGGGATCAACGAGATGGGCGTCGAGTTCGACTACGTGCGGTTCTGGCGGCAGGACAACGCCTGACGTCTTCCTCAGACGTCGGTCGACAGGTCACACCCGGGACGCGGCCGCCTCGGCCAGCGCGTCCCAGTGGGCCTGGGCCCGGCGGTGCCAGCGGTCGTGGCAGCGGTGGAAGAGGGCCGCGGCCGATGGGCCGGGCCAGTCATGGTCGAGCAGCTCGGCCGGCAGGGCCGGGTCGAGGAACGGGAATCGGCGCCAGGCCTGCACCAGCTCGACCTGCGCGGCGAACGTCTCCGACGTCGTGTCGGGGCGGCGCGGGGCGAAGGCGATGACGAGCTCCTGGTAAGCCTGCTCGACCTCCTCCAGCCGCCAGGCCGCGGCGACGACGTCCTGCGGGTCGCCGATGCCGGCCGAGGGGCCGACCCAGGACATCACGCTGGTGTCGATGCCCAACTCCTTGGTGATGGCCTGCACCTCGTCCTCGCGGCTGGCGTCCGGCACCACCCACAGGCCCGGTGCCGGGGAGCCCAGCCCGGCCCAGGTGAGGCGGGTGCGCAGCCGGTGGCGCAGCTGGCGCTGGCTCTCGGGCACGGTGACGGCGAGGACCAGCCACCGCCCGTCCCACTTTCGTTGCTGGCGCATGAATCCGTAGATGCGCTCGGCGCCGCGCTCGAGCAGCGAGAGTGCCGCCGGGGACAGGTCCCACCGGGTGCGCCGGCCCACCCGGTCCGGCAGCAGCAGCCCTTCGGCGGCGGTGCGGGCCAGCGCCTGCCGGGCTGCCTTCTCCTCCACACCGACCTCGGCCAGCGCGGCCACGAAGGTGCCGGTCCAGACCGGTTCGCGACGCGGCAGCGCGAACTCCCCGAGCATGGTGAGCAGCAGTGAGCGGGCGCTCACCGCGCCGGTCTCGCGTCGTCGGGAGCCGACGACGTCCTCTCCGTCCACGGTGTCCGCGCTGGACCAGGCCACCAGGCCTCCCGAGAGTCCGAGCCGCTCGCCGGACGGTGTGCCCGGCGGCGCGAGAGCCTACCGGTGCAGGGCGCGCGCATGGGGATCCATCGGGCACGCCGCGCCGGGGCTGCGTCCCGACCTGCTGAGCGCCGGCGGCCACCCCCTCGACGTACTACAACCTCTTGACGCTACGCCGGTGGGCAGTGGAGCCTGAGGGGCGAAGGTCCCCTCCCGAGAGGACAGCCGTGACCGCCGTCGCCGAACCTGCCGCGCCGTCCACGCTGCCCTTGGAGCAGGTCTCGTTCGCCACCTCCCCGGAGCGCTACCGGCACTGGCGGCTCTCCGTCGACGGCGAGGTCGCCGTGCTCACCCTGCTGGTGGACGAGCAGGCCGGGCTGGTGCCCGGCTACGAGCTGAAGATGAACAGCTACGACCTCGGCGTGGACATCGAGCTCTACGACGCCGTGCAGCGGCTGCGCTTCGAGCATCCCGAGGTGCGCGCCGTCGTCGTCACCGGGGGGCTGGACCGGATGTTCTGCGCCGGGGCGAACATCAGGATGCTGGCCCAGTCCTCCCACGCCTGGAAGGTGAACTTCTGCAAGTTCACCAACGAGACCCGCAACGGCATCGAGGACGCCAGTGCCTGCTCGGGTCAGACCTACCTCGCCGCGGTCAACGGCACCGCCGCCGGCGGTGGCTACGAGCTGGCGCTGGCCTGCGAGCAGATCGTGCTCGTCGACGACGGCTCCAGCGCGGTGTCGCTGCCGGAGGTGCCGCTGCTCGGGGTGCTGCCGGGCACCGGCGGCCTGACCCGGGTGGTCGACAAGCGGCACGTGCGCCGGGACCGCGCGGACGTGTTCGCCACCAAGGCGGACGGGGTCAAGGGACGGACCGCCGTCGAGTGGGGGCTCGTGGACGCGCTGGCGCCGCGCAGCAGCTTCCTCGACTCGGTCCTCGAGCGGGCCCGGGAGGCGGCGGCCGCCTCCCCGCGGCGGGGCGATGGGCCAGGCGTCCGGCTCGCCCCGCTGCAGCGCACCGACGCCGACGACGTCGTCACCTACCCGCACCTGCAGGCGCGGCTGGTCCGCGAGGGCCGTCGGGTCGAGATCACCGTGCACGGCCCGGACAGCCCGCCCCCGGCCGACGCCGCCGGGGTGCGCGCGGCGGGAGCCGACTACTGGCCGCTGGCGCTCACCCGCGCCCTGGACGACCTGGTGCTGCACCTGCGCACCAACGAGCCGGACCTGGGCACGTGGGTGCTCCGAACCGCGGGCGACGTCGACGCCGTGCTGGCCTACGACGCGCAGCTGGAGGAGCTGGCCGAGGACTGGTTCGTCAACGAGGTGCGCCAGTTCTACAAGCGCACCCTCAAGCGGCTCGACGTCACCAGCCGCAGCCTGGTCGCGGTGATCGAGCCGGGCAGCTGCTTCGCCGGCAGCCTGCTCGAGCTGGCCCTGGCCTGCGACCGCCAGTACATGCTGGACGGCGTGTTCGAGGACGTGGACCCCGACGCCCCGCCGGCCGTCCTCGTGGTCGGCGGCGCCAACACCGGCCCGAACCCGATGGGCAACGGGCTCACCCGCCTGCAGTCCCGGTTCTGGGGCCACGACGACGCGCTCGCCGCCGTGCTCGCCCGCGCCGGGGAGCGGCTGGACGCCGCGGCCGCCGCCGGGCTCGGGCTGGTCACCATGACTCCCGACGACCTGGACTGGGACGACGAGCTGCGGATTGCCCTGGAGGAGCGGGCCGCGTTGAGCCCCGACGCCCTCACCGGGCTGGAGGCCAACCTGCGCTTCGTGGGGCCGGAGACGGTGGAGACCAAGGTGTTCGCCCGGCTCTCGGCCTGGCAGAACTGGGTCTTCAACCGCCCCAACGCCTCCGGACCGGAGGGAGCCCTCCGTCGCTTCGGCACGGGGCAGCGGGCAGACTTCGACACCACCCGGGTCTAGCAACCAGCCGAGGGAGCGACGCCGATGTCCCTGCCCTACCCGAGCGCCTCGCCCGCGGTGCCGTTCAACGCGGCCACCTACCTGGTGGACCGGCACGTGCTCGCCGGCGACGGCGCACGCACCGCGGTGCGCTACCAGGGCGCGGACCTGAGCTACGCCCACCTCGCAGCGCTGGTCGAGCAGGTGGCCGGGGCCTTCCTCGCCCTCGGGGTGCGGCGCGAGGAGCGGGTCATGTTCTGCATGGCCGACACCCCGGAGCTGCTCGCCGGGATCCTCGGTGCCTTCCGGGCCGGCATCGTGGCCGTCCCGGTCAGCACGATGCTCACCGGCGCCGAGCTGGGCGCGATCCTGGCCGACTCCCGGGCCCGGGTCCTGGTGTGCACGTCCGAGTTCTCCGACGTGGCGTCGGAGGCGTTGCGAGCCTCCTCGGCGGTCACGCACCTGGTCGTGGTGGGCGTCGCGGAACCGGAGGTGCCGGCCCACGTGACCCGGGTGGCCTGGGAGCAGGCTCTCGCCGCCGCCGAGCCGGCCCCACCGGCGGACACGGTGGAGGACAGCCAGGCGCTGTGGCTCTACACCTCAGGGACCACCGGCACGCCCAAGGCGGCCATGCACCGGCACGCGAACGTCCGGCACGTCTGCCAGACCTACGCGAGCCAGGTGCTGGGCATCCGCCCCGACGACCGGTGCCTCTCGGTGGCCAAGCTGTTCTTCGCCTACGGGCTGGGGAACTCGGCCTTCTTCCCGCTGTCCGTCGGCGCCACCACCATCCTCGAACCGCGCCGGGCCACCCCCGACGTCGTCGCCGAGCGGGTGCGCGAGGACGCCCCGACGCTGTTCTTCGGCGTGCCGGCCTTCTTCGCCGCCATGCTGGCCGCCGGGCTGCCCGCGGACCTGCTGCGCGGGGTCCGGCTGGCGACGTCGGCGGGGGAGGCGCTGCCCGCCGCGCTGCAGCAGCGCTGGAGCGAGCACTTCGGCGTGCCGATCCTGGACGGGCTGGGCAGCACCGAGGCGCTGCACATCTTCGTGTCCAACGCCCCGGGCGACATCGGGCCGGGCACCAGCGGCCGGCCGGTGCCCGGCTACGAGGTGCAGGTGCGCGACGAGCACGGGGCGCCGGTCCCGGCGGGGACCCCCGGCACGCTGTTCGTGCGGGGGGAGTCGGTCGCCACCGGCTACTGGTGCCGCACCGACGTCACCCGCGCCGTGTTCCAGGGAGAGTGGCTGGCCACCGGCGACACCTACGTGCAGGGCGAGGACGGGCGCTACACGTGCCTGGGGCGCTCCAGCGACATGATCAAGGCCGGGGGCATCTGGGTGTCCCCGGCCGAGGTGGAGTCCCGCCTGCTGGCGCACCCGGACGTCGTCGAGGCCGGGGTGGTCGGGGTGCGCGACGCCGAGGGGCTCGAGCGGCCGGTGGCGTGCGTGGTGCTGCGCGTCGGCGCCTCGGTCACCACCGACGAGCTGGTCGCGTTCTGCCGGGACGGGCTGGCCCACTTCAAGGCCCCGCGCGCGGTGCTCGTCGTCGACGCCCTGCCGCGCACGGCCACCGGCAAGCTCCAGCGCTACCGGGTGCGCGATCTGGCCGGGACCGCCGTCGCCGCGCCGCCGCGCCCCTCGCCGGCCCCCGAGGTGCCAGCCCCTGTCGCCTGACCAGCAGTCCGCCTGACCGGCCATCCGCTGACTCGCCCGCCCCCCCCGGAGACCTTCGTGCCCTACGTCATCACAGCCGCCTGCATCGACGTGCGCGACCGCACCTGCATCGAGGAGTGCCCGGTCGACTGCATCTACGTCGGGGCGCGCAAGCTCTACGTCAACCCGAAGGAATGCATCGACTGCGGCGCCTGCGAGCCGGTGTGCCCGGTGGAGGCCATCGTGCAGGACCGGCACGTGCTGGAGGAGGACGCGCAGTTCATCGAGGAGGACCGCCTGTTCTTCACCGAGGTGCTACCCGGGCGCAGCGAGCCGATCGGCTCGCCGGGCGGCTACGTGAAGGTCGGCGACCTCGACGTCGACACCCCGTTCGTGGCCGCGCACCCCGGCGTCGCCTGATGCTCGACGGCAACGTCCTGGTCGACGCGCACGTCCACGTGCCGGTGCTCGGCTCGCTGAGCCCGGCGTGGCTGGCGTGGGCCGAGCAGTTCGGGCCGGGGGGGATCCTGCGGGAGATCTGGCGCCCGGACGGCACCCCGGACCCGGCGCGCCTGGACGCACTGTTCGCGCAGGAGGGCGTCGACGTCGCCCTGCTGTTCTGCGAGTACAGCCCCAAGGCCACCGGCTACCAGCGGTTCGAGGACCTGCTGCCGCTGGTGGCGCAGAACCCGCGGCGGTTCCGGCCGGTGGCGAACGTCAACCCCCACCTGCACTTCCCGATCGACCGCGAGCTCGAGCGCCAGCTCGACCAGGGGGCCGCCGCGCTCAAGCTGCACCCGGTGCACGGGGGCTTCCGGATGGACGATCCGGCGCTCTTCCCGGCCTGTGCGGTGCTGGTGGAACGGGGCGTGCCGCTGGTCGTGCACTGCGGGACCTCGTCGTTCCCCGGCTCGATGAACGAGCTCGCCGACCCCGCGCTGCTCTACCCGGTGCTGCGCATGTTCCCTGCGCTGCACGTGGTGCTCGCCCATGGCGGTCGCGGCTGGTGGTATGACGCCGCCGCGTTCCTGGCGCTGAGCCACGAGAACGTGTGGATCGAGCTGTCCGGCTTGCCGCCCAAGCGGCTGCCGACCTACTACGCCAGGCACGACCTCGGCCGGTTGGCCCGGCGCTGGATCTTCGGCACCGACTGGCCGGGCGTGCCCGGCACCGCCGCCAACGCCCGGGCGGTGGCCGGCCTCGGCCTGCCCGAGGACGTGGTGCCGCTGGTGCTCGGCGGCAACGCCCTGCGCGTCTACGCCGGCCTCGACCCGGACCTGCCGACGGCTTCCCCCACCGCCGGCGCCCCCGCACCGTGATCGAGCAGGGACGGTGGGCCTCGCCATCTCTGCATGATCACGGAGCGGGTCTGTCGGGGGGGCCGTTCGGCCCGGGTCTGTCCTGATGAGGTCCTGGTCCTGGCGCAGCGCGGCTCGCACAGCCGTTGCGGGGCGTCGGGAGCCCGGACAGCATGTGCCCCCACCCCGTCGGCCCGACGAGGCGTCCGAATCCCCGGTCCTGCAAGGAGTCAGCCCATGAGCACGTCCGTGACCACCGTGGTGTCCGCGAGCATCAGCGCGGAGACGGCCCAGCAGCTCATCGACGCCGCGATCCGCGCCGCGACCGACCGCGGCAAGACGATGATCATCGCGGTGGTGGACAGCAGCGGCGTCCTGAAGGCCTTCACCCGGATGGACAAGGCCCCGCTGCTCTCGGTCGAGATCGCCATCGACAAGGCCTGGACCTCGGCCGCCTACGGCATCCCGACGCACGCCTGGCGCGACTTCCTCGACGCCGACGCCGGGGTGGCCCAGATCGCCCACCGCCCCCGCCTCACCGCCTTCGCCGGCGGCTTCCCGCTCACCGTGGACGGCGAGGTGGTCGGTGGCCTGGGGATCTCCGGTGGCCACTACAACGAGGACCGCGAGATCGCCGAGGCGGCGCTCACCGAGCTCGGGTTCTCGTTCTGAGCCCACGAGGTGACGGGGGTGCCGCACCGGCGGCACCCCCGTCACCCCCCACGGGTCAGCGGCGGCGGGCGACGGTGAGTCCGTCGGCCAGGGGGAGCAGCACGACGTCGACGCGTTCGTCCCGCACCGCGCGGTCGTTCATCTCCCGCACGGCGTCGACGCCCTCGTCGTGCACGTCCGGGTCGGCCACCTGGCCGTGCCGCAGCACGTTGTCGACCAGGACCAGGCCGCCCGGGCGCACCCGCGGGACGACCTCCTCCCAGTAGGCCGGGTAGCCGGTCTTGTCCGCGTCGATGAAGGCGAGGTCGAACGTCGGCTCGGCCGGCAGCGCGCGGACGGTCTCCAGCGCCGGACCGATGCGCAGCTCGATCCGGTCGGAGACGCCGGCGCGGTCCCAGTAGCGCCGCGCCGTCCCGGTCCACTCCTCGCTGACGTCGCAGCACAGCAGCCGACCACCCTCGGCCAGCCCTCGGGCGATGCAGATCGAGGAGTAGCCGGTGAAGGTGCCGATCTCCAGCGCCCGCCGCGCGCCGAGCAGCCGGGTCAGCAGGGTGAGGAAGGCGCCCTGGTCGGCCGCGATCTGCATCGAGGAGATGCTGCCAAGCGCTGCCGTCTCCGACGCGAGGTCGGAGAGCACCGCGTCGGCCGGTGCGGAGTGCGTGACGACGTAGTCCTGCAGGGCGTCGGAGAGCCCGATGGAGCGTCCAGTCATGCCGGGCACGCTACGCGCGTGCCGGGCATGACCGGGGCGCTCTCACCCGGTCAGGCTGCTGGTCAGCACGGCGAGCAGCGTGAGGACCGCGAGGGTGACGGCGAGGAGGACCCCGGTCGAGACCGGGCTCTCGAAGACGTCGTGGTGGTGCTGGTGGACGGTGTGCGTGGCCATGAGGCTCACCTGGTCCCATGTGACGGATGCCGATGCTGGCACCTGCGATATCGGCATCCGCGAAGCCGATGATGAGGACCGAGGTCCCGTCCTCGACCGGCAGGCGGAGGGGCGCCGACGGGCCCGGCGTGTTCGCACCGGGCCCGTCGGACGGGACCTGCTAGCGCGTGCGGGTCAGGGCCTCCGGGGTGAGCTCGCGGGCCGGGCCGTCCGTCGGGAGCAGCAGGACGGTGCACGGCGCGTTCCGGGTGAGGGTGCTGGTCAGGCTGCCCTCGGCCAGCTGCACGGCCGGCCCGTGCGTGGAGGCTCCCACCGCCACGCTGCGCGCGTGGACGTCGGCGGCGTGCTGGGCGAGCACCCGCCCTGCGGCCGCGCGGTCCCCGACGCTGTGCAGGAGCACGCCGGTGGCGGCGATGCCGCGCTCGGCCAGCCGGTCCAGGTGCGCGCTGAGCGCGGCGCGGGCGACGTCCTCCTCCTCGGCGTCGATCGCAAGCTCCTCGACCACGGTGGTCTGCCGGACGTGCACGACCTCGAGGGCGCTGCCGGACTCGCGGGCGAGCCGGGCGGCGGCGTCGACGACGCCGGTGGCGTCGGTGGTGGCACCCACCGCGACGACGAGCGGCCGGGTGCCGGGGGTGAGCGCCGCGCCGACCCGCTCCAGGCGGGGCAGGACGACCTCGGCCTGCGGCTGCGCCTCGGCCGCGGCGAGCAGCCGGTGCCCGGTGGCCAGCACGACGATGGCCAGCAGGAAGGCGGCCGCCCCGACGTAGAAGGGCAGGCTCAGCCCGTGCGCGTCGGCCAGCTTGCCGGCCACGTAGGGCGCCAGGCCGCCGCCGATGAACCGCACGAACCCGTAGGCGGAGGAGGCGACCGGCCGCTCCACCGGCGAGACGAGCATGACGGCCTGCGTGGTCAGGGTGTTGTTGATGCCGATGAACGCGCCGCTCACGATGACCGCGATGATCACGGTGCGGGGGGCGTGCACCCCGGCGGCCACCACGGCCAGCACGACGGCGAGGCCGAGCAGGTTGGCGTAGAGGACCGGGGCGGTGCCGAAGCGGTTCTGCAGGCGGGGGGCAACGAACACGCTGAAGACGGCGACCAGGATGCCCCAGGCGAAGAACACCAGCCCGAGCTTGTGGGCGTCGAGCTCCATCGGGTAGGGCGCGTAGCCCAGCATGGTGAAGAAGCCCCAGTTGTAGAACAGGGCGGTGATCGCCATGGTCAGCAGCCCGCGGTGGCGCAGGGCCAGCAGCGGCGCGGCGACCGAGGTCTTCCTCGCCGGCTTGGGGAGCGTGGGGACGAACAGCACCGTGGCCACCAGGGCGATGCCCATGAGCACGGCGACGCCGTAGAACGGGCCGCGCCAGCTGATGCTGCCCAGCTCGCCGCCGAGCAGGGGGCCGACGGCGATGCCCAGGCCCAGCGCGGTCTCGGAGAGGATGATCGCGCCGCCGAAGCCGCCGCTGGCCGAGGCCACGATGACCGCCAGGCTGGTGGCGATGAACAGGGCGTTGCCCAGCCCCCAGCCGGCGCGGAAGCCGACGATGCCGCTGATGGTGTCCGAGGCGCCGGCGAGGGCCGAGAACACCACGATGATGGCCAGACCGACGACGAGCGTCTTCTTGGCGCCGATCCGGCTGGAGACGGCGCCCACCAGCAGCATGGCCACGGCCGTGACGACGAGATAGCTGGTGAACAGCAACGAGATCTGCGCCGGGGTCGCGTTCAGCTGGCTGCGCAGGGTGGGCAGGATCGGGTCGACCAGGCCGATGCCCATGAACGAGATGACGCAGGCGAAGGCGACGGCCCAGACCGCGCGCGGCTGCTTGAAGGGGCTCGCGGGGGGTGCCCCGTGGGCGTGGGCGGTCATGCGGGGTTCTCCTTGGTGCGCTGGGGGGAGCGCTGTCGGGGGGAGGAGGTCGGTGGGCTGGCAGGTGGCGGCTCGGCGTCCCGGCCCAGGGCCAGGTCGGCCAGGCGCGAGAGGGCCGGCACCGCCGCGTGCACCGCGGCGCGGTCGGCGGGGTCGAGCTGTCCGAGCAGCGCGCCGAGGGCGTCGGCTCGCTCGGCTCGCCGGGCGGCCACCAGGCGACGTCCCCGCGCGGTGACCTCGACCAGCGCCACCCGGCCGTCGTCGGGGGAGGGGACGCGGCGGACCAGGCCGTCGCGCTCGAGCCGCCCGACCAGCTGGGTCATGCCCGGCTGGCTGACGCCCTGGCTCACGGCCAGGTCCGTGAGCCGCTGCGGGCCCTCGCGCTCGGCCCGGGTCAGCGTGCTGGCGGCGGGGACGGACAGGCCGCCGGCGCTGGCCAGCTGGCGGACCACCCGGACCAGCGACTCGAGGACCAGGGCGAGGTCCGTGTCGGCGTCGGACGCCGTCGGCGCGGTCGCCGGTCGATCGCTCATGGCCACGATGATACATAGGTCAGTTATGGATCTGCCAGTGGGGCTGCTGACCACCCCACGTGGTCGCCTTGCGCCGTGAATTCACCGCGCAGAGCGGCCCACGGTCACGTGAACGTGATCGTTGGCCCCGGGAGCGCGTGTGTCGCGGCGGGCTAGGACTCGCGCAGGCCGATCCGGCGGTGCAGGGCGGCCAGCGGCGCCGGGGCCCACCAGTTCCAGCGGCCGGCCAGGCGCATGAAGGCCGGGACGAGCAGGCCGCGGACGACGGTGGCGTCGAGCAGGATCGCGAAGGCGACGCCCAGGCCGAGCAGCTTGATGCTGGTCACGCTGGCGCTGAGGAAGGCGGCGAAGACCACGGCCAGCAGCAGGGCGGCGGCGGTGATGATCCGGCCTGAGCGCTGCAGGCCCAGGGCGACGGACTCGACCGTGCCGCTGCCGGCGTCGTGCTCCTCCTTGATCCGGGAGAGCAGGAACACCTCGTAGTCCATCGAGAGCGCGAACGCGACCACGGCCACCAGCAGGCCGGTGGAGGTGTCGATCGTGCCGGTGACGGTGAAGTCCCCCAGCAGGTGCCGCAGGTGCCCCTCCTGGAACACCCAGACCAGCACGCCGAGCGTGGCGCCCAGGCTGAGCACGTTGAGCACCAGGGCCTTCACCGGGAGGACCACGCTGCCGGTGAAGAGGAACAGCACCACCAGCGTGGCGCCGGCGATCCACAGCAGGGCCCAGCGGCCGCTGGAGACCAGCGCGTCCTGGGAGTCGGTGAACGCGGCCGCGGCCCCGCCGACCAGCCGGTCGGGCACCGGCGCGGGCACGGCGCGCAGGTCCTTCACCAGCCGCTGCCCGTCGGCGCTGCGCGGCTCCACGGTGCCGACGACCGAAAGCCGCACGTCCTGCGCCGCGATGTAGCTCTCCGGTCGCGGGTTGGGGGCCACCACGCGCCCGTCGGCCACGACGACGTCGGGCGCCGTCACCTGCTTGACCCCGGGCACGCGCGACAGCTGCTCGGCGTAGGCCCGCACCCGCTCCGGGCTGCCGGCGCCGCCGGGCAGGATGACGTCGACGGGGGTGGCCTCGCGGCCGCGGAACTGCTCGCCGACGACGCGTGAGGCGACCGCCGCGGGGTCCGAGGGTGGGAGCACCCGGGCGTCCACCTGGCTGAAGGTGGCCGACAGCGCCGGCGAGGCGAGCGCCAGCAGCAGCGCCAGCACGCCGAGCAGCACCGGCCACGGCCGGCGCATGACCACGTGGGCGATCCGCGACCAGGCGCCCTCGTCGCGCGGGGTCAGTCCGCGGCGCACCTTGAGCCGGTCGATGCGCGGGCCGAGCACGGCCAGCAGCGCGGGCAGCGCCGTGATGGTGGAGGCGACGGCGAGCAGGGTGACCGCCACCCCGGCGTAGCCGAGCGAGACGAGGAAGTACTGCGGGAAGAACAGCAGGGAGGCGAGCACCACGCAGACGGTCAGCCCGGAGACGACGACGGTCTTGCCGGCGGTCGCCACCGTGCGCTCCACCGCAGCCTCGACGTCGTGCCCGCGGCCGAGCTCCTCGCGGAACCGGTTGACCACCAGCAGGGCGTAGTCGATGCCCAGGCCCAGCCCGAGGCCGGTGATCAGGTTGAGGGCGAACACCGAGACGTCGGTGACCATCGTGACCAGCCAGACGACGAGGAAGCTGCCCAGGATCGCCCCGGCGGCCACCGAGAACGGCAGCGCCGCCGAGACCGCGGTGCCGAAGACCACGAGCAGCAGCAGGAGGGTGAGCGGGATGGCTACCGCCTCGGCGCGGGCCAGGTCCTTGGTGACGTGCGAGTTGATCGCATGGCCCACCACCGCGAAGCCGCCGACGTGCACCTCCAGCCCGTCGTGGCTGCCGCTGTAGGCCTGGTCGATCGCCCGTCCGGTGGCCTGCTGGTCGCTGCCCGGCGTGCCGTAGACCAGCACCTCGCCGCTCTGCCCGTCGCGCCCGCGCAGCGCCTCGGGCTTCCCCGACGTCCAGTAGGAGACGACCTGCCGCACCCCCGGCCGGGCGGCGATCTCCCGCACCAGCGCGGTCGCCGCCGCCGCGCCGGCGGGGTCGTCGACGCCGGCGGGGGAGCGCACCGCGAGCACCGCGAGCGGGTCCTGCACGCCGAACTCGCCGGTGAGCACCCGGGCCGCGCTGGCCGACTCGCTGCCCTGGTCGTCGAAGCCCTCGGACTTCAGCGAGCCGAACAGCTGCGAGCCGAGCGCGCCGGCCACCAGCAGCCCGGCGACGTAGACCACCAGCACGAGCCGGCGCCGGCGGGCCACGAACCGTCCCAGCCGGGCGAACCGGGACCGGGGGGCCTCCTCGGGGGCGGGAGCGGTGGGCGCGGAGGACACGGCGGTCACCGGACCAGCGTGCACCAGCGAACGCCCGACCGGCCCGCCGGGGCACCGACCGGGGGGAGGCTCCTGGGACGTCCGGCCCTGTCCCCTCCGGGAGGCCGCGGTGACGATCGGGGCAGACGTCGCCGCGGCCGGCGGCGGCGCACGGCTGCGGGAGACGTCATGCAACAGCGGCTGCGACGGCTTCTCATCCTCGGTGGCGGCACCGCGGGGACGATGGTGGCCAACAAGCTGCGCAAGCGGCTGGACCGGGCCCAGTGGCAGGTCACCGTGGTGGACCGCGACGACGAGCACCTCTACCAGCCCGGGTTGCTGCTGCTGCCCTTCGGCGTCTACGACCGCCGCGACCTGGTGCGGCCCCGCAGCCGGCTGCTCGCGGACGGCGTCGAGCTCGTGCTCGGTGAGATCGACGGCGTGGACCCGGCGGCGGGGAAGGTGCACCTGCTCGACGGGCGGGAGCTCGGCTACGACTACCTGGTCGTGGCCACCGGCACCTCGCCGCGGCCGGACCAGACCCCGGGGATGCTCGAGGGCATGGCCGACGGTGTGGCCGAGCCGCTGCCGCGGCGCAGCGTCTACGACTTCTACACGCTGTCCGGAGCCCTGGCGCTGCGCGAGCGGCTGCGCACGTTCCAGGCCGGCCGCCTGGTGGTCCACCTGGTTGAGATGCCGATCAAGTGTCCGGTCGCCCCGCTGGAGTTCACCTTCCTGGTGGACGCGCACCTGGCCGAGCTCGGCATCCGCGACGAGGTCGAGATCACCTACGTGACGCCGCTGGAGGGGGCCTTCACCAAGCCGGTGGCGAGCCGTCACCTGGGCGGCATGCTCGAGCAGCGCCGGATCGCGCTGGAACCGGACTTCGTGGTGGACCGGGTGGACGCCGAGAGGCGGCAGCTGGTGTCCATGGACGAGCGCGAGGTGCCGTTCGACGTGCTGGTCACGATCCCGATCAACATGGGCGCGGACTTCGTGGCCCGCTCCGGCATGGGGGACGAGCTGAACTACGTCCCGGTGGACCGCGGGACGCTGCAGTCCTGCGCGCACGACAACGTGTTCGCGCTCGGCGACGCCTCGGACATCCCGGCCTCCAAGGCCGGCTCGGTGGCCCACTTCTCGGTCGAGCTGTTCGCCGAGAACTTCCTGGACCACGTGCACGGGCGCCCGATGACCCACCTGTTCGACGGGCACGCCAACTGCTTCATCGAGTCCGGGCACGGCAAGGGCCTGCTCATCGACTTCAACTACGACACCGAGCCGTTGCCGGAGAAGTACCCGGTGCCCGGCATCGGGCCGTTCACCTTGCTCGAGGAGAGCCGGGCCAACCACTGGGGCAAGCGCGGCTTCCGCTGGGCCTACTGGCACGTGCTGCTGCCGGGCCGCCCGATGCCGGTGCCGGCGCTGATGTCCATGGCCGGCAAGCACGCCGAGGCGTCCGCCGTCGGCACGGCAGCCGACCAGCTGTCCCACCGTTAGCGCGAGAGAGGGATCCGCATGCCCGTCACCGAGATCGGCGGCCACCAGGTCCACGTCGACGACGAGGGCTTCCTGACCGAGTACTCCGAGTGGGACGAGGACCTGGCCAAGGTCCTCGCCGGTCAGATCGGCATCGACCTGACCGAGGCGCACTGGAAGGTGATCCGCTTCCTCCGCGAGGACTACGCCACCCAGGGCGAGACCGCCACCAGCCGGCGGGTGCAGTCCGTCGGCAGCGTCCCGGTCAAGGAGCAGTTCGTGCTCTTCCCCAAGAAGCCGGCCAAGAAGATGGCCTACATCGCCGGCCTGCCCAAGCCGCACGGCTGTGTCTGAACTCTGCGTTCGAAGACAGGGCCTATTCGAGGACAAGGAGATCGGCGATGACGACGACGGCCGGGCCGGCCAGCAAGCCGGCCCTGGTGCCGGACTTCGGCGACGAGGCAGAGAGCGGCCGCAGGCTGGCCATCATCTGCTCCAAGGGCACCCTGGACATGGCTTACCCCGGGCTGATCCTGGCCAACGCCGCGCTGGGTGAAGGCGTGGAGACGCACCTGTTCTTCACCTTCTGGGGCTTCGACATGATCACGAAGTCCCGCATGCACGACCTGCAGTTCTCGCCGGTGGGCAACACCGCGATGCACCTGCCCGGCCGCGACGCCCACCTGCCGCAGGCGCTCGCGCCGCTGCCGGGGGTGACCGGCTACGCCACCCACCAGCTCAAGAAGCAGATCGCCGAGCTGGGTGTGCCGGAGGTGCCCGAGTTCCTCGACCAGATCGTGGCGGCCGGCGGTCACCTGTGGGCGTGCCGGATGTCGGCGGACATGAACCACGTGTCCATGGCCGACCTGCGCGAGGACGTCGAGGGCATCATCAGCGCGGCGGACTTCATCGAGAAGACCGACGGCGCGCAGCTGCTGTTCGTCTGAGCCGGACCGACCCGCCCACCCCGATTCGTGCCGACCTACGGGCACCAGGCACACTCGCCCAGGACATCCAGGCTGAGCAGGGCGAGGAGTGGGCGGATGCGGCACGAGCTGGTGAAGGGTGCGGCCACGGCTCGACGGGCGACCGAGCGACGTCCCGTGCGCGCCCTCGCCGGGCTCGCCGCCCTGGGGCTGGCCGCCGGCGCGCTGGGAGCCTGCAGCGGATCCTCCAGCGGGACCGGCGCCCCGTCGACCGGCTCGAGCGCCGCGGTGCCCACGACGGGCGCGACGACCGGTGGCGCGGTCAGCCCGGCGCACGCGTCACCGGCCGCCGTGGTCACGGCGTTCTACCAGGCGATGGCCAAGAACGACCTGGCCACCGGGTGCTCGCTCATCGACCCCTCGGTCATCCCGCAGCTGCTGCTGAAGTTCGGCTCGTGCCAGCTCGCGCTCAAGCAGCACTACACCGACGCGCTGCGGGCGCAGATCCAGGACGTCAAGGTCGACGAGGGCGCGGTGAAGGTGGCCGGCGACGGCGCGTTCGTCCCGCAGAGCGCCATCACGTTCGGCGGGCAGCCGAGCAAGGACGGCGACCAGCAGGCGATCCGGCTCAACGGCAAGTGGTTCCTGTCCAGCCCGGCCGCCACCTCCCAGTAGGGCGGTTCAGACCAGCCGGCTCCGAGCCGGCGGGGTCTCGGGCACCAGGGCTTCCTCCCCACGGTGCCCCAGCTCGAGGACGATCCGCTCGACGTCGGTGAGCAAGGCGCCGTAGGCGGGCCAGGCCTCCAGGTCGGCGAGGCCCTGCTCGCGCACCTGCTCGACGACGTCGTCCAGCCGCACCGTGGCGCGGTCCACCGCCTCCTGCACCGGAGCCGGACCGTCCCCCTCGGCGGTGCGGTGGCCGAAGGAGGACACCACGGTGCCGGTGCGGCGCAGCAGGTCGGCGTAGGCGGTGAGGAACTCGCCGCCTGGGCGGGGGATGCGGCTGGAGTCGTCGGCGGCGTCGGCGAGCGTGCGGATGACGGCGTAGAGCTGGTCGGCGACCCTGCCCAGGGTGGTGGCCGCGGCCACATAGCCGTCCGGGTCGACCGCGTGCAGCCTGGTCCGCGGGTTGAGCCGCAGGCTCTCCTGCGCGCCGCGGACGGTGTCACGGGTCTGGGCGGCCAGCCGGCGCACCTGCTCGGCCCTCCGCAGCCACTCCCCGGCCTGCTTCGCGTCCCAGTCACCGGCCAACCCATCGGCGACGTCGTGCAGCAGCGCGCAGGTGCGGGTGGCGGTGCGGTGCAGGTCGCGCTCGGCCTCGCCCACCCGCAGCGGGGGCACGACCAGCAGGGTGACCGCGGCGCCGATGAGCGCGCCCAGCCCGGTCTCGAGCACCCGCTCGGCCAAGGCGGTCTGCTGCGAGGCGCCGGCCACCGTCATGGCGAACACCGCGACCACGGGGACGTCGGTGCCGGCGTCGCCGAGGCGTCGCCAGCGGCCGAGGGCGACCGCGACGAGCAGGACCAGCCCGATGCTCCAGCTGGCGATGCCGAGCATCCGCACCGAGATGTAGGCCAGCAGCACCCCGAGCAGGGTGGCCACCACCTTGCGCGCGCCGTTGACCACGGTGCGGCGGACCGTGGTCTGCACGGTGACCACCGCGGCGATGGTGGCGAACCAGGGGGACGGGGTGCCCAGCACCCGGGTGGCGACGAACCAGCCGAGCGCGCCGGCCAGCGCGGTCTTGACCACCCGCAGGGCCGGGCCGGGCTCCACCCGGCTGAGAAGTCGCCCGACCCGCCGACCCATCCGGCGCGGGTGCGGGCGCACGCTGGCCGGGGCGCGACGGGCTGCACGCATGCCCGACCCGTTCCCCCTGCACCGCTCCCTCATGCCGACGCGGCGTAGGAGCGGCTAGAACAGCCGGAGCAGCTAGAGCACCTTGGACAGGAACGACTGGGTGCGCTGGTGCTGAGGGTTGGCGAGGACCTCCTTGGGGTCCCCTGCCTCCACCACGACCCCGCCGTCCATGAAGACCAGGGTGTCGCCCACCTCGCGGGCGAAGCCCATCTCGTGGGTGACCACCACCATCGTCATGCCCTCGGCGGCCAGCCCGCGCATGACGTCGAGGACCTCGCCGACGAGCTCGGGGTCCAGGGCGCTGGTCGGCTCGTCGAACAGCATGAGCTTGGGCTCCATGGCCAGCGCGCGGGCGATCGCCACGCGCTGCTGCTGGCCGCCGGAGAGCTGGTTGGGGTAGGCGTACGTCTTGTCGCCCAGGCCCACCCGCGTGAGCAGCTCGGCGCCGCGCTCGCGGGCCTGCGCCTTGCTGACCCCCTTGACCTGCACCGGGGCCTCGACCACGTTCTCCAGCGCGGTCATGTGGGGGAAGAGGTTGAACCGCTGGAACACCATGCCGATGTCCCGTCGCTGCGCGGCCACCTCCTTCTCCTTCATCTCGTGCAGCTTGCCGCCGCGCTCGTGGTAGCCGACGAGCTCGCCGTCCACCCACAGCCGGCCGGCGTTGATCTGCTCGAGGTGGTTGATGCAGCGCAGGAACGTGGACTTGCCCGAGCCGGAGGGGCCGATGATGCACATGACCTCCTGGCGGGCGACCTGCAGGCTGATGCCCTTGAGCACCTCGAGGTGACCGAAGGACTTGCACACCCCTTCGGCCCGGACCATGGGCACACCGTCGGTCGCCGCTGCGGTGCCGCTCATCAGTGCGACCCTCCCACCGTGCGGGCGGCCGTCTGCGCCGCCTGGGCCTTCTGCTGCTTGGTCTGGCGCTGCCCGAAGCCGCGGGAGAAGCGCCGCTCCAGGAAGTACTGGCCGACCATGAGCACGCTGGACAGGGCCAGGTACCAGAGGATCGCGGCCATCGACATCGGGATGATCTTGAAGGTGCGCGCGCCGATCGTCTGCAGCTGGAAGAACAGCTCGATGGTGACCGGCACCGCGATGAGCAGCGAGGTGTCCTTGAGCATGGCGATGGTCTCGTTGCCCGTGGGCGGCACGATGACCCGCATCGCCTGGGGGAGCACGACCCGGCGCATCGTCTTGCCGCGGGAGAGCCCCAGCGCGGCGGCCGCCTCGCTCTGGCCGGGGTCCACCGACTGGATGCCGGCGCGCACGATCTCGGCCATGTAGGCCGCCTCGGACAGGGACAGGCCGATGAGACCGGCGGTGAAGCCGGCGAAGATCTGGTTGCCGTCCAGGGACGCGAACCGCAGGTCCCCGGACAGCCCGAGCGCGGACATGATCTGGTGGTCGAACGGGATCCCCAGCGCGTACTTGGGATACAGCGCGCCGAGGTTGGCCACGAAGAACAGCAGGACGTAGCGGGGGATGGCCCGGAAGAACCAGGTGTAGACCCAGGCCGCGCCCGACACCACCGGGTTCGGTGAGAGCCGGGCGACGGCCACCAGGATGCCGAGCACCACGCCGATGATCATGGCCAGGACCGTCATGATCAGCGTGGTCCGGACGCCTTCCAGCACCGGCGGCCGGAACATGTTGTCCACCATGAAGCGCCACTCGAACACCGGGTTGGTGACGAGCATGTTGACGAGCATGGCGGCGAGCACGGCCACGACGGCCACGCCCACATAGCGGCCGGGGTGGCGCACCGGCACCGCCTCGATCTGCTCGGGCGGCGCCGGTGCGTGCGTCTGGGTCGTCATCGACGAGTCCTCCGCGGTCCTGCGTACGTGACGGGCCGGGTCAGCCGACGGTGGGGTTGACCGTCGGGTCGGTGATGGCGCCGGCCTGCACGCCCCACTTCTCCAGCACCTTCTGGTAGGTGCCGTCGGCGATGAGGGCCTTGACCGCGTCGGCGATCGCCTGGGCGAACTCGGTCTGGTCCTTCTTCACCACGTAGCCGTAGGGGGCCGCGTCGTAGACGTCACCGAGCAGCTCGAGCTGTCCGTCGGTCTGCTTGACCGCGTAGGCCATGACCGGGGAGTCGGCCAGGCCGGCGGCGTCCTTGCCCGACACGATCGAGGCGGTGGCCTGGTCCTGACCGGCGTACTGGTCCACCGTGATGGCGGGCTTGCCCGCGTCGGTGCACTTCTTGGACTTGGCGGCCAGGTC
>JBQCHF010000143.1:0-4052 GCA_051954955.1 Motilibacteraceae bacterium
CCCGCGGCCCCCCGCCCCCCCCCCCCCCCCCCCCCCCCCCGCCCCGCCCCCGCCCCCGTCGCGCGCGCCCCCACGGCCCCGCAGGAGCTCCAGGCGCGCCACGACGCCCCCCCCGCCCGCGACCGCGTCGACCGCGACCCGTCGCTCGCTGCCGGCCACGACGTGCCCGGCCCGGTCCAGGCGTGCCACCGTCACGGCAACGACGCCCTCGTCGCCGTGCGCCGACACCACCGCGGACCGCGTGTGCACGGGGATGCGCCGGCGGGCGAGCGTGACGGCGTAGGTGCCGCCCTCGACCAGCTTGGCCGGGTTCCGGGCCACGGCCGGGAGTCCTGGGAGCCAGGCGGCGACGGAGGCGGCCTCGTGCACGCCGACGCCGCGGGCCCCGGCGTCGGCGAGGGCGGCGGCCACCGGCAGGAGGAACGGCCCGGTGCCCGCCACGACCACCCGCTGGCCCGGGACGACGCCGTGCGCCTTCACCAGCGCCTGCGCGCCGCCGGCCGTCAGCACCCCGGGAAGGTCCCAGCCGGGGAAGGGGATCTGGCGGTCGTGCGCCCCGGGGGCGAGGACCATGCGCCCCGCGCGTACGAGGCGCTGCGCGGGCGGCGCGAGGTCGCCGCGCTCGAGGGCCCGCACGGCGAAGCCCTCGCCGTGCCGCCCCACCGTCCACACGTCGTGCTTGGCCAGCAGGGTGAACCGGCCCGCCCTGCGGGCGCGGGCCAGGTCCGCGGTAAGGGCGCGGTGGGCGGCGACGTCGTGGTGCAGCCGGGTGCGGTTCACCCCGTCCTCGGGCTGCCGCCAGTACTGACCCCCCGGGTGCGTGCCGCCGTCCAGCATGACGACGTCGAGGCCGGCCCGGGTGGCCTCTGCTGCGGCGGCCAGGCCGGCGGGTCCGGCGCCGACCACGGCCAGGTCGTGGGGCACTGCGTCGTGCTCAGGTCGCGAGGTGCTCACGGCCGCTCCCCTCCTGGGTGCTCACACGCATCCCGTCCCGTGCCGGCTGCAGGCAGGCCCGGACGCCGGGCCGGCCGTCCACGGTGACCAGGCAGTCGAAACAGACGCCGATCCCGCAGAAGACGCCGCGCGGGCGACCCTCCGAGCGGGTCGTCCGCCAGGACCGCACTCCGGCCGCGAGCAGCGCAGCGGCCACGGACTGGCCCGGGCGGAAGGGGATCTGGCGGCCGTCGAAGGAGAGCTGCTGCGTCATGCGGTCGTGCCTCCTGCCGTCACCGACACGGTGTCGGAGATGCCTGCGCCCGCGAACCGCGCCGGCGAGAAGGGGGAGAGGTCGAGGGCCGGTGCCTGCTGGGTGAGCAGGGCGGCGAGCGCCTCGCCGGTGGCGGCGGACAGGCCGATGCCGGCGCCCTCGTGGCCGCAGGCGTGGAACACGCCGGGCGCCCGCTCGTCGGCTCCGACGATGGGTAGGTGGTCGGGGCAGTAGGGACGGAAGCCGCGGTAGGCCCGCATGACGGCGACGTCGGCCAGCACCGGGAACAGGCGCACCGCCTGGGCGGCCAGCCGGCGCAGCACGGGCACGGACAGGGTGCGGTCGAAGCCCACCCGCTCGCGGCTGGCGCCGATGAGCACCGTGCCGGCGCGGGTCCCCTCGATGACCGCCGAGGTCTCCAGACCCTCCTGGGAGGAGGCCACGTTCGCGACGTAGTCGGCGTCGTAGACCTTGTGCCGCACCACCCGTGGCAGGGGCTCGGTGACGAGGATGAAGCCGCGGCGCGGGAGGACGGGCACCGGCGAGCCGAGCCGGGCCGACACCTCCCCGCCCCAGGTGCCGGCCGCGTTGACGACCGCCGGTGCGGCGATGCTGCCGCGCGTGGTGCGCACCCCCGTCAAAGCTCCGCCCGGCCCGGTGCTCGCCCCGGTCATCTCGACGCCGGTGTGCACGACGGCCCCGAGGTCGCGTGCGGCCTCGAGCAGGCGGGCGGCGGCGAGGACCGGCATCACCTGCAGGTCCTGCGGGTAGAGCACGCCGCCGGCGAGGTCCCGAGCCAGGTGCGGCTCGTGCTCGGGCAGGTCCGACGCGGCGACCTCCACGGCCTCGACGCCGTGCCGACGCTGCTCGGCGGCCAGCTCGCGCAGCCCGTGCAGGCCCGCGTCGGTGGCGGTCACCACGAGTCCGCCCTTGGCCTCGAGCTCGAAGCCCTCGGCGCCGAGCTCCTCGGCCAGCTGCAGCCACAGCCGCTGCGAGCGCAAGGCGAGATCGAGCTCCGGCCCGGGCTCCTTGTCCGAGACGAGGATGTTCCCCTCGCCGCCGCTGGTCGTCCCGCCGGCCACGGTGCCGCGGTCGAGCACGACGACCCGCAGCCCGGCCCGGGCGGCGAAGAACGCGGTGGCAGCACCCACCATCCCGGCGCCGACGATGACGACGTCGGCTGCACCAAGGTCGGCCACGCTGCCTCCTCAACCTCGCTCGCAGTGGAATGTTACATAGGACAGGTCTGGTGGGTCCTGGCTCTCGGTCCTCCGGCCCCGCCTCCTCTCGCCAGGCCTGTCGCGCGGCCTCCGGCGTCGGTAGCCTGCCCTGTCGCGTGGGTGGACGGGGGGGCGTCATGGGTGAGTCGTCGCTGGGGATCGACGAGCTGCGGGCGCGGGCCATCGACCACGTCCGCGACCGAGAGTGGGCGCAGCTGCTGGTCCTGCAGCCGCAGCTGGAGCAGGACGTCGAGTACTGGACGTCGGTGTGGGGTCCGGCCTGCGCGGTGGCCGCCTTCCACGCGGGACGGCCCGGAGCCCGGGAGCTGCTGGACTCGCTGGTGGACGCCGGGTTCCACGACCTCTCCACCCACGCGGAGCTGTTCGCGGACAGCTTCGCGACCGAACCGGACTGGCCCGACCTGAGGGCCCGGATGCTCGCGAACCTGCCGCTGCCGCCGGTCGAGCTGACCGAATGGCCTTGCGCGGAACCGGTGATCGCTCTCGGGCTGGACCGGCTCGATGCCGACGCCGAACGGGTGCTGGCCCACCGGCTGCCGGCCTTGACATCCACTGCGTCGACCGCTCAGGAGACCGCGCTCGCGATGCTGGCGTGGGTGACCGGCCTGTGGCGGCACAGCGGCGCGAACCACGTCCCCGGGCGGGACGCCAACCTCGTCCTGGACCGGGTGCAGACCGGTGAGCGGTTCGCCTGCCGGGAGTACACGATCGTGCTCACCCAGGCGTTGAACGCGCTCGGCATCCCAGCCCGGCATTGCGCGCTGCTGCGCGAGGACCACCACGCGGTCATGGGCGCTGGGCATGCAGTCACCGAGGCGTGGCTGGACGACCTGGCCCGGTGGGTCGTGCTCGACGGGCAGAACGGGGCGACCTGGCGGGACGCGGACGGTGCGCTGCTCGGCGTGGTGGAGGTCCAGCAGGCCCTGTTCCACGGCAGGACGCCGACGTTCGTCGGCTCCGGTCCCAACGACGACCCCGAGACCGCCGAGGGCTGGTCGGCCTACTTCCGGCACTGGTCCACCGGCGGCGTCGCCTGGCGCCCCGACTCGTTCGTGCCGTTCATGGAGGGCAGCACCGTGGTGCAGGCGCGACCGCTGCTGAGGGAGGCGGCAGCCGCGCACCCGGACCTGGCGGAGATCTCCACCTCGGTCCTGGACGTCGACGGCGTCCCGGCGGTGCTGTTCGGCACCGAGCACCCGTACGCCGAAGGCTTCTGTGTCGTCGACGCCGCGGGTGCACTGCGCGAGGTGGCGCTCGACGAGCCTCTCCCACTGGACGGCGATCCGGGATCGCACACCTGGCAGGTGGCCACCCGA
Source organism: Motilibacteraceae bacterium (assembly GCA_051954955.1). Lineage (GTDB taxonomy): Bacteria > Actinomycetota > Actinomycetes > Motilibacterales > Motilibacteraceae > JBQCHF01. The sequence goes on from JBQCHF010000143.1 coordinate 3,765, forward strand.
ACCCGCTACGGGACGCTGCGTGCCTCGCGCTTCGGCTACGTCCGGCGGGGATGACCGGCAGGTCGGCGCGCTCGGCGGGAACGAGCGAGAAAGGCTGGCCCAGCAACAGGAACGCCCCTACGACTGCTTGTCGAAATGTTCGTACAGCAGTCCTGCATCTCTGCTTGAGTGCAGTACTCGCTCAGCCTCCGACGAGCTCTTTGAGTGGGTGGGGATCTGTGTCGACTGCCTGCTGGAGCAGTCGGTAGAAGAGCATTCCTCGCGCCTTGGATCTGCGCCGATTGAACC
>JBQCHF010000144.1:0-7580 GCA_051954955.1 Motilibacteraceae bacterium
CCCCCCCCCCGCCCCCCCCCCCCGGGGGCCGGCGGGTGCCCCCCCGCCCCCCCGGCCGGTCGGGCCCCCGGGGCGGGGGCCGGCCCCCCCGGCCCCGCGGCGGTCGAACTCGTCCTGTTCGGCCGGGCCCACGCCCCGCCGCCAGGTGACCTACAGGCCGGCGGCGGTCATGACGGCCCGCTGGGTGAGCACCCGGGCGAGGTGCTCGCGGTAGTCCGCGGCCGCGTTGAGGTCGCTGGACGGGCTGGTGCCGTCGGCAGCGTTCTGCGCCGCCGCCGCCACCGCGCCCGCCTCCGCCGAGGCGCCGGCCAGCGCCGACTCCACGGTCGAGGCCCGGAACGGCGTCGGACCCATGTTGGTCAGGCCCACCCTGGCCTCCGCGATGGAGCCGTTGGACCGGCGCACGGCCGCAGCCACGCCGACGATCGCCCAGGCCTGCGCGACGCGGTGGAACTTCTCGTAGTGGAAGCCCCAGTCCCCGTCCATCTTGGGCAGGCGCACCTCGACGAGGACCTCGTCGGGCTGCACCGCCGTCTGCAGGTAGTCCTGGAAGAACTCCGAGGCCGGCACGGTCCGCCGGCCGGACGGGCCGGCGATGACGAACTCGGCGTCCAGGGCGAGCGCCACCGCCGGCAGGTCGCCGGCCGGGTCGCCGTGCGCCAGCGCGCCGCCGAAGGTGCCCCGGTGGCGCACCTGCCGGTCGGCCACCGTCTCGGTCGTGGCCGCCACCAGCCCGGCGTACTGCCGGACCAGTGGGTTCACCATGACGTCGTGGTGGGTGGTACCGGCGCCGATGACGATCGAGTCGCCGTCCTCGCGGACGCCCTTGATCTCCTCGACCTTGGAGACGTCGACGACGACCTCCGGGTACGCCAGGCGCAGGCGCAGCAGCGGGATGAAGCTCTGCCCGCCACCCATGACCTTGGCGTCGTCGCCGGCCTGGGCGAGCGCCGACACCGCCTCGTCCACGCTGGTGGCGCGGACGTAGTCGAACTGTGCCGGGATCACTGGCCGGCTCCCTTCGCGGTCTGGATGGTCCGCCACACGGTCTGCGGCGAGCAGGGCATGCGCACGTCGGTGACGCCCATCGGGCGCAGCGCGTCGACGACGGCGTTGACGACCGCCGGCGTGGAGGCGATGGTGCCGGCCTCGCCGATGCCCTTGACGCCCAGCTTGTTCGTGGTTGCCGGGGTCTCGGTGCGGTCGGTCTCGAAGTGCGGCAGGTCCGGCGCCGCCGGCACCAGGTAGTCCACGAACGAGCCGGACTGCAGGTTGCCGTCGGCGTCGTAGACGGCCTCCTCGTAGAGGGCCTGGGCGATGCCCTGGGCCAGGCCGCCGTGCACCTGTCCCTCCACGATCAGCGGGTTCATCACCACGCCGCAGTCGTCGACGCAGACGTACTTGCGGATCTTGGTCGCGCCGGTCTCGGTGTCCACCTCCACCGCGCACAGGTGGGTGCCGTGCGGGTAGGAGAAGGTCTCCGGGTCGACCGTGCTCACGCCCTGCAGGGTCGGCTCCATGCCGTCGGGCAGGTTGTGCGCGGTGAAGGCCTCGAAGGCGATCTCGGCCAGCGACTTGCTGGCGTCGGTGCCCTTGACCTTGAACGAGCCGGCGGAGAACTCGACGTCGCCGGGGTCGGCCTCGAGCTGGTGGGCGGCGATGAGCCGGGCCTTCTCGACGACCTTCTCCGCGGCCTCGACGATGGCCTGGCCGCCGACCACGAGCGAGCGGCTGCCGTAGGTGTCCATGCCGTAGGGGGCGCGGGCGGTGTCGCCGACGACCACCTCGACGTCGTCGAGGGCCACGCCCAGGGCGTCGGCGGTGATCTGGCTCCACACCGTGACGTGGCCCTGGCCGTGCGGGCTGGTGCCGGTGATCAGCTCGACCTTGCCGGTGGGCAGCACCCGGATGGTGGCGTGCTCCCAGCCGCCGGCCACGTAGGACAGCGAGGCCAGCACCCGGGAGGGCGCCAGGCCGCACATCTCGGTGAAGGTCGAGATGCCCAGGCCCAGCTGGACCGGGTCGTTCGACTCGCGGCGGCGCTGCTGCTCGGCGCGCAGCCCGTCGTAGTCGAACATCTCCATCGCCTTGGCGGTGGCGGCCTCGTAGTTGCCGGTGTCGTAGGTGAGCCCGGCCACCGTGGTGAACGGGAACTCCTCGTGCTTGATCCAGTTCTTCTGGCGCAGCTCCATCGGGTCCATGCCGAGCTCGGCCGCGAGGTCGTCCATGAGCCGCTCGATGCCGAAGGTGGCCTCGGGGCGGCCGGCGCCGCGGTAGGCGTCGGTGGGGGTCTTGTTGGTGAAGACGCCCGTGGTCTCGAAGTAGAGCGCGTCGAACTTGTAGATCGAGTTGAACATGAAGGCGCCGAGCAGCGGGATGCCCGGGGTGATGATCTGCAGGTAGGCGCCCATGTCCGCCAGCAGGTTGACCTTGAGCCCGATCACCTTGCCCTCGCGGGTGGCGGTGATCTCGAGGTCCTGCACCTGGTCGCGGCCGTGGATGGTGGCCTGGATGCACTCGCTGCGCGAGGCGGTCCACTTGACCGGGTGACCGAGGCGCTGGGCGATGACGGTGGCCAGCACCTCCTCGCGGTAGATCTCGAGCTTGGAGCCGAAGCCGCCGCCGACGTCGGGGGCGATGATGCGGATCTTCGCCTCGCTGATGCCGGTGACCAGCGCCATCAGGGTGCGCAGCACGTGCGGGATCTGGGTGGCCGACCAGACGGTGACCTCGCCGGTGCCCACCACCGGGCTGGCCACGACCGAGCGCGGCTCCATCGCCGAGGGGATCAACCGCTGGTTGACGTAGCGGCGGCGCACGACGACCTCGGCGCGCTTCTTGCTCTCCTCGTAGTCCTCGCCGGCGCCGGGGAAGGGCCAGACGAAGGTCTTGTTGGTGCCCAGGTCCGAGTGGACCAGCGGGGCCCCGTCGGCGAGGGCGGCCTCCATGTCGACCACGGCGGGCAGCGCGTCGTAGTCGACCTCGATGGCCTCCAGCGCGTCGGCCGCGGCGTAGCGGTCGTCGGCGATGACGACGGCGACGGCGTCGCCGACGTAGCGCACCTCGTCCGAGCAGAGGATCGGGTGGGCCGGGGCCTTCATGTCCGGGGTGACCGGCCACACGCACGGGATGCCCATGCCCTCGAAGTCCTTGGCGGTGTAGACCGCCTTGACCCCGGGGCGGGACAGCGCCGGGGTGGCGTCGAGCCGGGTGATGCGGGCGTGCGCCATCGGGCTGCGCAGCACGGCCATGAAGAGCATGCCGGGCAGCTGGATGTTGTCGGTCCACAGCGTCTCGCCGGTGACCAGGCGCGGGTCCTCCTTGCGCCGGATCGGCTGGCCCTTGAGCTGGGCCGGGCGCTCCTCGAGGGCGGTCATGCGTTCACCCCCTGGGTCTCGCCGCGCATCTCGGCCGCGGCCGTCTGCACGGCCTTGACGATGTTCTGGTAGCCGGTGCAGCGGCAGAGGTTGCCCTCGATGCCCTCGCGGACCTCCTGCTCGGTCGGGTCCGGGTTCTCCCGGAGCAGGTCGACCGAGGACATGATCATGCCGGCGGTGCAGTAGCCGCACTGCAGCCCGTGGCACTCCCGGAAGGCCTTCTGCACGGGGTGCCACTCCCCGTCCGCCAGGCCCTGGATGGTGGTGACGGTGCCGCCGTCGGCCTGCACGGCCAGGACGGTGCAGGACTTCACGCTCACACCGTCGAGGTGGACGGTGCAGGCACCGCAGTTGCTCGTGTCGCAGCCGATCGGCGTCCCGGTCTTGCCGAGCTTGTCGCGCAACCAGTGGACGAGCAGCAGCCGAGGTTCGACGTCGTCCTCGTGTCGGACGCCGTCGACCGTCGCGCTGATCCGGACCATGGGCACTCCTTCGTGCGCTTGACGAGGAGCGTCGGTGGGACGCCCCTCGCTGGGGGGACCGCGAAGATCAGGGGACGCGCGAGCCCACGGCCGCGCGGGTGAACCGCAGGCGCAGCACGCCTGCCGACCGCCCCGTGAGACCCATGGGACTCCCGTCTCCCTCGTCGATGGCGGCGAGCCTAGGGGCGCAGTCGCGACGACGGAAGACTGTTGACGGATTTGCTGTGCGCCGTTCCCGAAGTGTTGTGCGTCGGGATGCGGAGCGGTCGCGGTTGCGGTAGGGGGCCCATTGCGGCACCGGGTGCCGCAGCCGCGCTCAGCGACGCGAGCGGATGGCGCCGGCCCGGCGGACGACGGCCCGCGGGAGGACGTCGAGCATCGCCGTGATGACCCGGTACTGCCCGCCCGGCACGCTCACCCGGGCGCCGCGGCGCAGGTCGCGCAGCGCGGTGTCGACCACCTGGTCGACCGTCAGCCACAGGAAGCCGGGCGAGCCGCTGACGTCCATTTCGGCGCGCTGGTGGAACTCGGTGCGCACGAAGCCGGGGCAGACGGCGAGCACCCGGACGCCCTTGCGCGCCACCTGCTCGGCCGCGGACTCGCTGAAGCTGGTCACCCACGCCTTGTGCGCGGAGTAGGTGCCGCTGGGCAGGAACCCGGCCACGCTGGAGACGTTGAGGACGCCGCCGCGCCCGCGGGCGAGCATACCCGGCAGCGCGGCAGCCGTGAGCCGCAGCACGGCCCGCACCAGCACGTCGAGCATCGCCTCCTCCTGGGCGAGGCCCTCGCCCTCGAGGTTGGCCACGAACGGCCGGCGCAGGCCGTAGCCGGCGTTGTTCACCAGCAGGTCCACCGGCCGGTCGCCGTCGCGCAGGCGGGCCTCCACGACGGCGAGCCCGTCGCGGTCGGAGAGGTCGGCCGGCAGCACCTCGACGTCGACGCCGTGCGCCCCGCGCAGCTCCGCGGCCAGCGCCTCGAGGCGCTCGCGGTCGCGGGCCACGAGCACCAACGCGTGGCCCTCTCCGGCCAGCCGGCGGGCGAACCCCGCGCCGATGCCGGAGGAGGCGCCGGTGACGAGGGCGGTGGGGCTGGCAGCGGGCGACGTCGGGGTGGGAGCCGTCATGTGGGGAGCCTATGCGGGCGCCTACGGGCCGCCCGGGGCAGCGGCCTAAGGTGCTCGCGTGCGCCGACCGATCCTCGCCAGCCGCCTGTCCGGCACGGGCACGACGATCTTCGCGGAGATGTCGCAGCTGGCCGTCGACACCGGGGCGGTCAACCTCGGGCAGGGCTTCCCGGACACCGACGGGCCGCTGGAGGTGGCCGAGGCCGCGGTGGAGGCCATCCGCTCCGGGGTGAACCAGTACCCGCCGGGGCCGGGCACGCCGGAGCTGCGCGCGGCCGTGGCAGCGCACCAGAAGCGCTTCTACGGGCTCGAGGTGGACCCCGCCGGGGAGGTGCTGGTGACCGCCGGGGCCACGGAGGCCCTGGCCGCGTCGCTGCTCGCGCTGGTCGAGCCCGGCGACGAGGTGGTGGCGCTCGAGCCGTTCTACGACTCCTACGCCGCGGGCATCGCGATGGCCGGCGGGGTGCGGGTGCCGGTCACGCTGCGGGCGCCGGACTACCGGCTCGACGTCGACGCGCTGCGGGCCGCGGTCACCCCGCGGACCCGGCTGCTGCTGGTCAACACCCCGCACAACCCGACCGGCACGGTGCTGACGCGGTCCGAGCTCGAGGCGGTGGCCGCGGTGGCCGTCGAGCACGACCTGCTGGTGGTGACCGACGAGGTCTACGAGCACATGGTCTTCGACGGCGAGCACGTGCCGCTGGCCACGCTGCCGGGGATGTGGGAGCGCACGGTCACGATCTCCAGCGCGGGCAAGACGTTCTCGTTCACCGGCTGGAAGATCGGCTGGGCCACCGGACCCGCCGAGCTGGTCACCGCGGTGCGCACGGCCAAGCAGTTCCTCACCTACGTCAACGGCGCGCCGTTCCAGCCGGCGGTGGCGGTCGGGCTGGGGCTGCCGGACGAGTACTTCGCCGGGCTGCGCGACGGGCTGGGCGCCAAGCGCGACCGGCTCTGCGACGGCTTGGCGTCGGTGGGCTTCGACGTGTTCGTGCCGCAGGGCACCTACTTCGTCACCACCGATATCCGTCCACTGGGGCACGAGGACGGGCTGGAGTTCTGCCGGGAGCTCGCCCACCGGGCAGGCGTGGTCGCCATCCCGTGCCAGGTGTTCTACGACGACCTGTCGGAGGGGCGGCACCTGGTGCGGTGGGCGTTCTGCAAGCGCGACGAGGTGCTCGACGAGGCCGTGCGGCGGCTGGCGGTGCTGGCGTGAGTCGCGGGCCGGTGACGGAGGATGACCTGGACCGGATCCTCTGGGGCGACCATCCGCCTCGGACAGGGGCGGAGATCCTCCAAGCGTGGGCGGACGAGCCACACGAGCTCGACGAGGTGGGGCAGGCGGACCTTCTCATCGCCGCCGCTGGTCAGTGGGACCTGTCCGGCGACCCCGAGCGGGCCGTCGACTGCTGCCGCCGAGCGCTCGCGATCGGCGGTGCCGAGCGCTACCTCGATCCGCGCGTGCACCTGCACGGTGCGCTGCTCGACGCCGACCATCTGGAGGAGGCGGCGGAGCTGGAGCGAGCGATGCGGCGCACACCTCCGTCGGATCCGACCGAATTCAACTTCGTCGGCGAGTCCTACGAGTCCAGAGGCGATCTACGCACAGCGGCCCGCTGGTACACCATCGGCCTCGACCGGATGCCCGAGGACAGGTACCTGGCCATCGCACGGTTCCGGGTCCGCCGGAAGGCGGATCTGCCACTGGACGCAATCGACGAGGAGGCGCTCGAGGACTACCCCGAGGTCCTGCAGCGCTGGCTCGACGACCCCGGTGCCTGACGCGTCCGCGCTGTTCCTGGTCGGCGCGGTCGCGGCGGGAGCCGTCGCCCAGTCCGTGTCCGGGATCGGCTTCATCCTCGTCTGCGGGCCCGCGCTGGTGGCCGCGCTCGGGCCGCACCAGGGCGTCGGTGTCGCGATCGTCATCAGCGCCGTGCTCAACGCGGTCGTGCTGGCCCGGGAGTGGCGCGAGGTGCGGGCGTTTGACGCACTGCTGCTGTTCGTGCCCGCCGCGCTGACGACTCCCCTGTGGGCGCGGGCGCTGCGCGGGCTGGACCCGGTGGTCGAGGCGCGGGTGGCCGGGGCCGCCGTCGTCGCCGGGGTGCTCATGCTGGCCGCCGGCCTGCGCTGGCACCGGGCGGCCGGGCGGGCCGGTGCCGTCGTCGCCGGCACGGTGTCCAGCGCGATGAACGTGGCCGCGGCCACCGGTGGCCCCGCCGTGGCCCTCTACGCGACCAACGCCGGCTGGGGGCAGCGCGACCTGCGCGCCACCCTGCAGGCCTACTTCCTCGCGCTCAACGTGGTCGCCCTGGCCACCCTCGGCGTGCCGCCGTGGACGCCGTCGACGGACGTCCCCGTGGCCGTCGGGCTGGTGGCCGGGCTGGCGCTCGGTGCGCTGGTGGCGCCGCGGGTCGGCCACCGGCTCGCCCGCACCGTGACGCTGGTGCTGGCCGGGATCGGCGGCGCGCTGCTGCTAGTGACCGGCTGACCGGCCGCCCCCACCAGATGGTCGCCGCCCCCCGGGGATTACACGGGGGCGGGGCCAAGGGAGACCGGGGCCGGGGTCGGTCCGGCCCGGGCCGGGGGGGGAGGGCGGGT
>JBQCHF010000145.1:0-7077 GCA_051954955.1 Motilibacteraceae bacterium
GGTTCAATCGGCGCAGATCCAAGGCGCGAGGAATGCTCTTCTACCGACTGCTCCAGCAGGCAGTCGACACAGATCCCCACCCACTCAAAGAGCTCGTCGGAGGCTGAGCGAGTACTGCACTCAAGCAGAGATGCAGGACAAGTTTTCGAGAAGCCGCACGAGGCTCGCAGCGCGCTTGCTCAGTAACGATTGGATGTCCCACCGTCCACACCCTGTGGGCAGTGTCTCCTACGACACCTAGGAGGAGGACGCGCCAGCCAGACCCCAGTTGCTGATCATGCAATTCCTGCGCTTCCGGCTCTTGGTGTGCTAACCGTGCCCGCGCAGGAATTGCATGATCAGCAACGAACGCGAACGGTCAGGACAGCAGCGCCGCCACCCGCTGCGCGGTGAGCCCCTCCACCGGCAGCTTGGGCAGGATCTGCAGCATCTCGTCGGGCTCGAGGCCCTCCCCGGTGAGCACCTCGATCAGCCGCTGGGCGTTCTCCGGCGGCACCGGGTCACCGAGCCCCGCCTCGCGGACCGCGGCCTCGGCGAGGAACAGCGCCCCGGCCAGCTCCTCCTCAGCCGGTGCAGGCACCGCGGGACGGGACGCCACCACCCCCCGCGCCTCGTCCTCCGCCGCGCGCACCACCGCCAGCGGCAGCCCCTCGGCCTCCACCTCCACCAGCGGCACCGAGCCGAGCGCGCCGATCACCAGCTGCTCGACGTCGGCGCGCAGCGGCACGTCCCACTCGGCGGCGCGGGCCACCGCCTCCAGGTCGGTGCCGTCCTCGCCGAGCTCGTCGAGCAGCTCGGCCCACGCCTCGGGCTGGTCCTCCCGCGCGAGCTGCGCGGCGCGCACGCAGGTGCGCAGGGTGAACGGGGTGAGCACCTGCTCCTCGAGCAGGTCGGCGTAGAGCCGGCCCTCGGGAGTCAGCGCGTTGAGCAGGTCCTGGAAGCTGCCGGGCGCGGCCTCGGTGAGCTCGATCCGGCCGTCCTCCTCGCTGGCCAGCGGCAGCCCCGAGATCGCCCGGTCGCCGATGGTCGAGCCGCTGGCCACCAGCCGCCCGTGCCGGCGCAGGTAGTGCGGCCGGTCCGACAGGCCCACCGTCCACGCGCACGTCTCGGCCACCACCGCGGGGGCGTCCTCGCGCAGCTGCCGTCGGGCCAGCAGGCCCACGCCGTCGTCGTCGTAGAGCACGTCCTCCACCTTTCCAGCCGCGCGCCACCGATGCGGCCGGTCCGCGAAGCGCTGATCGGCGGACTGCTCAGCCGCTGACCCGCTGCAGCGCGCCGACGGCGTCGTCCAGCAGCGCGGCCAGCCGCCGGTCGGCGACGTCGCCGGCCGGGATCGGGACGTCGCCGTCGGGCGAGAGCAGCGCGCGGGCGTGGGCGGCGGCCGCGGGCTGGGGCAGCGTGCGCAGGTCGGCGACGGCGCCAGCCAGCGCGCGGCCGGCCTCGGCGGCGGCGGTGTAGGGGGCGATCTCGCGCAGGGCGCGGCGGCTGTCCAGGCCGAGCAGCGTGAGCCCGGCGGCCGGGCGGGAGACCAGCGCGAGCTGGTGCAGCTGGGCGTCCAGCCGGCGGGCGGCCAGGAACAGGTCGCCGGCGGGGTGCTCGGAGCCCAGCCGGCGGGCGACGGCGTCGAGCAGCTCGCGCAGGCGGGCCACGAACTCCTCCCGCGCCACCACCACCGCGCGCCCGGTGCGCACCGGCAGCACCAGCAGCGCGGCGGCGATGCCGATGGCGGCGCCCAGCGCGGTCTCGGCCAGGCGCAGCACCAGCAGCCGGTCGGTGAACTCGCCGAGGACGTCGTAGAGCAGCCCCATGAGGGTGGTGACCGCGAAGGCCATGATCGCGTAGGAGACCCGGAAGAAGTACAGGCCCAGGAACACGCAGGCGAGCATGAGCACCACCACCGGCACGGTGTGGCGCCCGACCAGGTGCACCGCCAGCACCGCGGCCACGATGCCGACCAGCGTGCCGAGCACCCGGTTGACCGCCTTGGTGGCGGTCTCGCCGCTGGTGGGGGTGCCGGTGAGGGCGAAGAAGCAGGCCAGCAGCGCCCAGTAGTAGCGCTGCGGGGAGAGCGCGACGCCGACCACCAGGGTGAGCGAGCCGGCCACGGCCGCCTGCACGCACTGGCGAAGGTTGACCGACGCCCGCGCCGCCGGTCCGCGCGAGAGCGCCACGGCCGCCGACGCCGACGGCATCGTGCCGGGCAGCTGGCCGAGGAACAGCCCGACGGCGGGCTCGTAGGCGGGCAGGTGGCCGGGCACCTGCGGGTCGCCGGCGGCCAGCGCGTCGGCCAGCCCGGCGACGGCAGCCGCGGCCCCGCGCTGCTCCCCCGCCGTCGGCGAGTCCGCCCCGCAGGCCGCCTCCACCGACTCCCCGGCCAGCGCCCGCGCCCGGGCCAGGTCGCCGGCGGCGAGGGCGTCCAGGGCGTCGAGCAGCCGACGCCGGCAGGGGTCGGCACGCAGGTCGACGTCGGCGGCCGGGTCGTCGACGAGCGCCTCCACGTGCCCGGCGAGCGAGTCGGCCGCCAGCTCGATGTCCAGCAGCCGGTGCCGGGCCGCCGACGCCGTCGCCCCGGCCTGCGCCGACTGCGCGGCCAGCGCGAGGTAGCCGTCGACCAGCAGCGCGGCCTCGATCAGCCGGAACCGGCGCGCGTGCAGCTGCCCGGCGAGCTTCTCCGGGCGTCGGCCGCCGGCCAGCGCAGCGCGGCAGGTACGCACCAGCGCGCCCACCCGCAGCTCGAACGCGGTGCGCGCCCGGGCCAGCGCCCGCTCGGGCCGGTCCGGCACCACCGCCTCGGCCAGGACCACGCACGCGGTGGCCGCCAGCAGCACGGCCAGCACCGCCGGGAACTGGCTCAGCCGCAGCCGGGTGAAGGTGGCGAAGAAGTAGCCCAGCCAGCCGAGGATCCCCCAGGCGAACCCGCGGGTGCCGAACCGGCGCACGTAGACCGCCACCACCATCGCCACGACGAACCCGGCCAGGCTCGCCACCCGGGCGGGCGCCAGCAGCCCGGCCGCCACCACCCCCAGCGAGGCCACCGCCGGGAACCAGGCGAGGGTCCCGTACGCCTCCCGCGGCGGCCGCCCCGACGCCGCGAACGAGCCGTTCATCGCGACCATGCCGCCCAGCAGCACCCCCACCAGCGTGGGCACGCCGACGGCCGGGGCCACCCGGCTCTCCACCCCGATCGCGACCGCGACCGCCAGCAGCGCCCGCACCCCCAGCCGCAGCCGCAGCAGCCCCGGGTCGCTGGCCAGCAGCGCCCGGCGCAGCCACGACGTCGGCGGCTCGCCCCGACGTCGGTCGGCCGGCGGTTGCTCGACCCGGTCCTCCACGCGCACGGGAGGGACCTTCCCCGGCGGGGTCGTGCTGCACCGCCCGGGCGGCCGTCGTTGCGTCCGACGAAGTGAGGGTTATCGCCCTCAGTTCCTCGGACGCAAGGAAGGCTCAGCGGAACAGGCGGGCCAGGGTGAGCGGGCCGACCAGGCCGTCAGCGCCGGAGCCGTTCCAGTGCTGCGAGCGCTGGAAGGCGGCGACGGCCGCGCGGGTGGCGGCGTCGTAGGTGCCGGTCCTGGCCGAGGCGGCCAGCAGGTGCAGCGCGACCAGCCGGGCCTGCAGGACGGCGACGTCGGCGTTGTGCGCGCCGGGGCGCAGCGCGGCCAGGTTCGGGACGGCCGGCGGCGGGGTGCTCGGCGCCGGCTTGGGCGCCGGCGACGTCGAGGGCTGGGGCGCGTGCGCGGCGTTCGCGGCCCAGAGCCGGGCGACGGTCATCGGGCCGACGACGCCGTCCGCGCCACTGCCCTTCCAGCCCTGAGCGCGCTGGAAGGCGGCGACGGCGGAGCGGGTGGCGGTGTCGTAGCCGCCCTTGGCCGAGGCAGCCGGCAGCCAGCCGAGGGTGACCAGGCGCGTCTGCAGCTGCGAGACCAGCGTGCCGCTCATGCCCGGGCGCAGGTTGGCGGCGCCGGTGGGCGGTGACGTGGCGGGTGCGGGGCGGCTCGGCAGGCTGGGGGTGCTGGGCGGGGACGGGACGGGCTTCGGGGCGGGCACCGGCGACGTGTCCCCGGTGGGGGCGGTCGGGGTCGCGGGCTGGCTGCCCGACGTCGTGCCGCCGGAGGAGGCGAGCGGGCCGAACGCGGCGCCGGCGGCGAAGAGCCGGGACAGCGTGCCCGGCCCCATCAGGCCGTCGGCGTCCGAACCGGACCAGCCCTGGGCCTGCTGGAACGCGCTGACGGCGGCCTGGGTGCCGGTGTCGTAGCTGCCGCTCGCGCCGCCCGCGGCGAGCCAGCCAAGGGCGACCAGCCGCGCCTGCAGCCCGACGACCGAGGGGTTGGCCGCACCGAAGGTGAGGTCGGTCAACGGCGGCGCGGTGACGCCCGGCACCGTGGACAGGGCGAACATGACCGTCCAGGTGGCCGGGTCGACCACGCCGGAGGCGTAGAGACCGTGGGACGTCTGCCAGGCCTTGACCGCGGCCTCGGTGGCCAGGTCGTACCGCCCAGTGACGGCGACGCCGACGACCTTCTGCACCGCCGCCACGTTCGCGTTGGTCGAGCCGTAGCCCAGCCGCGGCCGCGACCAGGCCGCCGCGGCGATCTGCACCGACGCCGGCACCGGCGTCGGACAGCTCGTGGTCGCCCCGCTGTAGCGGGCGGCCGCCTGCCCGATCACCGGCGCGCACGGGCCCAGGTCGGGCGTGGTGACCGGCGCCCCGGTCCAGGCCGAGGTGCGCGCCAGCGCGCCGTCCCAGGAGAAGGAGAAGTGGATGTGGTCGGTGTGCGCGGGCGAGCCCTTGTACGGCCGCCAGCCCTGGTCGGCGCTGTAGGCGCCCCAGATCCGGCCGTTCCAGATCGCGTACATGACCCCGAACCGCCGGGCGTTCCACGCCCACGACCCGTCCGGCCCCTTGGCGAACAGCCAGTCCAGCAGGTGGTCGGCGACGGCCCGCTGCTGCGGGTCGGTGGCGTCGAGCATCCAGTCCCACGCCCGCCCGTCCGCGTGCTCGCTGCTCATCCCCTCGGCGTCGCAGGTGTTGACGATCCCGCCGGAGCGGCCGACCCCGGGGTAGGTCGCGAGCATGAGCTGGCGGAAGGCCAGGACGCCGGGCTTCGCGGTGGGGTCGCAGTCGTTCTGGGGCTCGTAGGGGGCGGCAACGTCGGCGGTCGCGCCGACGGGCAGGGGCTTGGCGAACGCCGGGTCGGTGGTCACCGGCGGGAGGTTCGACGGAGCCGCCAACCGCGGAGGAACTTGCTGAGGAATCCCTGCAAGGGTCGGCGGCAGGAGCGTTGCGGTGGCGGCTATGGCGGGAGACACCATCGCGCCGGTGACGGCGGCTCCGACGGCAGCGATCAGGACTGTCCGGGAGGCGAGCTCGGGCCACTGAGCATGTGGTCCAGCCGCATGCCGTGCCGTCGCCGCGCTCGAAGCAGCGATGAAGCCGGACCTACCCGTCCTCACACCCCTAGCCACGGGTTGCTCCCTCCGGGACGTACGCCTCACGGCACACCGGCCAGATGTCGGCCTTGTGAGCCGCGGGCTTGAGCACGATGGCGTCCGCGAGCTCCGGAGACGGCTGCAGGTGCACAGCCGGGGGTCTCTTGAGGGGCCGACCCGATCCAACCTTGACCTTCGCTTTCCTGTACAAGCCAGACTAGACATCTCAATACTCGCCCCATCCCGGCGGCAGTCAGGACCGCCGGCGAAGAAGGGGCTTACAGATGAAGCTGATGACCCGCGGCATCGCCGCCGCGGCAGCAGCGGCCACCGTCGCTCTCGTCGTCACCGCACCGTCGGCGGGCGCCGCCAGCGCCGCCCTGCCGACCAAGGACCCGGGCGCTCCCCAGTTCACCACCGAGGGCGGGGCCTCCCCGCTGTCCACCGACGTCACGATCCCGCATTGGCACGGCGCGTTTACCGACCCGACCAACGGGACGACGTACGGCTACAACATGGTGGGGACGGACCCGTTCACCAAGTCCCCCGGCAGCAGCACGATCCCCACGGACATCATCCCGCTGAACATCAGCTTCCAGGCGAACGGCGGACAGTCGCTCAACGGCGCCGACAAGGTGAGCCGCACCATCGCCTCGCCCATCTTCCAGACCGCGGACTACACGCGGGTGAGCGACTCCTCCAGCGGCCCGGGGCAGCTCTCGGCGGGCAACAGCGGCGTCCAGTACGAGGACGCCGTCATGCGCTCGCAGTTCAACCAGGTCGGCAAGAGCGGCTACCACGTCAAGCTCGGCCAGCCCAGCGTCGAGCCGACGATCTCGATCAGCGTGCCGGCCAACCAGGGCTCGATGTATCAGAACAGCCGCGGCGTGACGTACGGCCTGGTGAACATCACCTGGTTCTCGGCCCAGGTGCAGAACGTGCTCAGCTCCACCCACGCTGACCCCACGCACCTGCCGATCGTGCTCACCGACAACGTCATGCTCTACATCGGCGACGTCAGCAACTGCTGCGTGATCGGCTACCACGGCGCGGCCAAGGTGACCGGCAACGGCGGCGGCAACATCAACGGGCAGGGCAAGCAGGGCGTGCAGACCTACGCCTACGCCGCCTACACCACCCCGGGCACCTTCGGCAGCGACGCGTACCTCAAGGACATCCACGCCCTGAGCCACGAGATCGCCGAGTGGGCGACGACCCGTTCATCAACAACACGGTGAACCCGTGGGTGACGCCGACCGCGCCGCAGTACGGCTGCACCTCCTACCTGGAGACCGGTGACCCGGTCGTCGGCATCGGGTTCAAGCTGCCCGGCAACTCCTACGATACGAACAGCGCCTCCGACGGCAGCTGGCACCCGGAGGACGAGGTGTTCCTGCCCTGGTTCGCCCGGCAGAGCCCGAACACCACCTCGCAGCCGACCCAGTCCAAGTCCTCGACGATCGGCCGCTACACCTTCATGGGCGACCTGAACCCCTACCCGGGCTTCCGGGAGCCGGCCACCGGCTGCTGAAGCCCTCGCAGTTCCCGCACGACGACGTGGTCCGCCCGCAGCGCGCCCCCCGCGGGGCCCGCGGTTTGCTAAGGGGTGTTGTTGGGGCGGGGGACGCGTCGTGGGGGGGCCCGCCGCGG
>JBQCHF010000146.1:0-12495 GCA_051954955.1 Motilibacteraceae bacterium
CGGTTCAATCGGCGCAGATCCAAGGCGCGAGGAATGCTCTTCTACCGACTGCTCCAGCAGGCAGTCGACACAGATCCCCACCCACTCAAAGAGCTCGTCGGAGGCTGAGCGAGTACTGCACTCAAGCAGAGATGCAGGACACGTGTACGAATACGAGAAGAAAGCCATGGTGTGTAGGGATAACCCGAACCGGTCACGTGACGCAGGAGTCGCTATGGTGCCGGACGTGGGTAGACGCAACTTCGTCGTCGAAGGAGTGTCGGGCACCGGCAAGACTTCGGTGTGCCACGAGCTGCGCCGGCGGGGGTACCACGCCGTCAACGGCGACACCGACCTCGCCTACCAGGGAGACCCGGTGACCGGCGAGCCCACCGACGTGTCTTCGCACTGGCACCACCTCTGGCGCGTCGACGACGTCGAACGCCTGCTCGCCGACCAGACCGAGCCGCTCAGCTTCTTCTGCGGTGGCTCGAGGAACTTCCGCAGCTTCGTCCACCTCTTCGACGGTGTCTTCGTCCTGACCGTGGACCGGAACACCTTGGTCCGCCGGCTGGCGGAGCGTCCTCCCGACGAGTTCGGCGGACGCGACGCCGAACGGGAGCTGGTCCTCCGCCTGCACAAGACCGGGGAGGACACCCCCGACGACGGCATGGCGATCGACGCCACCGCGCCGCTCGAGCAGGTCGTCGACGAGATCCTCCGACGAGCGACGGGGATCTAGGGGTCCGTCCCTAGTCGGGGTCGCCGACCTCCTCGGCCCTCACCAGCGCGGTCACCCGCCCGAACCCTGCGCGCACGTCGTCGTCCAGCTGGTCGACGAGCAGCGAGAGCCCGGCCAGCCGGGCCCCGCCGGAGTGCACCAGAGACTGGACGGCGACCGCCTGGCTGCCGGTCTGCGCCCAGTCGTCCACCAGCAGGACGACGTCATCCGGACCCAGCACGTCCTGCATCCGCAGCTCGTGCTCCAAGCCGCGGTAGTCCCGCCCAGTGGTCGCGGTCAGGGTCCCGCCCGGGAACAGCGCGCCCGACTTCCGGACGGCGACGAACCCGACGCCCAGCCGCACCGCGACAGCACCACCGAGCAGGAAACCGCGCGCCTCCACGCCCACGACGTGCGTGATCCCCTGGTCACGCCAGGGCGCAGCCAGCCCGTCGACGACGGCCGCGAGCGTCGGCCCGTCGGCGAAGGCGGGCCAGATATCGGCATGGCCTCGGTGCCAGGCGAAGGTGTCGAGGAAGGCGGAGCGTGCCGCCGCGATGTCCGCCTGCTGGCTCAATAGCTCCACCGCTGCATCGCCGTCTCCCCGCGCTCCAGCCGCTCGCGCACTGCCGGCAGCAGCCGGCCGCCGTCGTCGAGGTAGTCCCGCCAGGTCCGCCGTGGCGCGTACCCCAGCACCCGCTGCGCCTTGGCACTCGACGTGCCGGCCTCGTCCGGGCGCGACAGCGGACGCACTGGAATCGCGTCCCCGTGGTGCCGGCGCACGTGCTCGGCCAGGTCGCGGCCGCCGATCGTGTCCGGGGCCGTGATGTACATGACCTCGTGCCCGGGCAGGTCGCTCTGCACCGCCAGCACGATGGCGTCGGCGAGGTCGTAGACGTCGGTGTAGGCCCAGAAAGCCGCGCTCGGCTCGTCGGCGGCGAACAGCGGCCCGAGGTTGCGCTCGACGTTCCCCTCCCACTGCACCCAGCCCGGCCGCAGCGAGACGCAGCGGAGGTCGCTGCGCTGCACCGCGGCGTCGCACAGCTGCTCGCCGAACAGCTTGGCCAGCGCGTAGGGATCCTGGGGTCGTGGTCGGATCCCCTCGTCCAGCGGCACGTACTCCGGCAGGAACGGCCGCTCGGCGAACACCAGGCCGGGCACCGTCTCGCTGGAGATGTTCACGAACCGGCTCACGCCCCAGCGCACCGCCGCCTCGAGGACGTTGAACATGCCCATGAGGTTGTTGGAGAACACGACGTGCGGGGCATGGTGAGTGGGCTCCGGGATCGCGGCCGCGTGCACCACGGCGTCGTGCCCGCGCACGGCGGCGTAAGCGGCGCCCGCGTCGGTGAGATCGGCCTGGACGTAGTGCGGGCCGCCGGGCACGGCCCGCTCGTACACCGGCTTGCCGACGTCGAGCGCGGTCACCTCGTGACCGGCCTCCAGCAGCGCCGTCACCGCGGCTCGCCCGACCTTTCCCTGCGCACCCGTCACGAGAACCCGCACGCCGTCCTCCCATCTGCTCGCTCCAGCTCGCCCCCCCCGACGCGCATCGTGCCACCCGGGCGATGAGTGCATGGACATGCGCGATGCTGTATGGTCATCCCACAGTGTCGATCGGGAGGTCAGCATGGGTGCGCGGGCAGCGGTGGCGGGAGCGAGCGGCTACGCCGGCGGTGAGCTGCTGCGCCTGATCCTCGGCCACCCCGACCTCGAGCTCGCCGCGGTCAGTGCCGGCTCCTCGGCCGGCAAGCCGGTCACCTCGGTGCACCCGCAGCTGCCCACGCTGGCCGGCGCCACCTTCGCCGCCACCGACCCGCACCTGCTCGCCGACGCCGACGTCGTCCTGCTCGCCCTCCCGCACGGTGAGTCGGCGGCGCTGGTGGAGCAGCTCCCAGCCACCCTGCCGGTGGTCGACCTCGGCGCCGACTTCCGCCTGTCCAGCGCGGAGAAGTGGGCCACCTACTACGGCGGGGCGCACGCGGGCACCTGGACCTACGGCCTGCCCGAGCTGCCCGGCGCCCGCGAGCAGGTCAAGGCCAGCACCAGGGTCGCCAATCCCGGCTGCTACCCGACCTCGGTGGCGCTGGCCCTCGCACCGCTGCTGGCCGCCGGCCTGGTCGAGCCCGACGACGTCGTCGTGGTGGCCGCCTCCGGCACGTCCGGCGCCGGCCGCTCACCCAAGGCGAACCTGCTCGGCAGCGAGGTGATGGGCTCGATGTCGGCGTACAAGGCCGGGGGCGCCCACCAGCACACCCCCGAGATGGAGCAGTCGCTCTCGGCCGCGGCCGGCAGCCTGGTCACCCTCTCGTTCACGCCCACGCTGGCGCCGATGCCCCGCGGCATCCTGTCCACCTGCACGGCGAGGCTGCGCCCCGGCGTCGGCACCGCCGAGCTGCGCGGCGCCCTCGACGCCGCCTACGCCGCCGAGCCGTTCGTGCACCTGCTGCCCGAGGGGACCTGGCCGAGCACGGCCGCCACCGCCGGTTCCAACGCGGTGCACCTGCAGGCCGCTGCCGACCCGCACAGCGGCCGGGCCGTCGTCGTCTCCGCCATCGACAACCTGGGCAAGGGCGCGGCCGGCCAGGCGATCCAGAACGTCAACCTCGTCCTCGGCCTGCCGGAGACGGCCGGCCTGTCCGCCCTGGGAGTCGCCCCGTGAGCGTCACCGCCGCCGCCGGTTTCCGGGCCGCCGGTGCCACCGCCGGCCTCAAGGCCAGCGGCAAGCCCGACCTCGCCCTGGTCGTCAACGACGGCCCCTCGCACGCCGCCGCCGCCGTGTTCACCGGCAACCGCGTCAAGGCCGCGCCGGTCGTCTGGTCCCAGCAGGTCCTGGCCGACCCCCGCGTGGACGCCGTGGTCCTCAACTCCGGCGGCGCCAACGCCTGCACTGGCCCGGAGGGCTTTACCGACACCCACCGAACCGCCGAGACCGTGGCCGGCGTCCTCGGTGTGAGCGCCGGTGACGTCGTGGTCTGCTCCACCGGGCTCATCGGCGAGCGGCTGCCGATGGACAAGCTGCTCCCCGGTATCAAGGCCGTCTCCGACGTGCTGTCGGAGAACGGCGGCCACGACGCGGCGACGGCCATCATGACGACGGACACCGTGCCCAAGGAGGCCGTGCACGCCGGGCAGGGATGGACGGTCGGCGGCATGGCCAAGGGCGCGGGCATGCTCGCGCCCGGCCTGGCCACCATGCTCGTGGTCATCACCACCGACGCCGACCTCCCGGCCGAGGACCTCGACACCGCCCTGCGCGCCGCCACCCGGGTCACCTTCGACCGCATCGACAGCGACGGCTGCATGTCCACCAACGACACGGTGCTGCTCATGGCCTCGGGCGCCAGCGGCACGAGCCCCGAGCTCGCCGAGTTCACCGCGGGCCTCACCGACGTGTGCGGATCCCTCGCCCGCCAGCTGCTCGACGACGCCGAGGGCGCCAGCAAGACGATCGGGGTCGAGGTCCGCGGGGCGGTCAGCGAGGACGAGGCGGTCGAGGTCGCCCGCGCTGTCACGCGCAGCAACCTGTTCAAGTGCGCCATCCACGGCGAGGACCCGAACTGGGGGCGCGTGCTCGCAGCGGTGGGCACCACCCGCGCCGCCTTCGAGCCCGACGCCCTCGACGTCGCCGTCAACGGCGTCTGGGTCTGCAAGGCCGGGGGAGTGGGCGAGGACCGGACGCTGTGCGACCTCACGGGCAAGGAGGTGTCGGTGGTCGTCGACCTGCACGCGGGCGAGGCGAGCGCGACGGTGTGGACCAACGACCTCACCGCCGACTACGTCCACGAGAACTCGGCGTACTCGACGTGAGCGCGCCCCTGGCCCGCGGCCACGCCGCCCTGTCCAAGGCGCAGGTGCTCATCGAGGCCCTGCCCTGGCTCGAGCGCTTCCACGGCCGCACCGTCGTGCTCAAGTACGGCGGCAACGCGATGACCAAGCCCGAGCTGCAGCAGGCCTTCGCGCAGGACGTCGTCTTCATGCACTACGCCGGCCTGCGGCCGGTCGTCGTGCACGGCGGCGGCCCGCAGATCAGCCAGCACCTGGACAAGCTCGGCCTGGAGAGCACGTTCGCCGGCGGCCTGCGGGTCACCACCCCCGAGACGATGGACGTCGTCCGGATGGTGCTCGTGGGTCAGGTGCAGCGCGAGGTCGTCGGGCTCATCAACGACCACGGACCGTTCGCGGTCGGGCTGTCCGGCGAGGACGCCAACCTGTTCACCGCGGTGCGCCGCCCCGCGATGGTCGACGGCGAGCCGGTCGACATCGGCCTGGTCGGCGATGTCTCCGAGGTGAGCCCGTCGGTCGTGCAGGCGCTGCTGGGCGACGGCCGCATCCCCGTCGTCTCCAGCGTGGCCCGTGGCGAGGACGGCCACGTCTACAACGTGAACGCCGACACCGCC
This sequence comes from Motilibacteraceae bacterium, assembly GCA_051954955.1. Lineage (GTDB taxonomy): Bacteria > Actinomycetota > Actinomycetes > Motilibacterales > Motilibacteraceae > JBQCHF01. The sequence goes on from JBQCHF010000146.1 coordinate 5,101, forward strand.
GCAGCCGCCCTCGCGGTGGCGCTGGGTGCGGAGAAGCTCATGGTGCTCACCGACGTCGAGGGCCTCTACGCCGACTGGCCCAGCAGCGACGAGGTCATCGACACCCTCTCCGCCGCCGAGCTCGAGGCGATGCTGCCCACCCTGTCCAGCGGGATGGTGCCCAAGATGGAGGCCTGCCTGCGGGCGGTCCAGGGTGGGGTGCCCAAAGCGCACGTGCTCGACGGCCGCGTCCCGCACGCGGTCCTGCTCGAGGTCTTCACCGACGAGGGCGTCGGGACGCAGGTGGTCCCGTGACCGCCATCTCCAGCGATCCGCAGAACAGCAACCCCAGTCAGAGCACGAAGGAGGCGACGATGGACCAGACCACCGACCAGCAGGGCTGGCCCGCGCGCTGGGAGTCGGCCATCGTGCCCTCCTACGGCACGCCCTCGCTCACCCTCGTGCGTGGCCACGGCGCGGTCGTCGTGGACGACTCCGGCAAGGAGTACGTCGACCTCGTCGCCGGCATCGCCGTCAACGCCCTCGGCCACGCCCACCCAGCGCTGGTGGCCGCCGTCACCGAGCAGCTGCAGACCCTCGGGCACGTCTCCAACCTCTACATCCACCCGACCGTCGTCACCCTCGCCGAACGTCTGCTCGGTCTGCTCGGCCGGCCGGGCAAGGTGTTCTTCTGCAACTCCGGCGCCGAGGCCAACGAGGCGATCTTCAAGATCGGCCGGCGGACCGGGCGGCGCAAGGTCGTCGCGGCCCAGGGCGCCTTCCACGGCCGCACCATGGGCGCACTCGCCCTCACCGGCCAGCCCGGAAAGCGCGAGCCGTTCCTGCCCGCGCCGGGCGACGTCGTGCACGTGCCCTACGGGGACGTCGCGGCCCTGCAGGCCGCCGTCGACGGCGACACCGCGCTGGTGCTGCTCGAGCCGATCCTCGGCGAGGCGGGCGTCGTGCCGGCCCCGGACGGCTACCTGCAGGCTGCCCGCGCCGCCTGCGACGCCCACGGCGCGCTGCTCGCGCTGGACGAGGTGCAGACCGGCATCGGGCGCACCGGCGCCTGGTTCGCCCACCAGGCCCTCGGCGTGGTTCCCGACGTCGTGAGCATGGCCAAGGGGCTGGCCGGCGGTGTGCCGATCGGCGCGGTCGCCGCGTTCGGGCCGGCCGCGGACCTGCTGCAGCCCGGCCAGCACGGCACGACCTTCGGCGGCAACCCGCTGGCCTGCGCCGCCGCGCTGGCGGTGCTGGACACCATCGAGCACGACGCCCTGCTCGACCACGCCAAGCGGCTGGGCGAGCACCTGGCCGCCGCGATCGAGGGGCTCGGGCACCCGCTGGTGTCCGGTGTCCGTGGCGCCGGCCTCATGCGCGGTGTCGTGCTGACCGCCCCGCTGGCCAAGCAGGCCGAGGCGGCGCTGAAGGAGCGCGGTTTCCTGGTGAACGCGGTCGGGGCCGACGTCCTGCGGCTGGTGCCGCCGCTCGTGCTCACCCAGGAGCAGGCCGACGCCTTCGTGGCCGCGCTGCCGGTGGCCCTCGACGCCGCGCAGGCGCAGGCCGGCGCCCAGGGCTCGCCGTGACCGTCCGCCCAGTCAGCAAGGCGAGCCGCCACCAGCGGATCGTCGAGCTGCTCTCGCGCCACCCGGTCCGCTCCCAGCCCGAGCTGGCCCGGCTGCTCGCCGACGACGGGCTGGTCGTCACCCAGGCCACGCTCTCGCGCGACCTCGAGGAGCTCGGCGCGGTCCGGGTCCGCTCCGGCGGCCAGCTGGTCTACGCCGTGCCCGGCGAGGGCGGCGACGCCGCGCCCCGGCCGCCCGCGGAGGAATCGGCCGGCCTGGAACGGCTTCGACGGCGATGCGAGGAGCTGCTCGTGGCCGCCGACGCCTCGGCCAACATCGTCGTGCTGCGCACCCCGCCCGGCGGGGCGCAGTTCCTCGCCTCGGCCCTGGACCACAGCCTGCTGCCGGGCGTGCTCGGCACGGTGGCCGGCGACGACACCATCTTCCTGGTCACCCGCGACCCGCTCGGGGCGGACGCGGTGGCCGAGCGGCTCCTCTCCCTCGCCGAGGGCCGGGCCGCGGCCGGTACGGTCAGCCCGGCGTCCTGACGTCGGGCGGTCCGCGCGCCACCGCACAGACCCGCACCACCACCCGCACCAGCACCACAGACCTGCACCACCGACACAGCACGGAAGGACAAGCTCGTGAAGGAGCGCGTCGTACTCGCCTACTCCGGCGGGCTGGACACGTCGGTCGCCATCGGCTGGATCGCCGAGGAGACCGGCGCGGAGGTCATCGCCGTGGCCGCCGACGTCGGCCAGGGCGGGGAGGACCTCGACACCATCCGCCAGCGGGCCCTGGCCTGCGGCGCGGTGGAGGCGGTCGTCGTCGACGCCCGCGACGAGTTCGCCGACCACTACTGCGCCCCGGCGCTGAAGGCCAACGCGCTCTACATGGAGCGCTACCCGCTGGTCTCCGCGCTGTCCCGGCCGGTCATCGTCAAGCACCTGGTGGAGGCGGCCAAGTACCACGGCGCCTCGATGGTCGCCCACGGCTGCACCGGCAAGGGCAACGACCAGGTGCGCTTCGAGGTCGGCATCGGCGCGCTCGCCCCCGAGCTCAAGGTGCTGGCCCCGGTCCGCGACTCCGGCATGACCCGCGACAAGGCGATCGCGTTCGCCGAGGAGCAGCAGCTCCCGATCGACGTCAACAAGAAGTCGCCCTACTCGATCGACCAGAACGTGTGGGGCCGCGCGGTCGAGACCGGGTTCCTCGAGGACATCTGGAACGCGCCCATCGAGGACGTCTACGACTACACGTCGGACCCGTCCGTGCCGCGCGACGCCGACGAGGTCGTCATCTCCTTCGAGCACGGCCTGCCGGTCGCGATCGACGGCAAGCCGGTCACCATGCTCGAGGCCATCGTCGAGCTCAACAAGCGCGCCGGGGCGCAGGGGATCGGCCGGCTGGACATGGTCGAGGACCGCCTGGTCGGCATCAAGAGCCGCGAGGTCTACGAGGCGCCGGGTGCCATCGCGCTCATCACCGCCCACCAGGAGCTGGAGAACGTCACCCTCGAGCGCGACCTCGCCCGGTTCAAGCGGCAGGTCGAGCAGCGCTGGACCGAGCTGGTCTACGACGGTCTGTGGTTCAGCCCGCTCAAGGAGGCGCTGGACATCTTCGTGGACAAGTCCCAGGAGCACGTCACCGGCGACATCCGGATGGCGCTGCACGGCGGCCGGGCCGTGGTGAACGGCCGGCGCAGCGAGCGCTCGCTCTACGACTTCTCCCTGGCCACCTACGACTCCGAGGACACCTTCGACCAGACCCTGGCCAAGGGATTCGTGGAGCTCTGGGGTCTGCCCAGCAAGATCGCGGCCAAGCGGCAGCAGCGCCTGGAGGACCACGGTGCCTGACAGCACCGCGCAGCAGCCGGGCACCGAGAGCGGTGCGCCGATGCGTCTGTGGGGCGGCCGGTTCGCCGGCGGCCCCGCCGACGCGCTGGCGCAGCTCTCGGTCAGCGTCCACTTCGACTGGCGGCTGGCGCCCTACGACCTGGCCGCCAGCCGGGCGCACGCCCGGGTGCTGCACCGGGCCGGCCTGCTCGACGAGGACGAGCTGGCGAGGATGCTCGCCGCGCTCGACGACCTCGAGCAGGCCGCCCGCGACGGCAGCTTCCGCCCCACCGTCGAGGACGAGGACGTGCACACCGCCCTGGAGCGCGGCCTGCTGGAGCGGCTCGGCGCCCTCGGCGGCAAGCTGCGCGCCGGCCGCAGCCGCAACGACCAGGTGGCGACCGACTTCCGGCTCTACCTGCGCGACAACGTCCGACGTCTCGTCGGACTCGTGGCGGACCTGGAGCGGGCGCTGCTGGACCAGTCCGCCCTTCACGCGGACAGCGCGGCCCCGGGCTTCACCCACCTGCAGCACGCCCAGCCGGTGTCCTTCGGGCACGAGCTCGCCAAGCACGTGCATGCCCTGGCCCGCGACGTCGACCGGCTGCGGGACTGGGACAAGCGGGCCGCTCGCTCGCCGCTCGGGGCGGGCGCCCTGGCCGGTTCCTCGTTGCCCCTGGACCCTGAGGCGGTGGCCGCCGAGCTCGGCTTCGACGGCGCCATCCCCAACAGCATCGACGCGGTCAGCGACCGCGACTTCGCCGCCGAGTTCCTGTTCGCCGCGGCGCTGCTGGGGGTGCACCTCTCGCGTCTGGGGGAGGAGGTGTGCCTGTGGACCTCGCGGGAGTTCGGCTGGGCCACCCTCGACGACGCCTTCGCCACCGGCTCCTCGATCATGCCGCAGAAGAAGAACCCGGACGTGGCCGAGCTGGTGCGCGGCAAGTCCGGCCGGCTGATCGGCCACCTCACCGGCCTGCTGGCCACCCTCAAGGGCCTGCCGTTCGCCTACAACCGCGACCTGCAGGAGGACAAGGAGCCGGTGTTCGACGCCGTCGACACCCTGGCCCTGGTCCTGCCGGCGGTCACCGGGATGATCGCCACCATGACCTTCCACCCGGCGCGGATGGCGGCCGCAGCACCGGAGGGGTTCGCGCTGGCCACCGAGATCGCCGACTGGCTGGTGCGCCGCGGCGTGCCCTTCCGCGATGCGCACGAGGTCGCCGGCTCCTGCGTGCGCCTGTGCGAGCAGCGCGGCATCGAGCTCACCGACCTCACCGACTCCGACCTCGCGTCGGTGTCGCCGCACCTCACCCCCGAGGTGCGCGAGGTCCTGTCGGTGCAGGGGGCCCTCGACGCGCGCAGCACGGTCGGCGGGACGGCACCGGTCAGGGTCCGCGAGCAGCTGGCCGCGCTGGCCGCCCAGGTGGACGACCAGGCGGCCTGGGCGGGCGCCTGAGCTGCCAGATCCCGCCAGCCGTGCCCGACGTCGACGCGCCCCTGCCGCGCCGCTTCTTCGACCGTTCCGCGGTCGAGGTGGCCCCCGCGCTGCTGGGGCGCGTCCTCGTCGTCGACGGACCCACCGGCCCGGTCGCCGTGCGCCTGACCGAGGTGGAGGCGTACTCCGGTCAGGGCGAGGACCCGGGCTCGCACGCGCACCGGGGGCGCAGCAACCGCAACGCCGTGATGTTCGGCCCCCCGGGCCACCTCTACGTCTACTTCAGCTACGGCATGCACTGGTGCATGAACCTGGTGTGCCTGCCGGAGGGCACCGCGTCAGCCGTGCTGCTGCGCGCCGGCGAGGTCGTCGACGGACTGGACGAGGCCCGGGCCCGGCGTCCCACCGCGCGCAGCGACCGTGAGCTGGCTCGCGGGCCGGCCCGGCTGACCATGGCGCTCGGCGTCGACGGCGCCTTCTACGGGCTCGACGCCTGCGACCCGGCGGGCCACGTGCGGGTGCTGCACGGCCGTCCCGCGGCGCCGGCGTCGGTGCGTTCCGGGCCGCGGGTGGGGGTCTCCGGCGACGGCGCACCCATCCCGTGGCGGTTCTGGATCGACGGCGACCCCACCGTGAGCGTTTACCGGGCGGCGGCACCGCGCCGCCGTAGGGGAGGATCTACCTCGTGACCCACATCCTCGACGACCTGCAGTGGCGCGGGCTCCTGGCGCAGACCACCGACGCGGACGCCCTCCGCGCGGCCCTCGACGACGGAGTGGTCACCTACTACTGCGGTTTCGACCCCACGGCCGCGAGTCTGCACGTCGGTCACCTGACCCAGGTGCTCACCATGCGCCGGCTGCAGCTGGCCGGCCACCGGCCGCTGGCACTGGTCGGCGGAGCCACCGGACTGATCGGCGACCCCCGACCCACCGCGGAGCGCCAGCTCAACGACACCGACACGGTCGTGGGCTGGACCGAGCGCATCCGCGACCAGCTCTCGCGGTTCCTCGACTTCGGAGAAGGCCCGCAGGGCGGCCTGCTGGTGAACAACCTCGACTGGACCGGGCCGATGGACGTGCTGACGTTCCTGCGCGACGTCGGCAAGCACTTCAGCGTCAACCGGATGCTCGACCGCGAGGCGGTCAGGGCTCGGTTGGAGGGGCAGGGGATCTCGTACACCGAGTTCAGCTACGTCCTGCTGCAGTCGCTGGACTACCTAGAGCTCTTCCGCCGCAACGGCTGCACGCTGCAGATCGGCGGCAGCGACCAGTGGGGCAACATCACCGCGGGAGTGGATTTGATCCGGCGGGTCGACGGGGGCCACGTGCACGCCCTCACCACACCGCTGCTGCTCAAGTCCGACGGGACCAAGTTCGGCAAGACCGAGGGCGGGAGCGTGTGGCTCGACCCCGAGCTCACCAGCCCCTACGCCTTCTTCCAGTACTGGCTCAACGCGGACGACGCGGACGTGGTGAACCTGCTCAAGGTCTTCACCTTCCTCCCGCACGAGCAGATCGAGGAGCTCGCGCTGGCCACGAAGGAGCGGCCGCAGGCCCGCGAGGCGCAGCGCGCCCTGGCCTCGGAGCTGACCGCGCTGGTGCACGGGGAGGCCGAGCGGGACGCCGTCGTCGCGGCCAGCCAGGCGCTCTTCGGCCGCGGCGACCTCGAGGGGTTGCCGGAGAGGACCCTCGCCGCGTCGCTGGCCGAGCTGCCGCGCGCCGTCGTGCCGGCGGGACCGCTCCCTTCCGTCGTGGACCTGCTCGCCGCCAGCGGGCTGTGCGAGAGCAAGTCCGCGGCCCGGCGGGCGGTGAGGGAGGGCGGGGCCTACGTCAACAACCGCAAGGTGGTCGACGAGGCGGAGGTGCCCGCCGGCGAGGACCTGCTGCACGGTCGCTACCTGGTCCTGCGCCGCGGCAAGCGGCACCTCGCTGCGGTGGTCGTCGCGGGCTGAGGTCCACGGGTCTGGGCGCCGTCGCGCGCGCCTCCCAGGCCCGGTCGACAGCTGATTTGACCGCCGCCGCAGCCCGGTCTAATGTCTTCCCTCGTCGCCCGGACGGGAGGAACGAACAGCGGAGACGCTGGTCGGTCCCGGGGGCGGAACTCCTGACTCAGTCAGCCCCGCGAGGGGCCGATCGTCATGGGGTGGAGCCGGTCCCGATCACCGCGCAAGTGAGTGGACAGGGCCTGCTAGGTTGGAACGGCTGCCTCGAGGGGCGCTCGTCCGGACGGACGGTCACCCCGAGATGTGCGTCCGTTGTTTGAGAACTCAACAGCGTGCCGAAAGTCAATGCCATTTCTTTGACCCTCGTGTCTTGCAGCTCTTCGGGGTTGTAGGGCGTGAAGGTTTCTTTGAGTGATGGCAGGCAGACAGCTAGCTCTGTTTTGTCTGTTGTTGCTGGGATTTCTCTATGGTTCATATGCCTGCTTCGGTGGGTGTGTGGTTGAACCTTTTTGGAGAGTTTGATCCTGGCTCAGGACGAACGCTGGCGGCGTGCTTAACACATGCAAGTCGAACGGTGAACCTGCTTCGGTGGGGGATCAGTGGCGAACGGGTGAGTAACACGTGAGCAACCTGCCC
>JBQCHF010000147.1:0-29494 GCA_051954955.1 Motilibacteraceae bacterium
CGCTCGTCGCGCCGGACGCCGCCTGATCGCGCTTCCCGAGCGCTCCATCGAGGGCGTCCGACGGCCCCGCGTCCCGGCTGGGTCCGGGCCGCGGGGCCGTCGGCCTCCTGCGCGCGGCGGGAACTGTCGGCTTTACTTTCGCGTTACCCTGGCCGACACGGTCCGCACCGGACCGGTAGGGGTCTGCGACGGAGGAGTGCATGGCAGCGAACGACAGGCGGAGCAGGGGCTTCGGCCACAGCAACCCGGTCTTCGACCGGAATCCCGCCTTCAGTGGACAGACCCGCTACGCCGGGTTCGACACGCCCACCGCGGACCAGCTGCAGGGCATGTACGACGCGCCCGCGGCCACCTCCTACGACACCCGCCGGATGACGCTGGACGACGTCGTCGTCAAGAGCGCGATCAGCTTCGGCACGCTCATCCTGGTGGCGGCGGTCAGCTTCCTGGCCCTGTCCGAGACCACCGCGTTCGGCCTGGTGCTGCCCGGCCTGATCGTCGGCCTCGTGCTGGGTCTGATCATCTCGTTCAAGCAGTCGACCAACCCGGCGCTGATCCTCGCCTACGCCGTGGCCGAGGGCCTGGTGCTCGGCGGCGTGAGCCGGGCCTTCGAGATCCAGTACTCCGGCATCGTCGTGCAGGCGGTGCTCGGCACGCTGGCCGCCGTCGTCGGCATGCTCGTGCTCTACACGACCAAGACGCTGCGGGCCACGCCCAAGTTCACCAAGATGCTCATCACCGCGGCCTTCGGCTACCTCGCCCTCGGCCTGGTCAGCCTGGTGGCCGGCCTGTTCGGCTTCCAGGGCGGCCTGGGCCTCTACGGCGTCAGCGGCCTGGGGCTGCTGCTCTCGGTGGCCGGCGTGGCGATCGCCAGCCTCTTCCTCATCCTCGACTTCGACGGCATCGAGCGCGGCATCCGCGCCGGCGCCCCGGCCCGCTACTCCTGGCTGGCCGCCGCCGGCCTGATGATGACGGTCATCTGGCTCTACCTGGAGATGCTCCGGCTCATCGCCATCCTCCGCGGCAACGACTGACCGACCCCGCCGGCCCCGTCCGGAACGATCACGGCCCCGTGATCAAAGCTCGCCCACCGAGGGAAATTCGCCTCGGTGGGCGAGCTTTTGCCTAGGTCGGGCCCCGCTGGTCGTGCCGGCTCCGGACCGCCGCCCGGCCTGGGACTTGCCCCCTGCACGGCTGCTCCCGTCACCAGCGCTCTGGGGGTCAGGGCGGTGCGGACCCCTGAGGTCCGTCGCGACCCTCAGTGCTGTCGCGACCCTCAGTGCTGTCGCGACCCTCAGTGCTGTCGCGACCCTCAGTGCTGTCGCGACCCTCAGTGCTATCGCGACCCTCAGTGCTATCGCGACCCTCAGTGCTGCTCGGTCTCCCACACCGGCGTGCCCCCGACGCAGGTCGCCTTCGCCGTCGCCTCGGGCTCGTGCCCGCCGCCGCCGTGGTCCTCTCCGCTTCCGCCGGAGCCGGAGCCGCCGCCGCTCTCGCCGGTGGCCCGCGTGAACACGACCTCCACCTTCTCCGGGCCGCGGTCCTGCACCGCCACCGTCCAGCCGTCGCGGGGGGTGGCATAGCGCAGCGACACGACCGGACCCTGGCAGGCCACGGCCGCCGTGCCGCCGCTGACGGCCACCGCGCCGGTGCGCACCGGGGCGGCCGCGGCGCTGGTGGCCGGCCGCGGGTGCGAGGTGGTCCCGCCCGGCCGGGTCCCGCCCGACCCGCCGCCCGACGTCGAGCCCCCGGCGGTCGACCCGCCGGCCGTCGCGCCTGCGCCGGCCGACCCGTCCGGGCCGGCAGGTGAGGTGATCGCGGGCTCGTCCTGCCCGCCGTCGGGCCGGTCCCCGGCGGTGGGCGCCGGGGTAGGCCCCGCGGCGGTGGTCGGCGGGGTGGCGGCATCGCCGGTGGGGTCGCCGGCCTGGTCGTCGGCGGCCTCGACGTCCGCGAGCCGGGCGCGCACCTGGTCGGCGGTGAGCACGCGCTGACCGACGCCCAGCCCGTCGCCGGCCGCGCTCACCGCGAGCCAGGCCCCGGCGGCGACGCCGGCGGTGGCGGCCAGCCAGCCGGCACCGAGCGCGGCGGCCCGCAGCCGACGGCGGGGCGGCGTCGGGTCGGTCTGCACTCCGCCATCGTGCCTGGGCGCTCGCGCTCGCTCCGATAAGGGCCGGTTAAGGCCGGCCGAACCTGCGGCCTGGGCGGGGCACGCGGTCGCTCCCTGCCGTGCGGTGGCGCCCCGGTCTCGTACCGTCATCGCCGTGGTGCAGGTGCTGCTGGTGGAGGACGACCCCGGGATCCGCTCGGCGCTGGTCCGCGCCCTGGCCGAGCGCGGGCACGCGGTGAGCACGGCGCCCACCGCCATGGCCGGCCTGCAGGCCGCGGTGGACGACCGCCCCGACGTCGTCCTGCTCGACCTCGGGCTGCCCGACGTCGACGGCGGCACCGTGCTGCGGATGATCCGCGCGGTCAGCCAGGTGCCGGTCATCATCACCACCGCCCGCGACGACGAGCAGGAGGTCATCGCGCTGCTCGACGCCGGCGCGGACGACTACGTCGTCAAACCGTTCGCGGCGGGGCAGATCGACGCCCGCATCCGCGCCGTGCTGCGGCGGACCGCCACGTCGGACGCGCCGGAGCCGGTGGTGGTCGGCGGCCTGCGGATCGACCCGACCAGCCGCGAGGCCACCCTGGACGGCACCGCCCTGGAGCTGAGCCGGCTCGAGTTCGACCTGCTGCACCACCTCGCCGCCCGGGCCGGTCAGGTGGTCAGCAAGCGCGAGCTGCTCACCGAGGTGTGGCGCCAGCCCTACGGCGGCGCGGAGAAGACGGTGGACGTCCACGTGTCCTGGCTGCGGCGCAAGCTCGGCGAGCGGGCCGACGCCCCGCGCTACCTGCACAGCATCCGCGGGGTCGGCCTCCGGCTCGTGGACCCGGAGCGTTGACCCCCCCCGCTGCCGGGGACCCGGTCCCCGCCGCCGCGGGAGGACGGCCCACGCCCGCCGTCGTACGGCGGGGCCCCGGGATGCGCCGTCGGCTGGTGCTCTACGGCGCCGCGATGACCACGGTGGTGCTCGCGGCGTTCCTGGTGCCGCTGGCGGTGCTCGCCCGCGGGCTGGCCGAGGACCGGGCCATGGGGACCGCGAGCCAGGAGGCGCAGGGCATCGCGGTGGTGGCCGCGGTCGCTGCCGCCGACCGGCTGGCCGCCGCCGTCGAGGGGGTCAACGCCCGCGGCGCGCAGACGGCGACCGTGTTCCTGCCCGGCGGCCGCGCGGTGGGTGCCCCGGCCACGGTCGACGACGCCGTGGCGCTGGCTCGGGCCGGCCAGGCCTTCACCGTGGCCACGCCCGAGGGCGGGCGCGCCGTGCTGCTACCCGTGGAGGGGCCGGCCGGGCGGGCCGTCGTCCGGGTGGCCGTGCCCGCGAGCACCCTGCACCAGGGGGTCGGGCGCGCCCTCGGGGTGCTGGGCGGGCTCGGTGCGGCGCTGCTGCTCGGCGCGGTCCTGGCCGCGGTGCTGCTGGCCCGGTCGGTGAGCCGTCCGGTGGTCCGGACCGCGGCGGTCGCCCACCGGCTCGCCTCCGGCGACCTCGAGGCGCGGGTCGTCCCCGCCGGCCCGTCCGAGGTGGTCGAGGTCGGGGTGGCGCTCAACCGGCTGGCCGAGCGGATCGGCCGCCTGCTGCAGACCGAGCGCGAGCTGGTCGCGGACCTCTCGCACCGGCTGCGCACCCCGGTCACCGCGCTGCGGCTGGACGCCGAGGGGCTGCGCGACCCGGAGGAGGCCGCGCGCGTCTCCGCCCACGTCGACGAGCTGCAGCGCTCCATCGACGCCGTCATCGCCGCGGCCCGCCGCCCGGTGCGCTCGGCGCTCCCGCAGGCCGACGTCGTGGCGGTGGCCGCCGAGCGCGCCGCCTTCTGGTCCGCCCTGGCCGAGGACCAGGGCCGGGCGTTCGACGTCGTCCTGCCGGATCGTCCGGTGCCGGTGGCCGTCGACGCCGAGGAGCTGGCCGCAGCGCTGGATGCCGTGCTGGAGAACGCGTTCTCGCACACCCCGGACGCTGCGCCCTTGGAGGTGGCGGTGGAACGGCGCCCGGATGCGGTGCTGCTCGCGGTGCGCGACGGCGGCCCCGGCTTCGGCCCCGAGGCCCTGACGCTCGGGGTCTTGGCGCGCGGGGTCAGCGGGGGCGGCTCCAGCGGCCTGGGTCTGGACATCGCCCGGCGCGCCGCCGAGGCCGCAGGGGGGCGGCTGCAGGTGGGCGCCTCCCACCTGGGCGGCGCCGAGGTGGCGCTCGTCCTGCCGGTGCGGGGGGGCTGACCGGCCGAGTCTCACGGATGGGGGATGGGCCACGCGCGACAGAGGGCGGGTGGACCCTGTGGTCCACCCGCCCTCGACTGCCGCTACCTGCTGCCCCGGGGGGCGCCGTGGTCAGTCGTCGGAGCCGTGGTGGCCGCCGGAGTGCTCGCTCTCCTGCTCAGCCTGCTCGTCGTCGCTGCCGCTGGCGCCGTTGTGGTCGTCGCCGGCCTCGGTCGCGGAGCTGTGCTCGGCCGCGTCGTCGCTGCCCTTCGCGCTGTCCTCGGTGCTGTTCTCCGAGGCGTCGTCGGCGTTGTCGTCGGCGTGGTCCTTGTGCATCGCCTGGGCGGAGGCCGCTGCGCTGTGGCGCTTCTCCGTGTCCTGCGCGTGCTCGGGGGCGGCACTGCCGTTCTGCGAACGCACCTCGTCGCCGTGGGTCATGGACGCGGCGTGGGTAGGCGCTGTGGCCGGCTTGCCGCCGTCGTCGTCCGTGCCGTTCTCGGAGTTGGCCTCCAGCGCGTCGTCGCTGCCGGTCGCAGCCTTGGCGGCGGCCTCGGCCAGGTCGTGCGCGGCGCCGCTCTCGCCCGGCTCCTCGGCGCCGGCGCTCTGCGAGCGCAGGCCCCCGTGGTCATCGCCCAGCTCGAGGGCGGTCTGCGACGTGCTCGAGCCGGTGCTGCTCGAGGCGCTGGGGGTGGTGCTGAGGGCGGCGTAGGCGGTGCCGCCGAGCAGCAGGCCGGTGGCCACGGCGGTCACGGCCACGATCGGGGTTGCGGTGCGAAGTGCCATGAGGTCCTCCCTGGGGCAGGTCCCGCACGCGGGACGTCTCGGGCCGCCGGCCGCCCGCCCGCGTCGATGCGACGGAGGGGTGGACGGGCCGGCCGGCGGTACGAGGGGGACTCTGCGCCGGGCTTCCTCATGGTCGCGGCTGCGCGCGCCTAAGTCGGGGCTAAGCCGCCGAACGGCAGGTCGATGCGGCTCACGGCTTCACAGCTCGCGCAGCGCGGGCAGCAGCTCGCGCTCGGCCCAGGTGATGAACTCCGGCTGGGAGTCCCCGCCGATCTGCACCAGGGCGATCTCGGTGAACCCGGCCTCCACGAACGGCTTGATCTTCTCCACGTGCTCGGCGACGTCGGGGCCGCACGGGATGGACTCGGCCACCTGCTCGGGGGTGACGAACTGGCTGGCCGCCTCGAACCCGGCAGTGCCGGGCAGCTCGGCGTTCACCTTCCAGCCCAACCCGAACCAGCGGAACTGCTCGTGCGCCCGCTGCACGGCCTTGTCCCGGTCGGCGTCGTAGCAGACCGCCATCTGCCCGACCCGCGACTTCCCGGTGCCGCCGGCGGCGTCGAACATCTGCGGGAGCTCCGGCTTGGGTTCGGTGGAGATCATCAGGTCGGCGTGCTCGCCGGCGAGGGTGCAGGACTGCTGCCCGCTCACCGCGATCCCGATGGGCACGCGCACGTCGGGCAGGTCCCAGAGCTTGGCCGACTCGACGTCGAAGTGCTCGCCGTGGAAGGTGACGTAGCCGCCGTCGAAGAGGGCCTTGATGATCTCGACGGACTCCACCAGCTTCTCGTGGCGCACGTCGACCGGGGGCCAGCCGCCGCCGACCACGTGCTCGTTGAGGTTCTCGCCGGCGCCGAGCCCCAGCCGGAAGCGGCCCTCGCTGAGGATCTGCACCGTGGCGGCCTTCTGCGCCACCAGCGCCGGGTGGTAGCGGGTGTGCGGGCAGGTCACGTAGGTCATGAGCGGGATGCGCTCGGTGGCCTGCGCGGCCGCGCCCAGCACCGACCAGGCGTAGGGGGCGTGGCCCTGCGCGTCGAGCCAGGGGAAGTAGTGGTCGCTGATGACCGAGAAGTCGAACCCGGCGTCCTCGGCCAGCCGGACGTCTCTCACCAGCTCGCGGGGGCCGGTCTGCTCGCACATCATCGTGTACCCGATCTGCACCATGTGTGGGCTGGTGCCCGAGGTGGAGATCGGTAACCGCCGGTTCCGCTCCCGTCCGGCTCAACCGGACACGGTTCTGCCGGACACGGTTCAGCCAGCCACGTTCGGCCCGGCCCGCTCGATCTCGAACCGGAGCAGCACCCGTCGCTCGGCGGCCATGGCCCGGCGGTAGTCCTCCCAGTCCGGGTGCTCGCCGGAGATGCGCCGGTAGTAATCGACCAGCAGCTCCATCGCCGCGGGCAGCTCGACGATCTCGGCGGTGCCCTCGACCTGCACCCACTCGCCGTAGAAGCCGTCGGGGAAGGCGCACAGCGACACGTGCGGGTCGCGCCGGGCGTTGCGGGTCTTCATCGCCGTCTCGCGGGTGCTCACGACCACCCGGCCCGCGTCATCGACGGCGGCCAGCACCGGCGAGAGCTGCGGGCGGCCGTCGGACCGGGTGGTGGCCAGGACCGCATAATGGTTCGAGCGCAGGAAGTCCCGCGCCTCGTCGACGTTCATCAGCACACGCTCATGGGCGACGGGGCGTCGGTCCGAGACGCGTCAGCTGAAGCTGCGCTGGGCACGCCGGCGATCGTGCTCCTGCACGATCGCGGACGCGTAGCCGTGCGACAGCTGGTGCTCGTCGGCCAGCCAGTTCACCCGCTCCTCGAAGCGGGTCAGGCTGGGTCCGTCCTCCAGGCACTGGAACCAGGCCGCGAGATCGCGGCCGGTGACCTGGGGGATGCGGGCGACGAGCTGCTGGTGCGTCTCCGGACTGTGGCTCATCGGGCGCCTCCAGGGGGTGCGGCTTCCACGCTGGTGCGGACGAGCCTGCCCCACCGGCCCGGTCGGCACAAGACCCACTGGTCCTGTCGCACAGCGTGGTCGAACCCGTCCTGCCGTGCGCGTGCCCGGCTTCGCTAACGTCGCGCCCGTGCCGCACGAGGAGAGTCCGACGTGAGGGCTGGTGAGCGCTGGCGGGAGCTGCGCGAGGAGCTCGCGCGCGAGGAGCGCCGGGTCGTCGAACGGCTGCGCGGGCTGTCCCTCGACCGGCTCGGCCGGGCGCCCGTCGAGGGCTCCGCCCCTGCGGATGCGGCCAGGGCCTGCGCGCAGGTGCTCGCCGACGTCGCCGCCGACCTCGAAGCGGGGCCGCGCCGCACGGTGCCGGCGCTGGCGGCCCACGCTGCCGCCGACCAGGTGGCGGTGACTGCGCACGACGTCGCGCTGGCTGCCGCCGCGCACGCCCCGGACGACGTCGCCGGGGAGCGCACGGCGCTGGACGCCTTGGCTGCCGCCGTCGACGCCCTGGTGGAGCTGCGCCGCGCCCTGCCCTGATCTCGTTGTGTGGAGCGGGGAATCAGGCGCTGGACGTCGTCTCGGTGTCCGGCGCACCGCCGCGCGCGGACGCTTCGGCCTCGCCGTCGGAGGGAGTCGGCAGCTCCTGCTCGTCGACCTCGCTGGGCTCGGGGATCTGCCGGCGACGGCGGCGGCGCAGGAGCGTCCACCGCCCGCGCGGGCCGCGCTCGCGGCCGGCCAGCTCGGCGCCGGAGACCTCGGTGCCGGCGGTGCGGGCGGCCTCGACGGCGGCGTCGGCCACCGAGCGCAGGCCCTCGCCGCGGCGGACGTCGGGGGCCTCCTCCTCGCCCTCGGGCCAGGCGCCCATGGCCGCGCACACCGAGGGCAGCAGCACCATGGCCGCGGCCCGGTAGCCGGCGGCCGAGGGGTGGAAGCGGTCGGCGGCGAACATCTCCTTGGGACGCGCGGCGAACTCCGGGCCGAGGATGTCGCCCAGCGACACCGACCGCCCGCCTGCCTCGACCACCACGATGGTCTGCGCAGCGGCCAGCTGGCGGGACCACTGCCGGGCGATGGTGCGCAGCGGCTGGGCCACCGGCTCGATCGTGCCCAGGTCCGGGCAGGTCCCGACGACGGCCTCGCAGCCGGCCGCCCGCAGCCGGCGGACGGCGCCGTCGAGCAGCCGGACCGAGGTGCCCGGGCGCACCCGGTGGGTGACGTCGTTGGCGCCGATCATGATGAGCGCGACGTCGGGGTGCTGGGTGAGGGCGAGGGTGACCTGGCGGTCCAGGTCCGAGGTCTGCGCGCCGACCTTGGCCACCACGGTGAGCCGGACCAGCCGGCCCGAGGCCTCGGCCAGGCCGGAGGCCAGCAGGGCTCCCGGGGTCTCGTGCGGCTTGTGCACGCCGAACCCGGCGGCGCTGCTGTCCCCGAGGACCACGAAGGAGACCGGGGCCTCGGCCGAGCGCTCGGCCCCGGGGTCTCCGTAGAGGCCGTCGCCCACCGGCGGCTCGGCGGTGGCGGCCGGGATGGCGCGGCGGGCGAGCCTGGCCTCGGTGGCCAGCAGCCCGAACGTGGTGGCGCCGAGCACGCTGATGCCGCCGCCGCCGTACGCGGCGGCGACCGCGATGCGCCGCGCGGCGCTGGCCTTGCTCACTCCCCGAACCTAGCGCTCCGCGGATCTCCCTCGCCTCGCGAGAACGGGCGGTCAGCCGTCGCCCCCTAGGCTGCAGGCATGGAGTACGTGGAGTCCGTGGTCGAGCTCATCGGTGGCACCCCGCTGGTCAAGCTCACGTCCGTCACCGAGGGCATCGCCGCCACCGTGCTGGCCAAGGTGGAGTACTTCAACCCGGGCGGGTCGGTGAAGGACCGGATCGCGCAGCGGATGATCGAGGCCGCCGAGGCGTCCGGCGCGCTGAAGCCGGGCGGCACGATCGTCGAGCCGACGTCGGGGAACACCGGTGTGGGCCTGGCGCTGGTGGCCGAGAAGCGCGGCTACCGCTGCGTGTTCGTGTGCCCGGACAAGGTGAGCCAGGACAAGATCAACGTGCTGCGGGCCTACAGCGCCGAGGTCGTCGTCTGTCCGACCGCCGTCGCGCCGGAGGACCCGCGCTCCTACTACAGCGTGTCGGACCGGCTGGTCCGCGAGATCGACGGCGCTTGGAAGCCTGATCAGTACTCCAACCCGGAGAACCCCGCCTCGCACTACCACTCCACCGGCCCGGAGATCTGGGAGCAGACGCAGGGTCGGATCACCCACTTCGTGGCCGGCGTCGGCACCGGCGGCACCATCAGCGGCACCGGCCGCTACCTCAAGGACGTGTCCGAGGGACGCGTGCGTGTGGTGGGGGCCGACCCGGAGGGCTCGGTCTACTCCGGCGGCACCGGTCGGCCCTACCTCGTCGAGGGCGTCGGCGAGGACTTCTGGCCCACCGCCTACGACCGGTCGGTGGCCGACGAGATCGTGCCGGTCAGCGACCGCGACTCCTTCCTCATGACCCGCCGCCTCGCCCGCGAGGAGGGCCTGCTGGTCGGCGGTTCGTGCGGCATGGCCACGGTGGCGGCGCTGCGGGTGGCCGAGCGGCTCGGGCCCGACGACGTCGTCGTCGTGCTGCTGCCCGACGGCGGCCGGGGCTACCTGTCCAAGATCTTCAACGACGACTGGATGGCCGACTACGGCTTCCTGGCCGCCTCCGGCGAGGCGACGGTGGGCGACGTGCTGGCCCGCAAGGGCGCCCACGTGCCCGAGCTCGTGCACACCCACCCCACCGAGACGGTGCGCGACGCCATCGACATCCTGCGCGAGTACGGCGTCTCGCAGATGCCGGTGGTGAAGGCCGAGCCGCCGGTCACCGCCGGCGAGGTCGTCGGCTCGGTGCTGGAGAAGGACCTGCTCGACGCCCTGTTCACCGGCCGCGCCCAGCTGGCCGACCCGGTGGAGCGGCACATGGGCCCGTCGCTGCCCATCGTCGGCGCCGGCGAACCGGTCGCGATCGCCATCGGCGAGCTGGAGAAGGCCGACGCCGTCGTCGTCCACGACGACGGCAAGCCCGCCGGCGTGCTCACCCGCCAGGACCTGCTGGCGTTCCTCGCCCGCTGACGGTAGGCCGAGCCGCCCCCGCCAGATGGTGGCCGCCCCCGAGGAATCCCACGGGGGCGGCAGCAAAGGACCACGGGGCCGTGATCGTTCCGACAGGCCGGCGGCTGCTTCCCGCCGCAATTGGTCGCCTCCCTCCCTGAATTCAGGGAGGGAGGCGACCAATGGTCACGTGAACGTGATCGTTGGCACGGGAGCCTGCCGGTGAGCCGGGCGAACCTCAGACCGGGAGTTCGACGCCGGTGTTGGCGTGGCAGCGGTAGCCGTGCGGGACCTTGTAGAGGTACTGCTGGTGGTAGTCCTCGGCGGGGTAGTAGTCCCCGAGCGGGGCGATCTCGGTGGTGATGTCGCCGTAGCCGCGGGGGCGGATGACGTCCTGGTAGACGGCGCGCTGGGCCTCGGCCACCTCGCGCTGCTCGTCGGTCGTGAAGTACACGGCCGAGCGGTACTGGCTGCCCAGGTCGTTGCCCTGGCGGTAGCCCTGGGTCGGGTCGTGCGACTCCCAGAACACCTTCAGCAGGTCGGCGGTGGAGACCTTGGCGGGGTCGTAGACCACCTTCACCACCTCGGCGTGGGCGGTGCGGCCGGTGCACACCTCCTCGTAGGTGGGGTTGGGGGAGATGCCGCCGGCGTAGCCGGCCGACGTCGTGTAGACGCCGGGGATGCGCCAGTAGATCTCCTCGGCGCCCCAGAAGCAGCCCAGGCCCAGCACCAGGGTCTGCAGGCCCTCCGGGTACGGCCCCTCCAGCGGGGTGCCGAGCACGGCGTGCGTGGTGGGGACCGAGTAGATCGGCTCGGGGTGGCCGGGCAGGGCCTCCTCCGGGGTGGGGAGGGTGGTCTTGCTGCGGGAGAAGAGCACGCTGGCGTCCTTCCGGTAGGTCTCGCTCACCATGCTCAACCCGGAGCGGGCCTCGAGCCATCCCGTACGGCCGACCGCGGTCACAGCAGGGCGCCCTCCGGCGAGGGGTCCGGGAGCGGCCGGCGGGGTTCGCGCCCCGCCACCTGCTCCCACGCCCCGGCCAGCCGGCGCGCGACGACGTCGTAGGCCTGCACCGGCAGCGTGAACGGCAGCCGCAGGCGGTGCTCGTGCCCGCCGTCGACGCCGAAGCGCGGTCCCGAGGCCAGCCGCAACCCGTGTGCCGGTGCGGCCACGGCCAGCTCGGAGCTGCGCCGCGCCCCCAGGTCGACCCAGACCGACAGCCCGCCCGGCGGCACGCGGACCCGCCAGGGGAGCACCGCCAGCGCCGCCACCAGGGCGTCGCGCTGGGCCCGCAGCAGGGGCAGCCGCTCGGCCAGCACCTCGTCGGTGCGCTCGAGCAGCTGGGCGGCCACCAGCTGCTCCAGGACGGGGGAGCCGAGGTCGAGCCCCGTGCGGACCTCGCGGACGCGCCGCAGGACCTCCTCGTCCGCGCGCACCCAACCGATCCGCACCCCGCCCCAGAAGGTCTTGCTGGTGGAGCCGAGCGTCACCACCCCCGGCCCCAGCGCGGCCAGCGGCGGAGCGGGCACCGGGTCCAGGGCCAGCTCGGCCAAGGTCTCATCCACCACCACCGTGGTGCCGGCGGCCGCCGCGGCCGCGAGCACCCGCCGTCGGCCCTCGACGTCGAGCACCTGGCCGGTCGGGTTGTGGTGGTCGGGCACCAGGTAGGCCAGCGCGGGGCGGACCCGCCGCAGCGTCGCCTCGAGCTGGTCCAGGTGCCAGCCGTCCTCGCCCACCGGGGTGGGGACCGGCCGCAGCCCGGCGGCGCGGACGGCGGTGAGCGCGTTGGGATAGGTCGGGTCCTCCACCAGCACCCGGTCGCCGGGCCGGCCCAGGGCCCGCAGCACCAGGGCGAGGGCGTGCTGCGCCCCGTTGGTGACGTGGACCTGCTCGGGCCGGGTGGGTAGGCCGCGGGCGGTGTGCCGCGCGGCCACCGCGGCGCGCAGCACGGCCAGCCCGTCGACGGCGTAGCCGGGTCCGGGCAGGTGGCGCGGCAGCTCGGCCACCGCCGCCCGCATCGCCGCGCCGACCGCGGAGGGGGCCGGCGGGGCGGCGTGCACCAGGTCGAGAACCTGGGCGAGCCCGACGTCGTCGGCTGCGCCGTGCGGGGCGTCGGGCAGCCCGAAGGCCTGCTGGAGCCCGGGCTCCCGCGGCCCGGCGGCCGGGTCGCCGGGCAGCCGGGTCCAGCTGCCCGAGCCCTGGCGGCTGGCCAGGAAGCCGTCGACGCGCAGCCGCTCGTAGGCGGCGGTGACGGTGGTGCGGCTGAGCCCGAGCGCGGCGGCCAGCTCGCGCTCGGAGGGCAGCCGGGTGCGCAGCGGGAGCCGGCCGTCCAGCACCAGCAGGGACACCCGCCCGGCCAGCGTCGCGTACGCCGCCCCCTCGGCCTGCTCCCACCCGCCGAGCAGGCGGGCCAGAGTCGCCGCGCCCAGCACCCGGTCGTAGGGGGCGGGGCGTCGAGGCGGACGCACGGGGGACGTCATGAGGGCCACTCTCGCGCAACTGGCCCTGGAAAGAAAGGCCAATCCTGCGGCAGGCTTCGCTGCATGGCCCCGCTGCTCTCCTCGGACCGCCGGCTGACCCGGGTGGTCGCCCCCGCGCCCACCGCCGGTCCCGCCCTCGGGCGCCGCCTTCTCCAGCTCTACGCCGGGCTGGTGCTCTACGGCGCGAGCATGGCGGTGATGATCCGGGCCGGGCTCGGCCTGGACCCGTGGGACGTCTTCCACCAGGGCCTGACCCACCTGGTGCCGCTGTCGTTCGGCACCGTCACCATCGCCGTGGGGGCGCTCGTGCTGCTGGCGTGGTGGCCGCTGCGGCAGCGGCCCGGCATCGGCACGGTGAGCAAC
This sequence comes from Motilibacteraceae bacterium, assembly GCA_051954955.1. Lineage (GTDB taxonomy): Bacteria > Actinomycetota > Actinomycetes > Motilibacterales > Motilibacteraceae > JBQCHF01. The sequence goes on from JBQCHF010000147.1 coordinate 12,933, forward strand.
GTCGTCGTCATCGGCCTGGTCGTGGACCGGGTGCTGGCGGTGCTGCCCGCCCAGCACGCGCTGGCCCTGCGCGTGCCGATGATGCTGGCGGCGGTGGTCCTCAACGGCCTGGCCGGCGCGCTCTACATCGGTGCCGGCCTCGGTCCCGGCCCGCGTGACGGGCTGATGACCGGGCTCGTCCGCCGGACCGGCGCCTCGGTCCGGCTGGTGCGCACCGGCATCGAGCTGACCGTGCTGGCCACCGGCTGGCTGCTCGGTGGCAGCGTGGGGATCGGCACCCTGGTCTACGCGCTCGGCATCGGGCCGGTGCTGCACGTGCTGATGCCGCGGTTCGCGCTCGACCGCCCCGCACCGGTCGCCGTCCAGGCCTTGGCGCCGGCCGTCGACGCCGTCCATGCCCCCGCCGACACCGCGGCTAGGGTGACCGGGTGACCAGCGAGCAGCAGGGCTTCGAGACCCTCGCCATCCACGCCGGGCAGGAGCCCGACGCCACCACCGGCGCGGTCGTCCCGCCCATCTACCAGGTCTCGACCTACAAGCAGGACGGCGTCGGCGGCCTGCGCGGCGGCTACGAGTACAGCCGCAGCGCCAACCCCACCCGCACCGCTCTCGAGGAGTGCCTCGCCGCGATCGAGGGCGGGGCCCGCGGGCTCGCCTTCGCCAGCGGCCTGGCCGCCGAGGACACCCTGCTGCGCACCGTCCTGGCGCCCGGCGACCACGTGGTCATCCCCGGCGACGCCTACGGCGGCACCTACCGCCTGTTCGCCAAGGTGCTCGCGCGCTGGGGGGTGGACCACACCCCGGCCGGCGACGACGCCGACTCGCTGGCGGCGGCCGTGCAGCCCGGGCGCACCAAGCTGGTGTGGGTCGAGACGCCCACCAACCCGCTGCTCAACATCACCGACCTGGCCGCCGCGGCCGACGTCGCGCACCGTGCGGGCGCGCTGCTCGCGGTGGACAACACCTTCGCCTCGCCCTACCTGCAGCAGCCGCTGTCCTTCGGCGCCGACGTCGTCGTGCACTCCACCACCAAGTACATGGGCGGGCACTCCGACGTCGTCGGCGGCGCGCTGGTGGCCGCCGACGCCGAGCTCGGTGACCGGCTCGCCTTCCACCAGAACGCGATGGGCGCGGTGGCCGGGCCGTTCGACTCCTGGCTGGTGCTGCGCGGCATCAAGACCCTCGGCGTGCGGATGGACCGGCACTGCGCCAACGCCGAGCGGGTGGTCGAGCTGCTGTCCTCGCACCCGTCGGTCACCCAGGTGCTCTACCCAGGGCTGCCCTCGCACCCGGGCCACGACGTCGCCGCCAAGCAGATGCGCGGCTTCGGCGGCATGGTGTCCTTCCGGGTCGCCGGCGGGCAGCAGCAGGCGCTCGAGGTCTGCAACCGGGCCAAGGTCTTCACCCTCGGCGAGTCCCTCGGCGGCGTCGAGTCGCTCATCGAGCACCCCGGCCGGATGACCCACGCCAGCGCCGCCGGCTCCCCGCTGGAGGTGCCCGACGACCTGGTCCGGCTCTCGGTCGGCATCGAGACAGTCGAGGACCTGCTCGCGGACCTGACCCAGGCGCTGGGCTAGCTCTTCCGTCGTGGGCACGGTCTGCTGCGTCGACGTCGGGTCGACGTTCACCAAGGCCGCGCTGGTCGACCTCGCCGACGGCACCCTGCTCGGAACCGCTACGCACCCGACGACGTCGAGCACCGACGTGCTGATCGGGGTGGACGCGTGCCGGGCGCAGCTCGGCGCCGGCGACGACGTCCCGGTGCTGGCGTGCTCGTCGGCCGGCGGCGGCCTGCGGCTCGCCGTGGTGGGCTACGAACGGGTCGTCACCGCCGAGGCCGGCTACCGCGTCGGCCTGTCCGCGGGTGCCCGGGTGGTGCACGTCTCGGCCGGCGAGCTGGACCGCGAGGGTGTCGAGGCGCTGCTGGCCGACCGGCCCGACGTCGTGCTGCTGGTCGGCGGCACCGACGGCGGCAACGCCGAGGTCCTGCTGCACAACGCGCGCAGGCTCGCCGCCTCGCGGCTGACGGTGCCGGTGGTGGTGGCCGGCAACGTCGACGCCCGCGACGAGGTCGTCGCTGTTCTCGAAGGCAGGCGCAAGAAGGTCATCGCCTGCGCCAACGTCCTACCGGAGATCGGAGTCCTCGAGCCACGGCCAGCGCGCGAGGCGATCCGCGAGGTCTTCATCCGCCACGTCATCGGCGGCAAGGGGCTCTCCCGCGGCCCGCGGTTCGCCGCGATGGTGCGCGCGGCCACCCCGGACGCGGTGCTCGCCGGCGTCGAGCTGCTCGCCGACGGCGCCGGCGACGTCCCCGGTGTGGGCGACGTGCTGGTCGTCGACGTCGGCGGCGCGACCACCGACGTGTACTCCGTGGTGGCCCCGGAGGAGGAGGCCGAGCTGCACGCCGAGGTGAGCGGCACGATGTGGCGCGCGCGCACGGTGGAGGGCGACCTGGGCATGAGGTGGAACGCGCCGGGTCTCGTGCAAGCGGCGGTGGGGGAGCGGCTGCTGACCGACCCTTCGGCAGAAAAGTCGTTGCAAGAGACGGCAGGCGCACTGCACGCCGACGTCTCCTACGTGCCGTCGGACGATGCTGGACGTGACGTGGACGCGCGGCTGGCCGAGCTCGCCGTCACCGTGGCGTTGCGCCGGCACGCCCGTCCCGGCGGCCGCGACCTGCGCCGGGTTCGCCTGGTCGTCGGCAGCGGCGGCGTGCTGCGCCACGGCTCCGAGAGGCTGCGCGCGCAGGTGCTCGCCCCGGCCACGAGCGACCGCGCCGGCGGCTGGAAGCTGCCCGAGCATGCCGACGTCGTCGTCGACACCCGCTACGTGCTGGCCGCCGCCGGCCTGCTCGCCGCCGAGCACCCGGTTGCTGCGGCCCGGCTGGTGCGGTCGCTGCTGTCCTGAGCGTCCAGTTCCGCCGTGACGTCCGCTCAACTGTGACCTATAGGCCACAGTTCCTCGGACGCTATCCCCGGTGGCGGCGCGCGGCGGGCGTCGTAGGGTTCGCGGCGTGACCGTCCCCTCCACGGCCGCAGAGACCGCTGCCGCGGTCCGCGCCGGCACCCTCTCGCCCCGCGCCGCCGTGCAGGCGTCGCTGGAGCGGATCGCCCGGGTCGACCCGGAGCTGCACGCGTTCGTCCTCGTGCGTGGCGACGCCGCGCTCGAGGAGGCCGACGCCGTCGCCGCCCGGCCCGACCTGGCCGATCTGCCGCTGGCCGGCGTCCCGGTCGCGATCAAGGACAACGTGGCCGTGGCCGGGCACCCGACCCGTGTCGGCTCCGCGGCGACCTCGGACCGGCCGGAGACCGCGGACCACGAGGTGGTGCGGCGGCTGCGTGCGGCCGGCGCGGTGGTGGTCGGCAAGACCACGACGCCGGAGTTCTGCGTCTGGGGCACCACCGACAGCGTCTACGGCGTCACCCGCAACCCGTGGGACCTGACGAGGACCCCGGGCGGATCGTCCGGCGGCAGCGCGGCCGCGGTGGCCGCCGGGCTGGTGCCCGTCGCGCTGGGCAACGACGGCATGGGCAGCATCCGCAACCCGGCCGGCTGCTCCGGCCTGGTGGGGGTCAAGCCCGGCTTCGGGCTGGTGCCCTCCGGCCTCGGCCCCACCGACTGGTACGGCATGGCCGAGAACGGGCCGCTGGCCACCACGGTGCAGGACGCCGCCCTGTTCCTCTCGGTGCTGGCCGAACGCCCGGAGCTGGCGCAGGTGCGCGAGCCGGACCGGCCGCTGCGGATCGCGGTGAGCCTGAAGCCGCCGGTGGCCGGCGTGGTCGTGGATCGCGAGCACGCCCGGGCTGTGGTGCGCACGGCCAAGGCGCTGGAGGCCGCCGGCCACACGATCGTGCGGACCGACCCGCCCTACCCGCAGTCGATGGCGCTGGCCGGGCTGTTCCGGTGGTTCGCCGGCGCGCTGGACGACGTCGAGAGGGTGGACGAGTCGTCGGTGTCCGCCCCGGTGCGCGGCCATGCCCGGATCGGCAGGGTGACCCGACCGTTCATCCGGCCCGAGCAGCGCGACGCCTGGCGGGCCACTCTCGCCGGCTTCTTCGCCGACCACGACGTCCTGCTCACCCCGATGCTGGCCACCTCGCCGATCGAGGCCGATCCGCACCGCCGTCGCGGCTGGCTCCGTACCGTCCTGGCCAACGCCCGCTACGGCCCGTTCGCCGCGCCGTGGAACGTGGCCGGCTGGCCGGCTGCTGCGGTCCCCGCAGGCGTCCACCCATCCGTCGGCACGCCGCTCGCGGTCCAACTGGTCGCCCCGGAGGGTCAGGAGGCGCTGCTGCTCGGCCTGGCCGCGCAGGTCGAGCGGCTGCGCCCGTGGATCCGCGTCGCCCCGCGCTACGCGCGAGCCGAACTGCCCTGAGCGCGTGCATGCCGGTGCCGACCGTCTGGACACGGACAGCGGCGCTGGTGACCGGAGCGGTCGGGTTCGGGGCCCGCTCCGCGGCCGGCCGCGGCTCGCGCCGATCTTGAGACCTGTCGCACCCTGCCGAGCGTGGACTTGCCTCAAGATCCGCCCTGGCTTCACCGCCTCACCCCTCCGCGAGCTGCTCGCCCTCCGGCTCCAGCACCGGCGTCGGCGCCGGCACGTGCCGGGTCTCCGGCATGGTCGCCGTCATCAGCACGCCGGCGCCCAGGATGGCTGCGGTGACCAGCCAGGCGACCTCGTAGGAGGAGGCGTCCACGATCAGCCCGGCGGCGATCGGCCCGATCACGGCGCCGAAGTCGCTGGCCATGCCGAACGCGGCCACCACGGTGCCCGATCGGCCGTGGGCGACGTCGCCGACGACGGCCGCGGGCGCGACGCCGAGGAAGGCCGAGCCGACACCGAGCAGGACGAGCGCGGCGACGTAGGCCGCCACCTGCGGCACCAGGGCGAGCACGAGGGTCGCGCCGGCGGTCAGGCAGCCGCCGAGCAGCATGGCCGGGCGACGGCCGACGCTGTCCGCGAGCCGTCCGGCCGGCAGCAGCAGCAGCGCCTGCCCGACGCTGGAGGCCACCAGGCCGACGCCCACCCAGACCGCGCTGCGGTGCAGGCTCTCCACGACGAACAGCGGCAGCAGCGAGCTGCGCACGCCGAACAGCGCCCAGCCGGTGCCGAAGTTGACCGTGAGCGCACTCCGGTAGGGGCGGGTGCGCAGCGCGTCGCGCAGGCTGACACCGGAGCTGGCCCGCTGGGCGTGCTCCCGCTCGGCCAGCGGGGTGTGCGCGAGGAAGGCCAGCCCGATGGCCCCGGCGACGGCGAGGGTGCCGGCGTAGACGAAGAACGGCACTCGCGCCGAGCCCGCCGTCACCACGCCTCCCAGTGCGGGTCCGGCGATCCCGCCGACCAGGAAGCCGCCCTGGTAGAGCCCGGTGGCCCGACCGCGCTGCTGCGGCGGTGCGACCCGCAGCACCAGGCTCACCGCGCTCACGGTGAACATCGCCGAGCCCACGCCACCGATCCCGCGCAGCACGAGCAGCTGCAGATAGCTCTGCGCCAGCCCGGCCAGCAGGCTGGAGACCGCCACGATGCCGATGCCGGTGGCGAGCACCACCCGCTCGCCCAGCCGGTCGACCAGGCGACCGCCCCCGAGGGCCGAGACGAGCCGCATCAGCGCGAAGGCGCTGACGACGGCCCCGGCCGCGGTCAGCCCGACGCCGAACTGCCGGGCGAACAGCGGGATGGCCGGGGCCACCACGCCGAAGCCCAGCGCCACCGAGAACGCGACGCCCGAGAGCACCGCGATCTCGCGGGGCAGGTCCGAGAAGGGCGTACGCACGAGCGGGAAGCCTACGAAGCGCAGGCGAGCCCGGCGCAGCCGCCCTCGGCCCGGCGCTGGCGAGGTGCTGGCGGGCTCAGGCGGCGACCATCGCCCCGCGCACCTGGGCCACCAGCTCGGCCGGCACCTCGAGCAGGCCGTGGTCGTGCGCGGCGTGGGCGGCGACGTCGGCGAGGATCGCGTCCTCGGTGCCGCTGAAGGTGGCAGCGCAGCCAGGGACGACGTCGCCGCAGCGGAACTTCTTCACGTGAATCTCCTTAGTAGGTCGTGCCTTTTTCGCGCCCGGCGGGGGACCGGGACGACATGGGTCAGCCGACCGGGTCGGCTGGGTGCGGTGCCGCGGTGAGCGCGGTGACCAGGTCGGCGACCTCGACCAGGCCCAGCACCGTGCCGCGCGGGTCGGTGCACACCAGCGGCACGTGCCGGTGCTGAGCGGGCCGGGACATCGCGCGGTGCGCGGCGTCGACCACGCTGGTGGAGGGCGCCACGGTCATGGCCGGCGCGAGCGCGTGGTGGCCGCCCACGTCGAGCAGGCCCACGGCGTCGGCCGCGCCGTCGGCGGCCAGTGACACCTGCCCCGGCAGCGGGATGCCGCCGACCCGGACGACCTCGCAGCCGTGCACCAGCGGAGCGACGTGGTCGACGAGCAGGCTGCGCGCGGTGGTGGTGACCAGCAGCCGGTGGACGTCGTCGGCCAGCTCGGCGAACGGCGCGGCGGGCCGACCGAGCAGCCAGCCCTGCGCCAGCGGCACCTGCAGCTCGGCGAGCACCTCCAGCTCGCCCTGCTCCTCCACGCCCTCGGCCAGCAGCCAGCAGTCCATCCGGCCCAGCAGGCTGCCGAGCATCTCGACCAGGGCCCGGCGCACCGGGTCGTGGTGGATGCCGGCCACCAGCTCGCGGTCGAGCTTGACGATGTCCGGGCGCAGGGCCAGCAGCGCGGACAGTCCCGCGTAGCCGGTGCCGGCGTCGTCGATGGCCACGAGCGCGCCCGCGCTGCGCAGGCGGTCGAGCACCGCGACCAGGGCGCGCTCGTCGCCGGAGCGGGTGTGCTCGGTGAGCTCGACCACGATCCGGGCGAGGCTGCCGCCGTCGAGCAGCACGGACTGCACCGCCGGCTCCAGCAGCAGGTCCGGCTCCAGGTTCACGGTGATGAAGCGGTCCGGCGCCAGGTCCGCCCGCAGCGCGATGGCCTGCGCGAGCACGTCCACGCTGAGGGCGACCTCGTGCCCGTGCTCTCGGGCGGCCGCGAACCAGGTGTCCGGCGGGGACACCGGTGGGCCGGCGAAGCGGGAGAGCAGCTCGTAGCCGGCCACCCGGGCGCCGGCGACGTCGATGATCGGCTGGGCCACGAGGCGGGGGCTGGGCGACCCGTCCTCGGCCGGCCCGGTGAACACCTTGGCGAAGGCGGCGGCCAAGGTCTGGTCGTCGCCACCCGTCGACGTGACCGAGTCCACGAGGTCCTCATCGGCGCCACCCGTCCCGGCTTGAGCGATTCGCCCGAGCCGGGACCTTGGTCACGGGTGCCGGCGGCTCAGCCGCTCCCGCAGCCCGCTGCGCACCGCCGGCCACTCCTCCCGCAGCACCGAGAACACGACGGTGTCCCGGAAGGTGCCGTCGGCCCGCCGGAGGTGCCGGCGCAGGACCCCTTCGCGAGTGGCACCCAGCTTCGCGATGGCGGCCTGCGAACGCACGTTGATGGCGTCGGTCTGGATCTTGATGCGGCCGAGGCCGCAGTCGTCGAAGGCGTGGCCCAGCAGGAGGAGCTTGCACTCCGCGTTGACCGCCGTGCCCCACCACGGCACCCCGTAGGCGGTCCAGCCGACGTGCGCCCGCTCGTTCACCAGGTCCACGTCGCCGATGCTCGTGGTGCCGACCACGGTGCCGGCCCCGCCCAGCGGGCCGTCGGCGACCAGCCGGACGACGTAGGGGACGCGCTCGCCCCGGTCGAACGCCGCCCGGGCCGTCTGGATGATCCCTCGCGTGCCCTCGACGTCGCGGGGCCGCCCGGCCGGCCCGCCGCCGTGGCCGGCGGCCCAGACCCGCTCGTCGTCCAACGCCCGGAACAGCTCTGCCGCGTCCTCCGGGGTGGCGAGCTCGAGGCGGACGACGTCGCCGACGAGGGGGCGGGCGTCGGGGGCGGTGACGGTGGTCATGGGGGCATGGTGCCGCAGGGGAGTCGGGTGAGGTCTCGTCCTGCCCGGCGCGCCTTCCCGCGGCGGCTCGCTGATCCGTGGGACAAGGTCAACGGCGCTGATGACGGGAGGAGTGCCGCGAGGGGCGGGGCCTGCGGCCGGGCTGCGGGCCGTACCTGCTCGAGTGGAAGGTTGTCGCGCGCCACGCCGGCGAGTCGTGCCACAGCGCTCCACTCGATCTTCGGGCACGCAAAGTGTGGCGTTGTTGCAGAAGATCTCGGCGTGTCGCGACACTGCAGCCACACTCTGGCGCCCCGGACCGCCGCCCGGGTGCCCGCCCCGCCCCGCGCTACCCCCGGCTGCGCACCTCCTGCACCAGCCACCCGTTCCCGTCCGGGTCGCAGAAGTGTAGGAACGTGTTGTAGTCCCGCCGCTCCGGGTCCGGGCCCTCGGTCTCCCCACCCGCGGCGAAGTGGAAGGGGCCGCGCACCTGCACCCCGCGGGCGACGAGCTGGTCGCGGGCCGCGTCGGCGTCGGCGACCATGAGGTGCAGGCCGTTCAGCGTGCCGGCCGACTCCGGGTTGGGCATGAGGGCGATGGCGCAGGCGGATCCCGGCGGGGTCAGCTGGACCACGCGGAAGTCGCCGTCGCGGTGGTCGACGTCGAGGCCGAACCCGGCCTTGTCGACGTAGAACTCCTTGGCCCGGTCCACGTCCGAGACCGGCACGACCACCAGCTCCAGCTTCCAGTCCACGCCCGACTCCTCGTCCCCGCCTCAGCGGCACATCAGCGGGCGCGGCGCCCCCGTCTGGCGCGAAGGTAGTCGCTCACGACGTACTGCCCCAGGCGTTCGGGCGACGGCGCCAGCACCCGTCCTCCGTTGCGGCGGGCCACCTCCTGCACGAAGGCCTCCAGCCGCGGGTCGTCGTCGAGCAGGAAGACGTTGAGCGTGGCGCCGCGGCGGGTCATGCGGTCGACCTCGGCGATGGTGGCGGTGACCGTCTCCGGCTCGGGCGGCCAGGCGAACCAGGCGCGCCCGTCCGGCATGAGGTGAGCGGTGGGCTCGCCGTCGGTGACCACCATGACCACCGGCTCGGCATTCGGGTGCTTGTCCAGGAACCGGCCGGCCAGCATGAGCGCGTGCTGCAGGTTGGTGCCCTGCACCATGTCGGCCTCGAGGGAGGCGAGGTCGGTGGGCTGGAGCACCCGGCCGTAGGCCGAGAAACCGATGATCTGCACGGCGTCCTGCGGGAACTGCCCGGTGACCAGCGCGTGCAGTGCGAGCGCGGTCTCCTTGGCCGCGCCCCAGGTGTCGCGCAGCACCATCGAGTAGGACAGGTCGACCAGCAGCGCCACCGCGGCGGTGGTGCGGCGCTCGGTCTCGACCACCTCGAAGTCCTCGACGGCCAGCTTGACCCGGCCGCCGCCGACGGACGCGGTTCGCCGCACCGCGTTGGACACCGTGCGGACGACGTCGATGGGCTGCTCGTCGCCGAACTCCCAGGCGCGGGTGGCGCCGGTGCGTTCGCCGGCGGAACCGGCGTCGCGCACGTCGTGGTCGCCGCGCCCGGGTGACTCCAGCTGCGCGAACACCTTGCGCAGGGCGGTCTGCCCGAGCCGGCGCACCGCCTTGGGGGTGAGGTCGAGCCGTCCGCCGCTGCGCTGCAGGTAGCCCTGCTCCTCGAGCTCGCGCTCGAGCTGGCGCAGGGCCTCGAGGTCGTCGACGGCCCCGCGGCCCAGCGCGCGTCGGACCGCCTCCTCGTCGACGTCGTCCAGCGAGGCGCCGGGGTAGTCCTGGCCGAGCGAGGCCTCGAGCTCCTCCAGGTCGGCCAGGTCCTCCAGCGCGCTGGTGGCGTCGCCCATGCCGAGCGGCTGGTCGCCGCTCATCCGCTCGCGGCTGCCCCAGTCCAGGTCCGGCCGGCGGGCGCGCAGCTGGGAGTTGAGCGCCTCCATCTCGCGGGCGAGGTCGAGGTCGCCCAGCGCCTGCTGCATGAGGTTGTAGAGCTCCTCGCGCTGCTCGGGCGTGAGCGAGCGCATGAGCCGTTCGGCGGCCGCGGCGCGGCGGGCCAGGGAGTCGACCAGCTCGGCCAGGTCCGACGGGTTGTCGGGGAACATGTCCCCGTACTTGTCCATGAACTCGTCGAACTGCTGCTGGGTGTGCTCGCCGCGCGCGTCGGCCTCGAGCATCTGGTTGAGGTCGCCGAGCATGTCCTTGACCCGCGCCATGGCGGACGGGTCGGCGCCCTCGAGCGCCTGCTTCATGCCGCGGAACTGGCTGTCCAGCACCTCGCGGCGCAGCAGGTCCTGCAGCTCGGCGTAGGTCTTCCGGGCCTGCTCCGACGTCCAGTCGTAGCTGGACAGCTCGCGCACCGCGCGTGCGGTGTCATTGGGCAGCGCGTCCAGCTGCGCCTCGCGGAAGCGGGCGTCGTCGCTGGGGTTCGGGAAGAGCTCGGCCCGTTCCTGCCCGATCGCCTTGTCCAGCAAGGAACGGACCTGTTCCAGCGTGCCGTCCAGCCGCCCTCGCTCACGGGCCTCGCGACGACGTCGGCGCGCCTCGCGCAGCATGTCCTCCAGCCCGCGGCGGCCGTCCATGCCGCGGCGCAGCAGGTCGCGTAGCGCCTCCCGCGGGGTCTGCCCGCCCAGCACCTCGCGACCGAGCTCGTCGACGGCCCGGCGGACGTCGTAGGGCGGGGCCAGCGGGTCCGGGCCCTCGTGGAAGGCGCCGTAGCGGAACGGCCCGCCCTCGCCGAGGCCGGCCATCAGCCGCCGCCGTAGACGGTGCGACCGGGCACCGCGTCCTTGGAGATCCGCCGGTTGAGGAACAGGCCCTCCATGGCGAACTCCAGCGCGCTCGCGGCCAGCGCCGGGTTCTCGGCGGCCTCGTCCATCCCGAGCCGCTCCAGGATGTGGGCGAGGCCAGGCAGCGGCCCGACCTGCTCGAGCAGCCGCGAGCCCGGCACCAGGTCGCCGCTCTCCACGGCCAGGCCCTCGTCGAAGCGCTCGATGAGCGCGGACAGGTCCGAGGCGCCCAGGTGCTGGCGGAAGACCTCCACGGTGGCCCGGCGCAGCAGGTGCTCGAGGACGTCGCGCTCGCGGCCCTCCTCGCTCACCTCGAACTCCACCTTGCCCTGCAACGTGTCCACCACCGGCGGGAGGTCGCAGACGCGCGCCACCGCCGGCTCCTCGCCGGTGAGGGCGGCGCGGCGCAGGGCCGAGGCGGCCACCAGCTCCGCGGCGGCCACCGCGAACCGGGCCGATACCCCGGAGCGGGAGTCGACCGACGGCGACTCGCGCACGGCGCGGGTGAACCGCGCGACCACCTCGAGCAGGTGGTCCGGCACGACCGCGGCCAGCTCGGCCTCCTGACGGATCAGGTCGACCTCGTCGGCCAGGCGCAGCGGGTAGTGGGTGCGCACCTCGGCGCCGAAGCGGTCCTTGAGCGGGGTGATGATGCGGCCGCGGTTGGTGTAGTCCTCCGGGTTGGCGCTGGCCACCAGCAGGACGTCGAGCGGCAGGCGCAGCTGGTAGCCGCGGACCTGGATGTCGCGCTCCTCCAGCACGTTGAGCAGCGAGACCTGGATCCGCTCGGCCAGGTCGGGCAGCTCGTTCACGGCGAAGATGCCGCGGTTCGTCCGCGGGACCAGGCCGAAGTGCACGGTCTCGGGGTCGCCCAAGGTGCGCCCCTCGGCCACCTTCACCGGGTCGACGTCGCCGATGAGGTCGCCGACGCTGGTGTCCGGGGTGGCCAGCTTCTCGCCGTAGCGCTCCGAGCGGTGCTTCCAGGCGACCGGCAGGTCGTCCTCGAGCTCGGCGGCCAGCCGCCGGCAGCGCACGCACACCGGCTCGTAGGGGTGGTCGTTGATCTCGCAGTCCTCGACGACCGGGGTCCACTCGTCGAGCAGGCCGACCAGGGTGCGGATGAGCCGGGTCTTGCCCTGGCCGCGCTCGCCGAGCAGCACGATGTCGTGGCCGGCGAGCAGGGCGCGCTCGACGTGGGGGAGCACGGTGTCGTCGAAGCCGACGATGCCCGGGAAACGCGTCTGCCCGGCCCGCATCCGGGCGACGAGGTTCTCGCGCACCTCGTCCTTGACCGTGCGGCGGACGTGGCCGCTCTCGCGCAGCTGGGCCAGCGTGGTGGGTCGGGTCACGGCTCGACCGTACGTCCGGCGGGCAAAGGCCGCGACCGGCCGCGTCACGATCGTCTGTATTGGGTGAGGGTGCCCCAGAGCCAATAGGTTTGGCTCGTCACTCCCTGGAACCCGGGGGCACCCTCACCCAATCACCCCATCAGGGCGGCAGCTGTCAGAAGCAGGGGTAGGTGGCCAGCTTGGCCAGCCCGGCCAGGTCGCCGGCCTGGTAGGCCGGGCGCGACTGGCTGGTGATGCTCGGGTACATGACCTGCACCGGGTCGCTCACGTGGTCGAGGTTGACCGCGTGACCGAGCTCGTGCAGGAGCAGGGTGCCGCGGCTGGCGCCGTTGGTGAAGCCCGGCGTCACCCCGGCCGCGAGGTCCAGCGCCACCCCGGCGCGGACGATGCGCGGCTCCCGGGTCCCGTCGCTGGACCAGAACGGCCCGCCCACGCCGGCCACCGAGCCGGCCAGGTAGGACACGTGCGCGGCGTCGGTGAAGGCGATGTAGAGGTCGGCCGCCTGCGACGACGGGATGGCGTTGGCCCAGCCGCTGGAGGAGTAGGGCACCACGGTGGTGGTGCCGGCGTAGCTGAAGCTGAGGCCGCTGGCCGAGGAGAGCCGGCTCAGGGCGCCCTTGATGTCGTCCATGGCGCCGCTGGGCAGGTTGGCCGGGTTGACCCGGTAGGTGATGGTGCTGCAGCGGTCCCAGTGCGCGGGGCGGCCCGAGCTGTCCTTGCTCAGGAACGCGAACGCGGTGGAGGTGGTGCTGGTGGCCGCCGGCTTGGTGGCCGCCGTGGTGGTGGTCGTCGTGGTCCGCTTGCGGACGTAGCGGGTGGTGCAGCGCTTGGCGCCGTGCACCGTCCGGCACGTGGTCTGCCGCACCACGGTGTAGCCGGTGCGCGCCTCGGCGACGTCGCCCTGCTGGACCTCGCCGGGCTGGACCTCTCCCTGCTGGACCTCACCCTGCTGGACCTCGCCCTGCTGGCTGACGCTCGTCACGTCCACGACGCTGTGCAGCGGCGCCGCCGTGGCGGTGTCGGCCGCCGCGCCGGCGAGGACCGCCGGGGAGAGAGCCACCGCCAGGGCGAGACCGGTGGACAGCAGACGGCGGGGGTTGCGCATGGGAGCTCCAGGGATCGTTCCGTCCTGCACGTTCTCGGCGCTCGGCGCGGGCCTGCTGACCCCCCGATCGGGTGACGTCCGTCCCGGCGGCGGCGTCCGTCCCCTCGCCGGGCGGGTGACACACTGCGGGCATGTCGACGACGACAGGCCGGCCCGCCGCGCCCGCGCAGGGACCGGTCACCCTGGCCGACGTCCAGGCCGCCCGCGAGCTGCTGCGCGGGGTCTCCCGGGTCACCCCGGTGGAGGGGTCGCGGCCGCTGGCCGAGAAGGTCGGCGGCCCGGTGCACCTCAAGTGCGAGAACCTGCAGCGGGCCGGGTCGTTCAAGATCCGCGGGGCCTACGTGCGCATCGCCCGGCTCAGCGACGCCGAGCGGGCCCGCGGGGTCGTCGCCGCCAGCGCCGGCAACCACGCCCAAGGCGTCGCGCTGGCCGCCGCGCTGCTGGGCACCACCGCCGTCGTCTACATGCCCGAGGGCGCGCCCATCCCCAAGGTCGAGGCCACCCGCGCCTACGGGGCCGAGGTGCGCTTCGCCGGTCACACCGTCGACGAGGCCCTGGTCACCGCGCTGGAGTGGTCGGAGAAGTCCGGCGCGGTGCTGATCCACCCCTTCGACCACCCCGACGTCGTCGCCGGCCAGGGCACGGTCGGGCTGGAGCTGGTCGAGCAGCTGCCGGACGTGCGCACCGTGCTGGTCTGCACCGGCGGCGGCGGGCTGGTGGCCGGCATGTCCGTGGCGATCAAGGGGATGCGCTCGGACGTCCGTGTGGTCGGCGTGCAGGCCGAGGGCGCGGCCGCCTACCCCCGCTCGCTGGCGGCCGGGCGTCCGGTGGCGCTGGCCGAGATGTCCACCATGGCCGACGGCATCGCGGTCGGCCGGCCGGGCCAGGTGCCCTTCGACCTGGTCGCCCACCACGTCGACGACGTCGTCACGGTGAGCGAGGAGTCGCTGTCCAAGGCGCTGCTGCTCATGCTGGAGCGGGCCAAGCTCGTCGTCGAGCCGGCTGGCGCGGCCGGGGTGGCGGCGCTGCTGGAGCACCCGCGCGCGTTCGAGCCGCCGGTGGCGGTGGTCCTCTCCGGCGGCAACATCGACCCGCTGCTGCTCATGCGGGTGCTTCGCCACGGACTGGCGGTGGCCGGCCGCTTCCTCTCGCTGCGGGTGCGCGTGCCCGACCGCCCGGGCGCGCTGGCCCGGCTGCTGCGCGAGGTCGCCGACGCCGACGCCTCGGTGGTGGAGGTGGAGCACCGGCGCACCGACCCGCGCCTGTCGGTGGACGAGGTCGAGGTGGCGCTGCAGCTGGAGACCCGCGGCGCCGAGCACTGCGACGACGTCGTGGGCCGGCTGCGGCGCGCCGGCTACCGTCTGTTCGTGCCCTGAGCGGAGCGGCCTCTCGCGCTCGTCCTGCGCCGCGCAAACGGCCTCGCGCGCTGTCGGGGCTCCTCCCTACGCTCGTCCCCGTCCGGTCGGTGCACGCGGAGGGGGAGCCCGATGAACGGCGCTGACGGCGCGATCGTCGCCGAGGGGCTGGTCAAGCAGTACGGCGAGGTGCGCGCGCTCGACGGCGTCGACCTCGCGGTGCCCGAGGGCACCGTGCTCGGCCTGCTCGGGCCCAACGGGGCCGGCAAGACCACCACCGTGCGGGTGCTCACCACGCTGCTGCGCCCGGACGTCGGGCGGGCCTGGGTGGCCGGCATCGACGTGGTCGAGCGGCCCAAGGAGGTCCGGCGCGTCATGGGCCTGTCCGGGCAGTACGCCGCCGTCGACGAGTACCTCACCGGCCGGGAGAACCTCGAGATGGTGGGCAACCTCTACCACCTGGGCCGGCGCAGCAGCCGGGCTCGGGCCGGCGAGCTGCTGGAGCAGTTCTCCCTGTCCGACGCCGCGGACCGCCCGGTGAAGACGTACTCGGGCGGCATGCGCCGGCGGCTCGACCTGGCGGGGGCGCTGGTGGCCGATCCGGTGGTGCTCTTCCTGGACGAGCCGACGACCGGGCTGGACCCCCGCTCCCGCAACGACCTGTGGGAGGTGATCCGCGGGTTGGTGGCCGGTGGCACGACGCTGCTGCTGACCACCCAGTACATGGAGGAGGCCGAGCAGCTGGCGGACAACATCGTGGTCATCGACCGGGGCACGATCATCGCCGAGGGCACCGCGGACCAGCTGAAGCTGCAGGTCGGCGGCGAGCGGCTGGAGGTGGTGGTCAGCGACGCCGCCCGGTTGGCCGAGGCCCGTGAGCTGGTCTCGCGGGTCGGCAGCGGCGACCCGACCACCGACGAGCACGTCCACCAGGTCAGCGTGCCGGTGTCCACCGGGACCGCAGCCCTGCGCGAGGCGCTGCAGCTGCTCGACGTCGCGGGCATCGAGATCGGCGACGTGGCCCTGCGCCGCCCGACGCTGGACGACGTGTTCCTCACGCTCACCGGCCATGCCGCGCAGGACGACCAAGCCGCCAAGAGCGAAGCGAAGGTGAGCAGCCGATGACCCTCGAGACCTCCGACCGCGCGCCCGGCTCCTCCTCCGCCCTGTCCGCGGTCAGCGACGGGCTGGTGGTCGCCAAGCGCAACCTGACCAAGATCAAGCGGGTCCCAGACCTGCTGGTCTTCACCACCTTGCAGCCGATCATGTTCGTCCTGCTGTTCGCCTACGTGTTCGGCGGTGCGATCGCGGTGCGGGGCAGCAGCTACCGGGAGTACCTGATCGCCGGGATCTTCGCCCAGACGGTCACGTTCGGCGCGACGCTCACCGGGGCCGGGCTCGCCGACGACATGCAGAAGGGGATCATCGACCGCTTCCGGTCGCTGCCGATGTCGCGGACGTCGGTGCTGGCCGGCCGCACCCTGTCCGACCTGGCCAACAACGTCATCGTCGTGGTGGTGATGTCGCTGACCGGTCTGGTGGTGGGCTGGCGCGTGCGCAGCTCCGTGCTGGACGCGGTCATCGGCTACGTCCTGCTCCTGCTGTGGGCCTACGCGTTCAGCTGGATCATGGCTTTCGTGGGCCTGCTGGCTCCGAGCCCCGAGGTGGTCAACAACGCCGCGTTCATCGTGATCTTCCCGATCACCTTCATCTCCAACGCCTTCGTGCCGCTCGACGCCCTCTCCGGGGTGCTCAGGACCTTCGCGGCCTGGAACCCGCTGTCGGCAGTGACCCAGGCCTGCCGCGACTGGTTCGGGAACCTGCCGACCGGCGTGCCGGCACCGGACTACTGGTCCCTGCAGCACGCCACGGCCTACTCGCTCATCTGGATCGTCGGCGTGTTGGTGATCTTCGTGCCCGTCGCCACCCGCCAGTACAACCGGGCGACCAGCCGCTGAGCGGCGCCGCGCGCCCCGCGGAGGCGCCGCTCGCCGACCCTGGACACCCTGGACGTGCCGGAGCCCCGCGAGCGGGTGCTCGCGGGGCTC